>ONTV01000111.1 GCA_900320855.1 uncultured Lentisphaerota bacterium
TCCCACTTCTTATGTCACACGTCATTGCCATAGATGGCCCGTCGGGTGCGGGCAAGAGCTCGGTCTCGCGAATCGTCGGGCGAAAGCTCGGCTATCTGCATGTCGATTCGGGGGCGCTTTACCGCATCATGACCTGGCAGTGCCTCGAGAACGGCGTTGACACGTCGAATCCCGAGGCCGTTGCCGCGTATGCCGCGACCGTCGCGATCGACTGTCGTCCCGAAGACGGCGCGATTGCCTACTTCGTGAAGGGCGAGGCGCCGGGCAACCGCATTCGCACGCCTGAAATCAACGCGCACGCCTCGGCCGTCGCGACGGTGAAGGCCGTGCGCGACCGCATCACGGCGATTTTGCGCGGGTTGACGGCGCACGGCGACCTCGTCGTCGAGGGACGCGACATCACGACGGCGGTCTTCCCCGACACGCCCGCGCGCTTCTACCTCACGGCCAGCGCCGAGGCGCGCGCGCGCCGGCGTCAGCGGGAGGAGGTCGCCAAGGGCATTGCGAACCAGAGCGAGGCGGCGGTGAAGGCCTCCCTCCTCGCGCGCGATGCGATCGACTCGACGCGGCAGTACGCGCCGCTGCGCAAGGCGGACGGTGTCCTGGAAATCGATTCGAGCGACCTCACGCTCGACCAGGTCGTCGCGGCCGTCCTCGCGGCGCTGCCGGCGGACTGGCCGTCGCAGGGCCGCGCGTGAGCGGCGCGTCGGTTGTTGCCGTTTTGTCATTTACAGTCAAACAGAGGAAGTCAGCATGAAACTGAACCTTGATTCGATCCGGAACCAGGTGGACGCCTGGGCGGCCGCGCACGTGGCGCTGCCGAAGTTCGACATCGCCGCCGTGCGCGCGCAGACGCGCGAGACGCCCGAATGGGTGCATTTCGGCGCGGGCAACATCTTCCGGGGCTTCATCGGCTCGCTGAGCCAGCGGCTCCTGGACGCGGGGCTCGCGAAGACGGGCATCATCGCCTGCGACACGTTCGACTACGACGCCATCGACAGGATCTACACGCCGTTCGATTCCCTCACGCTGAACGTCCTCATGAACCCGGACGGCACGACGACGCGCGAAGTCCTCGCGGGCGTCGCCGAGGGGCTGAAGGCGAACTTCGCCGACCCCGACGCCGCCGCGCGGCTGAAGGCGATCTTCCGCGCGCCGTCCCTCCAGATGCTCTCGTTCACGATCACCGAGAAGGGCTACGCGCTCCGCACGCCGGACGGCGCGTACCTGCCGGTCGTCGCGGCCGACCTGAAGGACGGTCCCGCGTCCGCCCGCCATGCGATGGCGATCGTCTGCGCGCTCCTGTGGGAGCGCTTCAACGCCGGGCGCCTGCCGCTCGCGGTCGTCTCGATGGACAACTGCTCGCACAACGGCGAGAAGCTGAAGGCGTCGGTCGTCGAGATCGCCGAGGCCTGGCGGGCGAACGGCTTCGTGACGGACGCCTTCCTCGCCTACCTCAACGACGACGCGGCGGTCGCGTTCCCGTGGTCGATGATCGACAAGATCACGCCGCGTCCGCATCCGCGGGTCGAGGCGTCGCTCGCCGCCGACGGCATCGAGGACATGTCGCCGATCGTCACGTCGAAGAAGACGTTCATCGCGCCGTTCGTGAACGCCGAGAAGCCGCAGTACCTCGTCGTCGAGGACACGTTCCCGAACGGGCGTCCGCCGCTCGAGAAGGCGGGCGTCTACTTCTGCGACCGCGCGACGGTGAACAAGACCGAGACGATGAAGGTGACGACGTGCCTCAATCCGCTCCACACGGCCATGTCGATGTACGGCTGCCTCCTCGGCTACACGCTCATCTGCGAGGAAATGAAGGACGCGGACATCGTCCGCCTCGTCAAGCGCCTCGGCTACGTCGAGGGTCTGCCGGTCGTCGTCGATCCGAAGATCCTCTCGCCGAAAGCGTTTCTCGACGAGGTCGTCACGGCGCGTCTGCCGAACCCGTTCATGCCGGACGATCCGCGCCGCATCGCGACCGACACGTCGCAGAAGGTCGGCATCCGCTTCGGCGAGACGGTCAAGAGCTCGATCGCCGCAGGGCGCGACCTGAACGAGCTCGTTGCGATTCCGCTCGCGCTCGCGGGCTGGTTCCGTTATCTGCTCGCCGTCGACGACCGGGGCGAGGCGATCGAGGTTTCGCCCGATCCGCTCAAGGACGAGCTGCGGGCGAAGCTCAAGGGCGTGGTCTGGAACGACCCCGCGTCGTACCTGGGCGAACTGCGCCCGCTCCTCGCGAACGCCGCGCTCTTCCACGTCGACTACACGCAGACGCCGCTCGCCGACCGCATCGAGGGCTACTTCAAGCGGCTTCTCGAAGGGCCGGGCGCGGCGCGCCGTCTCCTGCAGACGGAACTGGCCTGACGGACGTGTCGCGGACGGGACCCAGGGATGCGTGTGCGTCGGACGTCGCTTTGGCGACGTCGCGGCGCGCCCGCCAGATCGACGCGCTTCAGCGGACGCGGTCTTACGCCGTCTTTGCCGCCTTCATTCGCGAAGGCGACGTGCGTCGATGGGTCTGCGACGCATTGGGCCTGTCGGATGCCGACTTGGCGGCGTCGCTCGTCGATCTCGACAACCGGCAGGCCGAGCTTTTGCCGGAGGCGATCGACGACATCGCGCCGCGCACGGCGCGGAAGCTGCGCGCGATCTTCGAGTTCGTCAAAGTCCAGCTGCGCAAGAAAAGTCCGCAGGCGCTGCTGGCCGCCATCCGTGGCGCGGGTCGGCCTGACGCGCTGGCGCCGGAGGCGGATGACGCGGCAGTGCCAGACGTGGAGTCGCCGTGTGCGACGGCGGCCGACTTGCCGAAGGCGTGGAAGCTGCATCTGCCGGTTCCGCCGCCGTTTCGCGCGCTGGAGAAGATTTCGCCGACGCGGCTGGACGGTTATGCGCGGTGTCCGTTCACCGCGTTCCTGCTCGACAAGGCTGTCTTGGGAACTCATCGGGTGGACGGCCGCGTGGCGGAGTTGCCGCGCTGGGCGTGCGGCAACCTCGTGCACGCGGCGCTGGCGGCGTTTGGCGGGTCGGAATTGAAGGACGCCGCGTCGCCCTCGGCGATCCGCTCGTTCCTTGAGGCGCAGATCGACGAACAGCTGGCGGCGCGCTTCGGCGCGTCCGTTCCCGCATCCGTGAGGGCGCAGGGTGAAGACCTCAAGCGGCGGCTCGCGCATTTTGCCGTCCGGCAAGCCGCGCGGCGCGCCGAGGGCTGGCGGATCGTCGCCGTCGAGCGCCGGCTCGAACGGCCGTCTGCGTTTGCGCGTCCGGACGGCACGACGGGTTCGGTGCGCGTCTACGGCAAGTGCGACCGCATTGACGTCAACGAGGCGACGGGCGCCTGGAGCATCATCGACTACAAGATGTGGGACACGGCTCCGGGCGTGGCCGAAGCCGACGGCCGTCCGCGTGGCCGGGTGGACGGGACGGGCTTTCAGCTGCCGCTCTACTGCGCGATGCTGGACGCGGCGGACGACCCGGCGTTCGCCGACGCGACGCGCGAGCGGATTTCGGCGGGCTACTGCATCCTCGGTCAGACGGCGGAGGACGTTGTCTTCACCGCGCCGTGCGTGGACGGACGCGGCCTGGACGAGGTCGAGGCGGCGGCCCAACGGCTGTTCGCGCGCCTGGAGCGTGGAATCTTCTGGCCGCCGAGTCCGACGCGGGCGTGGCGGCGGGACTTCGGGGACTGGCTGGCGCCCGCGCCCGAGGCGACGGTTGACGAAGACTGGATTGCGGATCAGGAAACGCGGCTCAAGGCCGCAGAAGAGGAGGGCCTGTGACGATTGCCGAACGGCTGGTTGAACTTCTGAAGGCGCGCGGGCTGACCTGCGCGACGGCGGAGAGCTGCACGGGAGGCGGCGTTGGCGCGGCCCTCACGGCGGTTCCGGGGTCGAGCGCCGTCTTCCTTGGCGGCGTCGTCTCGTACGCGAATGCCGTCAAGTGCGATGTCCTCGGCGTCTCGGCGGCGACGCTCGACACGGTCGGGGCCGTCTCGCCGGAGACGGCCGCGCAGATGGCGGACGGCGTGCGCCGGCTGGCGAAGGCCGACTTGGCCGTCTCCGTGACGGGCATCGCCGGACCGGGCGGCGGCACGGCCGAGAAGCCGGTCGGGCTTGTCTGGTTCGGCCTGGCGACGCCGGCCGGCACGCGCACGGAGCGGGCGATCTTCGCGGGCGACCGCGCGGCTGTGCGGGCGAAGGCCGTCACGCATGCGCTGGGCATGCTGACGGCCGCCGCCGTGGATTCGAATCGACAGTGAGGTCTCGAAATGATTCTGTTCGGATTTCGGAGAAAGGTAGCGGCGCCTGTCGCGCCGGACGTCGTCCGTTCCGTCTCGGCGAGCGAGACGGGGCTTGCGCGCACCGACAACCAGGACCATGTCTTCGTCGATGACGCCCGGCTTGTCTACTGCGTGGCGGACGGCGTCGGCGGCGGTTCGGACGGCGCATACGCGAGCGAGATCGTCTGCGCGAACCTGAAGATGGTCACGTATGCGGCGGACGAGACGTTCAAGTCCCGCACGTCTGCCGTGGAGAAGGCGCTTGAGGACGCGAACGCGGTGCTCTTCGCGCGGGCGCGGGAGCGGGGCGTGCCGCTGATCGCCTCGACGGTCGCCGCGCTCGTCCTCGATCCCGCGAATCCGCGCCATGCGGCGGTCTGCCACGTCGGCGACAGCCGGGTCTACCGCTTTCGGCGCGGCATGCCCGAGCTCTTGACGCGCGATCACCGCCTCGGCGGCGGCAGTCCTATGTTGACGCGGGCCGTCGGCGCGGCGGAGACGCTGCGCCCGGAGTGGCTGGAGATCGACTCGACGGATTCGTCGCGGTTCCTTCTCTGCACGGACGGCGTCCATGACGTCGTCTCGGCGGGGCGGCTCGCGGCGTTCGTCTCGGCCGCGCCGACGCTGGAGGCGGCCGCCGCGCGCTTGTCGGCGGACGTCGTTCGGCAGGGCGCGCCCGACAACTTTTCACTTGTCTTGCTGGAGGTTTGAGGAACATGAACGAAGGCGAACGGCTTCAGAACATCTTGGCGCACGCGGGGGTTGCCTCGCGGCGCGGGGCGGCGACGCTGATCGAATCGGGCGTCGTCACCGTGGACGGCCTTGTCGTCAAGGAACCGGGTGCGCGCTTCGGCGCCGAGGCCGACGTCCGCGTGAACGGTCGGCCGATCATCGCGGCGGAGCGGAAGCGGACGGTCGTCCTCAACAAGCCCGTCGGCGTCCTCTCGACGATGAGCGACCCGTTCGGCGGGCCGACCGTCGCCGAGCTTGTGAAGACTCCCGAACGCCTTGTGCCGGTCGGGCGCCTCGACAAGGATTCGGAGGGGCTGCTCCTCATGAGCAACGACGGCGACCTCGTCAACCGTCTGACGCATCCGCGCTTCGCGCACCGCAAGACGTATCTCGTCAAGGTCGCGGGCCGCTGGAGCGCCGACAAGCTCGCGACGCTGCGTTCGCCGCTCACGCTGGACGACGGCTACACGATTCGTCCCGTGCCCGTCGAGGAGGTGCGCGACCTCGGCGCGAACGTGCGGCTCCTGAAGTTCGTCCTCACGGAAGGGCGCAAGCGGCAGATCCGCAAGATGTGTTCGGCGGCGCATCTCGTCGTCCTGTCGCTTCGGCGCATCGCCGTTGGCGCGTTCGAGCTGCCGCGCGACCTTGCGCCCGGCGCGTGGCGCGACCTGACGGTTGCGGAGCTTGCGGCGCTGACGGATGATGCGCAATGACGGTCCTCGGAATCGACACGTCGCTTCGCTCGACAGGCTACGGCGTCCTGGAGGCGCAGGGCTCGCGACTTCGGATGCTGGACTGCGGCAACATCCGCAATGCGCCCAGCCTGCCGCTGACGGCATGCCTCAAGGCGATCCACGCGAAGGTCGCCGAGCTGATCGCGGCGTTTGCGCCGGACATGATGGCGATCGAGTCCGTCATCTACGGCAAGAACGCGGGCACGATGCTCGTCCTCGGCGAGGCGCGCGGCGCGGTGCTGACGGCGGCGGCGGACGCGGGGCTGCCGGTCTACGAGTATGAGCCGCGCCGGATGAAGAAGGCGATCTGCGGAAACGGCCTTGCGGAGAAGGCGCAGATCCAGCGCATGGTCAAGACGCTGCTTGCGCTTTCCGAACTGCCGCAGAACGACGCGGCGGACGCCCTGGGGCTGGCGATCTGCCACGCCCATTCGCAGTCACGCCTTTCACAGGAGAAACCGATATGAACGACCTTCCCGAATACGAGCTGTCAGGCATCGAGAACATCGCGCGCGGCGTGTGCGTCGTGGACGGGCGCGTCCTTCTCTGCCGTCCGAAGAAGGGCGGCTACACCTATCTTCCGGGCGGGCACATCGAGTTCGGCGAGACGTCGCGCGCGGCGCTTGTGCGCGAGATGAAGGAGGAGACGGGCCTCGACGCGACGGCAGGCGACTTCCTTGGCGTCGTCGAGAGCCAGTTCGAGCAACACGGCAAGCGGCACTGCGAGATCTCGCTCGTCTATCGCCTGGACTTGGGCACGGCGGGGACAGCCCCCGTTGTCGCGCAGGAAGACTGGATCGAGTTCGTCTGGTGGCCGGTTGCGCGTCTGACCGAGGCGAACCTGCTGCCGCCCGAGATGGCGCGCCACGTCGTCGCATCGCGTTCAAATTTGAGGCCAATGTTTTCGGGGGTCTCGTGAAAAATCGGGATAAATTATCCCGGAAAATCCGGGATAAGGGTGGTCGTTTCAGGGCTGACGCATTAAAAAAACGATGCCCTGCCACAATCTGGCTGGTGCCGGTTTTTGAGTTTCGCGGCGGGCGTCAGCCCGCCCGGCCTCTTGCGGCGCGGGCCTTCTTCGTCTTGCGGCGCGGGCCTTCTTCGTCCTGCCGTCCTCGGCCTTGATTCTGGCGATCTCCCTTTCCGTCCTCGCTATCACGATGTCGGCGTACGCCTCCGCGAGCGCCATGAACCTCCTGTAGCCCTCGCAGGCCTCCTCGTACGCCTCCCTGCGCGCCGGATGGACGTACCGACAACGGTTGCCGCCGTCGCGCCAGCACTGGAGGACGAAGTACTCGCCTCCCGACTTCCCCTGCCGCCTGACGGACACCTTTCCCCGGCACATCCTGCCGATGGAGGCCATCTCGGCGAGCAGCCTCTGCTCTTTGAAAAAACGCCGCATATTATATATAATTATAGACGACATGTCAACCCAGAATCTCGAAAAAAGTTTCGGGGCGGCGCAGGCCGCCTCCGCAAGGCTCGAGAGGCGCGTCCTGAAGGGGTGCCTCGGGATGCTCAAGTCGGTGCCGGACCCGCGCATCGACCGCCAGAGGAGGCACCGGCTCTCCGACATCCTCGCCATCGCGGTGCTCACGTACGTGTCCGGCGGCGACGGGTTCCGCGACATGGAGCGCTACGGCAGGAAGCACGAGGCGCGCCTGGGGGAGTTCCTGGAGCTGAGGAACGGCATCCCCAGCCACGACACGTTCCGGCGAGTCCTGTCGATGGTGCGCCCCGCCGTCATGGGCGTGTGCGTCCGCCTGTGGCAGCGCGCGGCGGCGGGGCGGCTGAAGGGCGTCTGCGTGGCCCTGGACGGCAAGGCCGTCAGGAGGGCCTGCGCCAGGGGCTCCGGTGCGCCCGTCGTCGAGACGGCGTGGGTCGACGGGGCGGACGTCCCGCTCGGGGAGGTGCGCGTGGACTCGAAGGAGAACGAGATCGTGGCGATCCCGAAGCTGCTCTCGGCGCTTTCGCTGGAGGGGGCGGTCGTCACCATCGACGCGATCGGATGCCAGAGGGAGATTGCGCGCGCGATCCGCGCGGCGAAGGCCCACTATCTCCTGCCGCTCAAGGACAACCAGCCCACCATGCATGCCGAGGTCCTGACGTTCATGGAGGACCTCGTCGCGTCGGGGGCGAAGTCCCTGACCTTCTCCCGGCACGTCGACAAGGGGCATGGCCGCGTGGAGGTCAGGAGGGTGTGGCACTCGTCCGACGTGGCGTGGTTCGCGGACCGCGCGCAGTGGAAGGACCTTGCGGGCTTCGTCATGGTGGAGACGGTCCGCACGGTGAACGGCGTCGACGGAAAGCCGGAGCGCAGGTGCTTCATCACGTCGCTGAAGGCCGACGCCAAGGCGTTCCGGAAGCTGGTCCGCAGGCACTGGGGCATTGAGAACAGGCTGCACTGGGTGCTGGACGTGGTGTTCCTCGAGGACCAGTGCCGCGCGCGCACGGGCCACGCCCCGGAGAACTGCAGCGCGCTGCGGAAGATCGCGCTCATGCTTCTGCGGCGCAACGCCATCGGCGGCATGGGCGTCGGCCCGATGCGCAAGGAGTGCGCGTGGGATTTCTCGTCGGCGAAGAGGGTCTTTCTTGGGGGCGAAGGGGAGGAGGCGGCCGC
>ONTV01000018.1 GCA_900320855.1 uncultured Lentisphaerota bacterium
TCCATCGTCCTCGGCTCGCCGACGGAGAAGAAGGACGGACGCATGCTCGTCTCGGACGTCGCGCTCGTGCGCAGCTACACGCCCGTCGCCTTCGCCACGAACAGCTGCTTCGCCACCGACCTCGGATCGGCGACAACGTTCGATTGGACGCCGCCGGACGAACACCCCCACTTCGTCTCCCTGTGCGCGCAGGACGCGGACGGACGGGAAAGCCCCTGGTCGGAGGCGTTCGTCCTTGACCCGACAATCCTCGAAGACTGGCACGACCGTCACGTGACAATGACGGACGAGACGCTGGACGTTCTCTTCCGCCCGGAAGAGCTGCCGAAGACGGAGACGGGCCACGACGCCTCGACTTGTCCCTTCCGCTTTCTCCTGCAGGGCGAAGAGGTCGACGAGCTGAGGAACCGCGACGCGACGAAGCAGCTTTCCACCGGCGTCTACGTCTGCACGAACGTCTTCGCGCACGACTGGGCCGTCCTCGTGCCGCGTGCGCCGGATAACGCCGCCGACGTCCGGGACGCCGAGCTGCGACTGGCCATCCAGACGGGCGACTATGCGGCGCGGCGGCTCGAGGTGTCGGGGACATTCGCCCAGCTCAACGCGACAAACACGCAGGAGAAGTCGCTGCTCGTCCAGTGGCGACAGGCCGCCCCCGACGGCGTGGCGACCGACTGGCAGACGCTCGCCACCTACACGTCAACCTACACCGCGACGAACGCCCCGCCCGACCTCGCCGTCACCCAACAGGAGATTTCGGGAGCCGTCAACTTCCGCGCGCCGCGCGGGGCGACCGTCGAGACGCGCGTCTACTGCCGCAAGGCAAATGACTCGGGGCGCGAGGCGCCGCTCGGCTTCCGCGACTTCCGCGTCCACGTCTGCGGCAAGGGGCCGAGCCTCCTGTTCATCGTCCGCTGACACCCCTCGCGCCACAGGGGCGGAGATTTAGAGTATAATGTGCGGCAACTTATGGACACCTTCGGCTTGTGGTCGCTCGTCCCGCCCCTCGTGGCAATCGTTCTTGCGCTCGTGACACGCGAGATCGTCCTTTCCCTCTTCGCCGCCATCTTCTCCGGCGCGGCAGTCCACGCAGCTCTGACGCACGCGGGCCCGATCGCCGCGTTCAAGACGATCGTCGATCTCCTCGGCGGCAAGACGGCGGAGAACATGCCGATGGTCCTCTTCCTCTGCCTCCTCGGCGCGCTCGTCTCGGTCGTCACGCGCGCGGGCGGCGCGCGCGCCTACGGGGAGTGGGCCTACCGCCGCCTCAAGAGCGAAACGGCCGTGAACCTCATGACGATCGTCATGGGTCTCATCATCTTCATCGACGACTACTTCAACTGCCTAACGGTCGGCACGGTCATGCGCCCCGTCACGGACAAGTTCAAGATCTCCCGCGCGAAGCTCGCCTATCTCATCGACACGACGGCCGCGCCCGTCTGCATCCTCTCGCCGATCTCATCCTGGGCGGCCTATGTCATCACCTGCCTCCCGGAGGGCCTGCAGGCGAAGGGCCTCGCGCTCTATCTCGCCGCCGCGCCGCTGAACTTCTACGCGATCCTCTCGCTCACGATGGTCGTCCTCTTCGCCTTCGGGCACAAGCTCGACATCGGCCTCATGCGCCGCATGGAGCGCACGGCCCACGTCCGCCACGACGTCGGCGCGGAAGTCGTCATGCGCGAAGGCCTTGAGCCAATCCCCGTCTCGGATCGCGGCCACGTCATCGACCTCGTCTTCCCGATCCTCGCGCTCATCGGCTTCGCGACCTGGTTCCTCACGCGCTACGAGGCCGGCGTCGCTCTCGCGCTCGCCGCCCTGCTCGCGCTCGTCCTCTCCTTCCTCTTCCTCGTGCCGCGCCGCGTCATCGACTACCACCAGTTCGCGGCGGCGACCCTCTTCGGCATCAAGACGATGGTCCCCGCGCTCGTCCTGCTCGTGCTCGCCTGGGGCATCTCCGCCGTCTGCAACGACCTCCTCGGCACGGGCAAGTACATCGCCTCGCTGCTCGTCCGCGCCAACCTCTCGCTCGCGTTCCTCCCGGCGGCGCTCTTCGCGACGGCGGCCGCCTTCGCCTTCGCGACGGGCGCGAGCTGGGGCGCCATCGGCATCCTCGTGCCGATCGGCATGAGCGTCTGCCAGGCGGTCGAGCCGTCCGCCGTCGTCCTCACGCTCGCGGCGACGCTCGCCGGAAGCGTCATGGGCGACCACTGCTCGCCGATCGCCGACACGACGATCCTCTCCTCGACCGGCGCGCAGTGCAAGCACATGAACCACGTGATGACGCAGATTCCCTACGCCCTCGTCGCGGGCGGCATCTCGCTCGTCGCCTACCTCGTCGCGGGCGCGCTGTTTCTGTAGGCGCCTGCCGCCTCAGGGGGCGCGAATCGCGTTCGCGCCCGCCCGAAGCGGCGTCTCCACGCCCTTCCAGACGAACGTGCCGTCCAGACCGTCCGGCAGCGTGACCGTGCCGACAGCCGCGCCGTCCGCAAACTTGAGTACGTCTCGAAAAGATAGTGCGAGAAGTAGACGGTCGTCGGCGCAAGGTCCATCGCCTCGGTCAGCCCCGCGAACGCGCACGCCGTCGATGAGCGTCGTCAGAACCATGTCGTCGTCCTCCTCGTCAGCGGCTGGTCAGCTTCTGGCTCTGGCGCTTGAGGTTCAGCTCCTCGATCTCGCCCTGGATCTTCTCGAAGTCGACCTTCGGCAGCTCCTTCTCGAACGACGTGTCGTTGCGGTTGCGCAGCAAGAGGACGAGCCGCCCCTTCATCTGCTCGGCGAACGCAAGCATCTCCGCCTCGCGCGGCGTGACCTCCAGCGTGACGGTCGAGTAGCCGGACGACAGGCCGAGGTCCTTCGCGCGCGTCTTCGCCGTCCGCGAGCCGGTCGCGAGCACGAGCACGTTCTGGAGGATCGTGCAGGTGACGAAGTTCTTCTTGCGCGCGTCGCCCCGGTCGAAGTCGAACGTGCCAATGACGTCCACGTGGTCGTTCGGCTTCACCATCGACGAGACGCTCGCCGCGCCCGAACAGTTGATCGACAGCGCGCGCATCGTCCGCTTGATGTCCGCCGAAAGCCCCGTCGCCGTCGGGTTGCCGCCCTCGATGTCGGCCCAGAAATAGCAAATTTGACCCTCCCTGCGGGCCGACGGGCCATAGGCCGTCCTCTGACGGCTATCGGACGGTGAGCAGCGAGACGGGGCCGAGGAGGCCCGACGGGAGCGGCGTGTCGTCCTTCGTCCAGTGCTTCCACGTCGCGAAGGTCGCCTTGCCGCTTGGGCTCGGCCTGTTTTCGCGGATGAACGACGGCCAGCCGTTGAGATGCCGCTGCATGAGCGGCGCGGCCGGATCGAACGTACAGTCCTCCGGCTTGAAGTCGTCGCCGATGAGCCGGTTCGGCCACAGGTTCGTGACGCGCACGACGAGATCGAGCGCGCCGGACGCGGCGGCGTCCGTCACGTCCACGCGGAACGGCGGCTTCCAAAGCGTGGGGCAGGCGCGCCCGTTGACCGTCACGTCCGCGAAGTGCTTCACGTCGCCGAGGTCGAGGAAGAGGCTCGTCCCGGTGGCGGGCGGCGTCACCGCGAGCGTCTTGCGGTAGGTGGCCGTGCCGGAGAAGAACTTCAGGTCCGGGTCGGCGAGCGTCGTCCAGTCCGCGAGCGCGGGCAGCTCCACCGTCTTCACCGCCGAACCGCCCGCATACCAGTCGACGGGGAAGTCGAGCGTCCACGCGCCCGTCACCTCCTGGCGCGTGACCTCCGCCGCGCCGCAGACGACCTTGAGCGGCGTCAACGCATCGAACGCCGGGGCGGGCGACAACGCCGTCGGCGGCACGGACGCGTCGGGCGCGCGGAACACGACGAACCACGAGGCGCAGGGCTCGAACGAGATGCGCACGGTCGTCACGCCGTCCTTCGCGGCGTAGGGGACGCCCTTCGTCACCTCGCCCGTCTCGGGATTCCAGAGTTCAGGCGCGCGGCCCACCGTGCGGAAGGCGACGTCCACCCGGCATGGCGTTTCGCGCGGCGACGCGACGAAATACCAGTCCGCCGCGCCGTTGCGCCGGTGGATCCAGTTGAGCTTCGCCGCCCTGTCGTTCCACGCGACATCCGGCGTGCGCGCGGCGAGGACGCGCTTCGCCTCCTCGAACGCGAGGATCTCGGCCCCGGCGGCCCTGAGGCGCTCGACGCCCGCCCGCGACGCGGGCCGCAGCGCGAACTCCGCCTCCGGCAGGACCAGCGTGCGGTAGCGCTGCCCCGACGGCAGCACGAGCGCGCCGTTCTCGACCCGCATCTCGGCGAGCGTCGTGTCCGAGACGAAGTCGTAGGTGAAGCCTGGCGGCACGGGCACGGGCATCTTGTGCGGGTTGTGACCCCAGTTGATGTAGAGGTAGCCGGCCGGACAGTACCACGCGACGTCGCAGACGAACGTCCCCTCCTGAAGCAGGAACTGGCACCGCCGCTGATACTGGAGCCACGGCTTCGCCTGCTTCCACCACGTCTGCGTACGGTCGAAGTGGACGCCGAACGGGCCCATCGTCATGCCGGGCAGGCGCGCGGGATTCGTCCACGGCTGGTGGGCGAAGCGGTGGTAGATGATGCGGTTGAGGCCCTCCGAGTAGACCCAGTCGCAGCGGGCCTTCATGCTCCACGGCGTGTTCTGCCAGCGGCCTTCCTTCGCGTTGGTGGTGAAGGACTCCGCCGCGACGAGGCGGCGCCCCTTCGCATGGGCGATCGACGCGGCCTGGCGCACCCAGTGCGGACTGTCCAGCTTCGCCCAGAACTCGGCCGTCGGGATGTCGGCGTGCTCGCCATAGAGGAGGTCGTCCGAGGGAATCTCGCCGTAGGGCTCGATCGCGAGCTGAAGGCCGCAGGCGTGCGCAAGGCGGCGCATCTCGCCCGCGTAGTTCGCGGCGAAGGCGTCCGTGACGGCCAGCCGGAAGTCGCGGTAGAAGCGTTCCGTCTCGGCGACGGAGCCGACGACGCGTCCGCACAGCGCGGGCAGCCACGGCACGATCGCGTAGCCGGCGTGTTCGGCGAACGTCTTCTCGAAGCCGTGCGTCCAGTTCTGCGTGCCGACCTCGTAGCTGTCGTTCAGCACGGTCTTGAGCGGCCCGTTCGGCCCGGCCAGCCCGGGGCCGAGCGCCTTCACCGTCTTCTCGACGTAGTTCGCCCAGTGGATGCGCAGCGCCTCCTTCGAGAGCTTGTCGCATTCGAGCCCCTTGCCGAGACGCGTCCCCGTGCCGTTCTTGCGGTTGAGGGCGCGGTAGCCGACGCGCAGGACCGTCCAGTCGCCCGGCGGCAGCGTGCAAGCGAGCGTCCCGTCCGAGAAGTCCGCCGTGAGGTCGCGCACGTCTTCGCGCCGCACCACAGCGGCGGCGGGCGCCACGCGCGTGTCGGCGACGTCATACTTGCGTCCCGGGTCGGAGAAGCACTTGAACTTCCAGTCCGTCACCTCAAACGGCTCCGCGGGCGCCGGAAACGCCACGACGGCGATGTCGCGGTAGAAGCCCACCTTGTCCTCCGGCTGCGGCAGTGCCACCCGAACCGCGTCGCCGCCCCTGACCGCCGTCGCGGTGAAGCAGACCGTCTTCATCGCGTGGTACGGCGTGTTCCACGGCCCGCCCGAATTCGCCCAACCCGAACAGTTGGCCATGCCGAGCTCCAGGCCGAGGCGCTTCGCCTCCTCGGCCGCGAACTTCACCGTCGCGTACCACTCCGGCGTGTTGAAGGCGAGCGCCCCCTCCGGGACGCCCCAGCGCGCGCCGAGGCCCGCGTCGAAGAGGATCGCGCCGCCGATGCCGACCTCGGCCATCGCCTCCAGGTCGGCCGTGATGCCCTCGCGCGTCACGTTGCCCGCCATCCAGTGCCACCAGACCTGCGGCTTGGCCGCATCCGGCGGCGCGCGGAAGCCGGCCTCCAGATCGGCCGCAGATGTCATCGGCACAATCTCGTAATGCCGCCGGACGGGCTGCGCCAACTGCCGCACGGCCCGCTGCTCGGCCCAGAGCGCCGCCCGGATCTCGTCATGGCGCGGCCAGTATGCAAGATAGCCGGGAATGAACGTCCGAAAATAGGCGTCCGCTTCGCGCTCGTTCTTCTCAAACCAGACGGCAAACGCCGCCACGTCGTCAACGGGCGCCTGTTTCGCAAAGAACCAGCGCGCAGAATGGTGATTGCGCAGCTCCCGCTCTTTCAGGCGCAGTTCCTCGACGCGCGCGAAGACGGTCTGCGCCTGCCGATACTGCGGAGTCTTCGCGTTGAAGCCCAACCACACGCCCGCGCCCAGTTCCTCCGCCGCATACGTACCGACCGTCTCGCCGTCGATCTTCAAGGCGTAGCGTCCACGAGCCAAGCCGGTGACCGTGACGGTCTCGCGGTTCAGATCCCTTTCCACGTCAAACGCGCCGACAAAGGGCAGGGCCTCCTCCGGGACGGGGAAGGGGATCGACTTCGCCAGCAGGTCGAACGTGATGCCGCCGCCCTTGCCAACGGAAACGTCGGTGACGGTCGCATTGACGATCGACGACGCGCGTCCGGCCTGTGCGTCAATCACGACGTCGGAGACGACGGGGCTGACGCCCTGATGCTTCAGGAACGTCCACGCCATCAGCGCATGCCCAAGCGGGCCCGGATGGACGCGGTCGATGGCCGTCGTCATGAGAGACGGATCGTCCGCACGGCGCGCCGCGATGAAGTTGCTCATCAGGGAATGCCAGTTCAGCGCATCGAATCCTTCCCGTTTCGCCATCGTCAGCACATGGCCGGCCATCAGGGAGAGGGCGACATTGCAGCCGACCTGGTTGACGGACTGCCAACCCTTCCAGTTCGGCGGCGCGTTCGTGATGACGGCGGTGTCGTCATAGTGCGTCGGCGTGAGGCACAGGAGCTTCGCCTGCGGCGCGACGCGGCGGATTTCGGCGATCAGGTCGGACAGGTTTGCACGGTAGCGCGACAGGGACGCCGCGCGCCCGATCAGGGACTCGTCCGTCGACAGCGCCCGATACCAGCCTCGCCCGACGTCGTTCATGCCAAAGTGAACCGCCACATGCGTCGGCGCGTACGCCGCGACGTCTTCGGGAATCCGGCGGCGCGCATCCCCCGCGTTGTCGCCGCCGATGCCGGAGTTGACGAAGCGGATGTCCGCATCCGGATAGCGTGTGCGGTAGAAGTCCGTCAAGTAGGCATGATAGAGACCGCCATGCGTGATCGAGTCCCCCAGGAACACGACCGTGTCGCCGTCCCGGTAGGGCGCGCTACGGAGCGCGTCCGGCATGAATGAGAGCGCGGCGGCAACCGCCAGAATTCGTACGTTCAGATGCATCTTCCTTCTCCTTTCACCAGTCCCAGCTCACGGAACGCCCGCGATGCTCGTCGACAATGGCCTGCCACGTCCGGGGGCGCTCGGCCGCAGGTCGCGGACTCGGAAAGTAATAGTCGTCCTGCACGAGCCGCAGTTCCGCATGCCCCGGCTGGGCCGTGAAGACCGCATACCCGATGTCACCCCAGTGACCGGTTGACGGAAGGCTAGCCGTGCGGAACTCGCGTGCATTCGCGCCCCAGCCGTCGTGATACCAGTCCGGCTGCCACAGGTGACTATGACCATGGACATACCCGACGACAAGCGGAAATTTCATCAGTGTCTCGACAAGCGGACGGCTGAAGAGATCCATCTCGCCCAAGCAGAACCGGTTGCCGACCGTATAGTGCGACGCCACGAGCGTCGGCTTCTTCAGCCGGCGAAGTTCCGCGATCAGCCATTCCTGATGCGTGACGGACAGCGCCCCCGACACCGGCCCCATGTCCCGGTCCGGCCGGTCGTCCCGCCCCTGAAGCCCGTCCAGCATCAGCAGGTCGACGGGCCCCAGGTCAGTGCGCGTGACCAGATGTCCGGGCAGAAGCGTCTTTGCGCGACATTCGGGCCAGGCCTCGAAAAATGCAGAGCGCCGATCGTGGTTGCCCAGTCCGAAGGAGAGCTCGATGCCGGCATCAACCAGTCGCTGAAGCAAGGGACGGGACTCGGCATACTCCGCCGGAAGCCCGCACTGATACGCGATGTCGCCGAAGACGACGGCGTTCGTCGGCAGGGGCCGCATCGCCAAGATCGAGTCGATCACGCGCGCCAAACGTTCCTTCTGATAGGAGCCGCCGGCGCGGACGTGCAGGTCGGCCAGGAAGACCGCCACGCATCCCGCCGTCGGCACCCGTGCCGTAGCCCCCAGGCCTTCTGCGCCCGCCACGGCCGCCGCGCCCGCAAGGAACGCCCTTCTCGTAACTGTGTTCACGTGTTCACTCCGTCGCGATCTCCGCCCAGTAGACCTGCGCGGGGCCGTCGCCGGCGAGCGTGACGACGTTCGCGCCGGGCTTCAGGTCCTTGCGGTCGAACGTGAGGCGCAGGACGCTCTTGACCTTCTTCGGGTCGCCGTAGAGCTTGCCGAAACCCGTGACCGTCTCGGTCTTCCGGACGACGACCGGCCGCCCGTTCAGCGTCAGGCGCAGCCCGTCCGCCGCCGGGGCCTCGGCCGTGTCGAAGCCGAACGCGAACGCCGCCGTCGAGCCTTCGGCGCTGCCGCAGTCGAACGTCAGCCGCATACCGTCCGCGAGGCGACGCGGCAGCTGGCAGAGCGACGCCTCCGGCACGCTGTCCGGCGCGGCGTCCGGGTAGCTGGCGATGTAGCGCTTCGGCTGCCCCGCGCGGGCAGGCGCGTCGAGGCCCTTCGTCCAGATCTCCTGACGGCACGGCGCGTAGATCGCGTTGAAGAGGTAGAGGCCGTCCGCCCCCTTCCGCGCCATCGCGTCGGCGAACCCGCGATAGCCCGCCATGTCCGTGTAGACGCGCTCGTCATGCGTGCAGTCGAAGCGATCCATGCCCGGCACGATCAGGACGCCCGGACAGCGCGCGCGCCAGTCGGCGACGTCCGTCTCGAAGTCGGCCGCGTCCTTGTTGCAGGGGATGATGACGTCGACGAGCCCCTCCTTCGCCCAGACGTCCGGCTCGTAGCCGAGCGCCACGGCCTGCTCGTAGCGGGACGGCAGCCGCACGCTGATCTTCGCCGAACCCGCGAGCGCCTTCACGTCACGCATGAACCGCGTGAGGACGTGCGCCTCCTCGCGCTCCTTCCCCGGCGTCAGGTGGCAGACGTAGCGCATCCAGTCGACCTCGAAGCCGTCCGGGCGATAGCGCTCCAGAAGTTCCTTCGCCATCGTCAGCGCATACAGGTAGGCCTCGGGCCGCGCGTAGTTGAGCGCGCGCATCTTCCACGCGTCGCCCGTCTTCGCGTCGGGATACCGCCAGAACTCGGGGTGATTGCGCGTGTAGGCCACGCTGCGGATGCCCTGCAGCGTCGGGTGCGTCATGAAGTGCGTGTCGTTCATGCGCATCGAAATCCAGAACTTCACGCCCTTCTCGCGGCAGCGGTCGCCCCAGACCCGGTACGGGTCGATCCCCGCGTCATGAAGCCGCTTGCAGTTCTCCGGCCAACGGCGCCGCGCCTCGGTCGCGAAGCAGTCCTTGAACGCGGGGTCTTCCAGCCGCTTCCAGACGGGCTCCCACGCCTTGGAGTCGTAGTTCGCGGGCTGTCCGACGGGACAGAACACCATGTCCGTGACCCGTCCGCCGTCGATGATCGAGTCGACGTAGGCGAGCAGCCCCTCGCGCGTCATCTCCGACGGGTCGCGGTGGAAGAAGTGGTCGTTGTCCTCGTTGACCATGAGCGGCTTGCCGTCGCCGGGCGTGACGAGCTTGCGCGTCTCGCGCTTCCCGACGGCGAGCCCCGCGAGCGGCACGCCGTCGACCGCGAGCGCGGCGTCCGGCGCGACGGGCGTGAAGTCGAGCGTCAGCGTCCGCGCCTTCACGTCGTACTGCGCGTCGTGCAGGTAGACGCCACGGCAGTCGGTGATGACCGGCGAGTCCGTCAGGCGGTGGTAGATGTACTCGACGTAGCTGCACGTGTCCATCCCCGGCCAGTCGGTGCGCAGCCAGCTGTTGAGCTTCTCGAAGCCGACGACCTCGTCGAGCTTCTCCCGGAGCCGCGCGTCCGTGCAGCCGCCGACGAGCCCGACCGTGGCGAGCACCGTGTAGCGCAGCTCGTCCTTCTCGGTCGCGCGCAGCACGTAGGGGATGTACTCGCGCTGGAGCTGCCCGACGCCCCAGTCGCGGTAGAGCGCGACGAGCGTGTTCGGGATGCCCTCGGACATGTCGAAGATCTCGCAGTCCCAGACGCGCGTGCGGCCGAGGGGGCGGAACTCGGCGCCGCGCGCGCTCTCGGAGAAGCCGAGGCAGAGGCCGAGCGTCTTGCGGTCGGCGAGCCCGTTGTCGCCGTAGTAGTCCTGCATGACGAAGCGCGCCATCGTCGGGCACGCCCGGCGCGCGGCGCGGTAGATCGCCTGCGCGTACTCGGCCTCGTCGCCCGCGATCTGGGCGAGGCGCGCGTACTCCATCATGCAGCCGACCTCGCTGTTGAGCATGTCGACCGTGCCGGGACCGCCCCACTCGAGGCAGCCCGAGCAGAGGTAGGCCCAGCTGTCGATCGCGTAGATGTAGCTGACGACCTCGCGCGAGACCGTGTCCCAGTTGGCCTTCACGACGTCGGGCTGGCCGAACTGGTCGGCGAGCTTCTGGAGGCACATGACGATCATGCGCACGGTCTCGTTCGAGTCGCCGTAGATGATGCGCGAGCCGAACGCCGCCGGCTCGTAGACCGTCGAGATGTTGCGCGGCGAGTTCATGTAGATCGTGTAGCGGCGGCCGCTAAACGGCTCGCGGCGGTAGCGGCAGACGGCCTTGAAGTAGATGTCCTCCAGCGGCTCCATGAGACGCCACGTGAGGCGGCGGCGGATGAGCCGGCGGTTCTCCTCGGTGTAGCCGTAGGGGTTCGGCGTGTTGCGGCTCATGCCCAGCAGCGACCCGTGCAGGCCGAGGTTGCACGACCCGTCGTGGAGCGACGCGCCGTCCGCGTCGTTCTCCGGGTCGGCCTTGCTGCCCCGGCGGTCGGTGTACCAGTCGACCCGCACCCCGCCGCCGCAGGAGAAGTTCACCGCGTCCGCGAACTGCGAGTTGAAGAGTGCGTCGTACTTCTCGAAGCCGCTCGCGTGCGGCAGCGTCGAGAGGTCCTGCCGGGGGATGCGGATCGCCCACTCGACGCGGCTCTGTCCGTCGGCGACGAGCAGCGGCCCGTAGCGCGTGACGAGCGACGTCCGCTTCGCGTCCGCCTCCGCGCGGAACCAGTCCGGCCCCTTCGCGCCGAGCGCCGCGGCGACCGGCGGGATCGCCGCGTAGGGCCGCGTCGGCGTCCCGAAGGAGTCCTTCGTCTCCAGGTACTCGAAGTCGTCGCGGATCTCGACCATCCCCGCCCTCTCGTCCAGGCGGAAGCGCTCGCGCTGGGCGACGGGGTACCTGAACGCGCGCGGATACCACTCGTTGACGCGCCGCACCGCCTCGCCGGGGATTCCCTTCGCCCAGTCCCGCGTGTCGGCCCTGCGCGAGCCCCAGATCCACGTCGGCACGATGACGCCGACGCCGCCGGCCCTGGACGCCGTGAGGCGCAGGCCGTTCACGCCGCGCGCGCCGCGCATCGTCTCGACCTTGCCCGGCACCGACCCGAAGACGAGCATGAGCGGCGCATCCTCGTCCGTCGCGTTCCAGAGGAGTAGCCACGGCGCGGCGAAGTCCCGGGGGTCGATCGCCTCGCCCTCGCAGA
The DNA here is from genome assembly GCA_900320855.1 of uncultured Lentisphaerota bacterium. Lineage (GTDB taxonomy): Bacteria > Verrucomicrobiota > Kiritimatiellia > RFP12 > UBA1067 > UBA1067. The sequence continues at coordinate 11,695 of ONTV01000018.1, forward strand.
CCGCGACGGTCCGGTAGCCCCGCTTCGAGAGGTAGGCCGCGTAGGAGAGCGTGTTCTTGAGGTGCAGCTCGACGGTCGGCAGGTAGACCTCCCACCGCAGGCCCGGATAGGCCATCGAGCCGTCGTAGCGCATCGTCCGGACGCCGTCCGTCGTCAGCGTGCCGCCGACGGCGAGCGGGTTGATGCGGTCGACCGCGAACGCCGTCTTGCGCGGCCCGTCGCCGGCACGCGGCGCGGCGAGGCAGTACTGGACGCCGCCGAGCGACACCTCCAGGCGGCTCGACGTGTTCTCGACGAGGAAGCCGTTGCCGACCTCCCAGCCGAAGTGGCCGAACCCGTCGTTGCCCTCCCACCAGCCGCCGAGGAAGGACGGCTTCGGGCGCGCGCGGCCGCGCTCGGGGAACGCGCGGCCCGTCAGGTGCCCGAGCAGCCGCAGGAAGAACGCGTCGCGCGCCTCCTTGCCCGGCACGAGGGACGCGCCGAGGCCGACGGACGAGTAGAGGACGCGCCCCCTGCCGGCGCGGCCCTCGACCACGGCGTCCGGCCCGCCGTCGTAGCGGAAGAGGACGCGCCCCGAATCCTTCGCCCGGACGTCGCGGAACACCGGGAACGTCGCGTCACTGTAGCCGCCCCGGCGCGCAAGGGGATGGCGGCCGTCCGCCGGCACGACGCGGCGGCGCGGCGGCAGGTCCTCCAGCGGGCCGTGGCCGACCGTGCACGGGAGTAGCGCCTCGACCTCCGGGTCCAGCACCTCCGTCGTCGCGTAGAGCGGCACGCCGCCCTCCGTCACGCGCGCGGCGATCCGCTTGGCGAGCGCGGCGTTCTTCCGGCAGGAGGCGTAGACGATCGCCCCCGCCTCGTCGAGGTTCGTCGTCACGACCGCCGCGCCGTCCGTCCGCTCCAGCAGGATCTCGCGGAAGCCCCAGTACTGCTGCTCGTCCCACAGGCCCTTCTTCCGCCGCGAGCGCGAGGGCTGGACGTCCTCGTTGTCGAAGGCGAAGAAGACCTTCAGCGCGTCCGGGCGGACGGCAGGTGCGGGCGTCGCCTTCGCCGGCACGGCGACGAAGACGTCGTCGTCGCGGTAGGCGGCGGACTTGCTGACCTCGTTCGGGCCGCACACGCGGAAGTCCGCGACCTCGATGCCGCTCGTGCCGCCGACCGGCAGGTCAGTCGCGCCGAGCGAGAACTTCACCTGCCGGATCTGGATGGCGCGGTCGCCGAGCCCGTAGTCGTTGTCGAGCGCGAGGACGACATCCGACCAGTTGCGGCCCGAGATGGAGATGCCGCCCGAGTTCTTCATGGCCGTCCTGTCGCCGTCCGCGTAGCTGACCGACACGCTCAGGCTCGCCGCCCGCCCGTCGAGGCTGCGCACGGAGAAGACGACCTTGTCGTGCGTCCACGTGTTGCGGTTGACGTTGACGATCGCGAGGCCCATCGTCTTGCCGGGCGCGTCCTTCCGCGTCGCGGACAGCTTGAACGACTGCTTGTCGATCGACTCCAGCCGGTAGTCGGCGGCCTTCTCGTTGATGGGATACAGCGTCCAGTCGGCGGGCTTCTTCTTCGCGGCGTTGCCAAGCCCGACAAAGGCCACAACGCCCAACAGCAGACATGCGATTTTCTTGAACATATTCTTATTGCCTTTCTCTCTTCATTTCCTTTTTCTCTTTTGTTCTTCCCTTTTGAATTTGAGATTTGAAATGTTAAATCTCCAATTGGCGTTCCTTACCTCAAGATGAAAACCATGCCGCGCAGCGGATCATCAGGCGCGCCCACGCTCAGGAACTGTTCCTGCGCCGTATGAAAGACCGAGGCGGGCACGACGCCGACCAGATACGTGTCGTCGCCGAAGCGGAAGCGATACCGCGCACGCTCCGCATCCGTCGCCGCGCGCGCCGAGGCCGCGACACTTGCCCACGCCCCGCGCCGCCGCGCCTTCACGTTGAAGTTCATCGACAGGGCCTCCGTCTCCTCCGTGCCGAAGACAAGCTCGCCGTCCGCCGCGCCAAACGTCGGCGGCGTCGACAGGAACTTCACCGACGCGAGCTTCGGCGAGCAGAACGCGCCGCCGTCAATCTGCAGTCCCTTCACGCCGCCAATCTCGACCGAGACGAGCGCCGCGCTGTTCGACACCGCACCGGGATAGATGCGCGTCAAGGCGCCGTTCGCGCCGACCTTCAGCCCCGTCATCCGCGTCGTGTTCGCGAAGACGTTCGTGCCGAGTCGCTTGATGGCCGGAATGTCCATGACGCCGGAAAACGACTTCCCTTTGAAGAAGTCCCCTCCGAGCGTCTCTGTCAGCGGATAGTTGACGCCAATGCCCTGCAAGCCACTCAAGTCCCATTCGGACACGTCAGTCTCCGCCAGAAACTGCTTGTCGGCCTGGTTGAATCCCAACCCCGTCAGACCTGGCGCGGCCAGCAGCATTGTCCGATAGCGATCTCCAAACCATTCACCCACGAAGTTGTTGTTGCCGATGACGCCGACGGCACTCGTCGAGACAAGCGCAAACGTGGCCATGGTTTTGCAGCCACGTAGGGGCGCGCCGCTCCAGACCACATTCTCCGGCGCGTAAAGCGTCGTCGGGCCTTCACCAGAAAACGTGTACGACACGCCAAGGCTCGTGACCGACCAAGCCCGCCCAGACGTTTCTGTGAACGTGCCGAGCAGATTGAGGCATCCCGTGCCCGTGTTGCCGTCCGCATACGCGCCTTTTTCCGCGCGGTTGCCAAGGGCGAGCGTCCGTGCGTCCGGGTCCAGGACGTTCGCGTTGAGCGTCCAGACGCCATCGGAAACCGTCGCCGCCGATCCCGCTTTGGCATTCTCCGCGACCGTGACTGTCCAGCGGTTGCGGAAAAGCGGACGCAGACGGATATTCTGCTCAATCGTGAACGTAAGCGAGGCGGCGCGGCGCTGTTCCTTCGGCACGTTGCCCCACCAGTAGAAGACTTCCTGTTCGGCGGCAGGGGCAATCGTCACCGTCTCGCCCGCCGCATAGGCGTCCTTCTGCGGCGTCACGACAACCGCGTGTTCGGGGTGGTTCTCGTCCAGCGTCAAGTTCATCGTGTAGGTGCGGGATGCGTTATCGCCCCACGCAAGATACTGGCAGTTAGCCGTCTTGAAGACGTTCGTCCCGACAACGCCGATCAGATCCGGAAGCCGCGCTTCGCCAAAGCGCGCGGCAAACGTAGCCCGCTCATCCGCTGTCGCCGCAAAGGCAGACGAAGCAACTTCCGCCCAAACCGTGTCATGGCGAGGAATTTCAAAAAGAATTTGGCGTGCCGGCGTCTCGGCCGTACCAAAGAAAACATCTTCCGCCTCTGCATCAAACGTCGGCGGCGTCAAGCCCCTGAAGACGACATTCGTGATGTTGGGGGACTGAAACGCCCGTGCGCCGAGCGTCCAGCCCTCGGCGCCGCCGAGGACAACGCGCACAAGCGACGCGCAGTTCGTCGCGATGTCCGCGCCGACCTTCGTCAGCAAGTTGCTCGCGCCCAGTTCAAGGCCTTCCATGTTCGGACAGTTCGCGAACGAGTCCGCCGGCGGATCGACAATCGACGGCAACCGCAAGACGCCGCGAAACGCCCGCCCCCGGAATACGCTGGCCGTCTTGCTTGTCGTGCTCGCATTTGGATTATAATTCCAATAGACCGCCCCATCAACAAAATACTTGAGACCGCTCAAGTCCCAGCCCGAGACATCCGTGTCGGACAGGAACGCCTTAGCCAAAGCACCGCCACCGCCAATGGCATAGACCTTGGGAGCCTTCAGATTCAGTTTTTTAATCGGCGTGCTCATAAAGGTGTTGTTGGCGACAAGTCCGGTCATGTCCGGTTCGTCAATCACGATTTGAGAGAATGCGCTCTCGCGGAATAGCTGCCCCGCAAAACCTCGTTCGCCAAGCGTGCCGGGCGTGTAGATGGTGTTAATGCCGTTGCTCCATCCCGTGAAGGCCCTACCATAGATACGGGCGATTGTCCACGCCGTTCCGGCGGTATCCGCCACACCGCCGCGCAAGTCAATGGTCGAAGTCGCGTTCGCCCCTTTGTCGAGGATGACCGACCCGCAGTTGTTGGTGCCAAGGGCCAACGTGTGAGCCGTCTCGTCCATCACGGAAACGTGCAGCGTCCATCCGCCATCCGTGATGCTCGCAGGGCTGTCGCCCGCCGCCGGCGTATACGTCCAGCGCGGCTCATCGGCCCTCAGGCCCAGCGCCACACCGAGCGCCGTGCCGCAGAAAGTTCTAGCCAGTTTTCTCATTTTGTTGTTCTCCTTTTGTGTTCGTTCGGGTTCAGAAAAATGACCTAGGCTTCCGTGACAAAATGCCGTGTGCCGAGAACGCGCATCGACTCGTCCGCCGCCGTGCCGTGCAGCGGCACGATCTGGTCACGCGCGCCAAGACGGATCTTCTCGACCGTCAGCCCGTCCCGCTTCGCGAGATGGGCATAAAGTTCCTTCATGTAAGCGACAAGCGTGATGCCCTCGCGGTTCGAGACGGGAATCGGGTCGTCGTAATCGGGCCAGCCCCGGTCAATCGCCTTCGCGAAGCGCAACTGCTCGGACGCGAGGCCGAAACCGCTGCGCACATAGCCGCATGACCACTGCTTGGCGCCCGGGCCCGAACTCTGCCAGTTCGGCGTGCCGCAGTGGTCAGCATGCCAATGGCTCGTCTCCATGTAGTCGACGCGGTCGTCGTTCGGGTTCACGCGCCTCACGTAGCGCGCGACCCACTCGCCCGCGAGACGGCTGGGGCTGGGCACGGCCGGCACGGCCAAGTCCTGGCGCGTGATGGCCGCGTGGTCGCCGCAGTCGAGCAGCAGCGTCGTGCCGTCCGGGAAAATGAAGAATGTCGATTCGCCGACACCCGTGTGGATGAGGTGAATCTGGAACGTGCCCGTCTGCCACGGCGGCAACGTCGCGCTCGGCGCGTTCGCGACCGCCGCCGCGCGCGCCGAGGACGCCCCTGCGCCGAGCGCCGTCCACACGGCGCCCGCGCCAATCGCCCCTTCAAAAAACTCTCTTCGTGTCATCCGTTGCCGTCCTTCGTTTTCACGACGCGCACATTGTATCATAAAATCACCCCCTCTGACACAAAAGACATGTCTACTTTTTTTAGCCGCCGTTTTGAGCCTCTGCGCAATGCCGACCTTTCATTTTCCGAGCGGGCGACTTGGCCATCCTGCACGGGAAGGCCTGCATATCCCCCTGCGAAGCAGCCCGAAGGGGCCGCTAGGCGGGGTGCGCTTAACACGGAGACGGCAGAGACGGGGAGACGCGGAGACATGTGTTCCCGAAAGATGGAATTGACCAAGCTTCAGATTTCATGAATCCCCTTCAAGACCTCCGCGTCTCCGCCACTCTGTCATCTCCGTGTTCAGCGAAAGCAATCGATTGGATATCACTGGGCGTCCATCCCGCCCACTCCTCACGCAACGTCCTGTTCTGTGAGGCGGCGCAAGCCGCCTGTGCCCCGAAGCGCGCCGCACGTCGGCCAGCGACAGAACATGCACGACGGGCCAAGTCCAAAAGGACAAAAAGAAACGCCCGGCGGAAAACCGCCGGGACGCCTCTTTTTGCTTTGCCGAAGGGGTTAGGCGACCGTGCCGCCCGCCGCCTCGATCTTCGCCTTTGCGGCGGCCGAGCAGGGGACCTTCACGGTGAACTTCTTCGTGAGCTCGCCCGTGCCGAGGATTTTGATCTTCGGCTGCTTATTGTCCGAGAAGCCGGCCTTCGCGAGCGACTCGACCGTGATCTCCGCGCCCGCCTCGAACTTCTTCTCAAGGTCGGAAACGTTAACCGCGAGCGCCTTCGCGTTGAACGCGGCGTTGTTGAAGCCGCGCTTCGGCAGACGCCGGACGAGCGGCATCTGGCCGCCTTCGAACACGAGCTTGTGCTTGTGGCCCTTGCGCGACTGCTGGCCCTTCTGGCCCTTGCCGCAGGTCTTGCCGAGACCCGAACCGCAGCCACGACCGACGCGCTTCCGGCGCTGGCGCGCGCCGGCGGTGTTCGTAAGAGAATGCAATTCCATTTTCGATTACTCCTTTCTCGCTTACGCCCTGGTCGCCGCGATTTCCTCGGCGCTGCGGAGCTTCGAGAGCGCGTTCAGCGTGGCCTTGACCACATTGAGGCGGTTCTTCGAGCCGAGCGACTTGCCGACCGCATCGCGGATGCCGGCCGCCTCGAGGACGGGGCGCATGCCGCCGCCGACGATGAGGCCCGTGCCCTCTTCCGCCGGCTTCAGGATGACGCGACCGCCGTCGCAGACGCCCTCGACGTCGTGCGGGATGGTCTTGCCCTTCATGACGACCTTGCGCATGTCCTTGCGCGCGGCCTCGCCGCCCTTGCGGATGGCGTCGGCGACCTCGTTGGCCTTGCCGAAGCCGACGCCGACCTTGCCTTCCTTGTCACCGACGACGATGACGGCGGAAAAGCTCATGCGGCGGCCGCCCTTGACGGTCTTGGCGCAGCGGTTGATGAAGACGGTGTGCTCGTCGAGCGCGTCGTCCTGCTCCTGACGCTTGTCACGATTGAATGCCATGGCTTACTTCTCCTCCTTCTTGGCCGAGATGGCGACGCCACCGGCGACGGCGGCTTCCACGATCGCCGCGACGCGGCCCGTGTACTTGCGCCCGCCGCGATCGACCACGACGAGCGAGATGCCCGCCGCCTTCGCGGCTTCCGCCGCCTTCGCGCCGAGCGCCTTCGCGACCTCGATGTTCGCCTTCTCGTCCTTGAGGCTGTTCGCCTGGGCGAGGGTGCGGCCCGCGTCGTCGTCGATGAACTGGACGTACATGTGCTTGTTCGTCACGCAGATCGACATGCGCGGACGCGCCGCCGTGCCGATCACGCGCTGGCGGAGGCGGAGATGCCTCTTCTGACGCTGAACTTTGCGATTGAACATTTTGCGTTCTCCTTGCGCCGCGGTTAGGCGACCTTCTTGCCCTGCTTGCGGCGGATGACCTCGCCGACGTACTTGATGCCCTTGCCCTTGTACGGCTCAGCCGGGTAGTACGCGCGGATGCGCGCAGCGGCTTCGCCGACAGCCTGGCGGTCGATGCCCTTGATCGTGACCTGGAGGCCGTCGTTCTCGACGGTCACCGTCAGGCCCGCAGGGATCGTGTAGACCTTCGGGGAGGCGAAGCCGAGCGAGAGCGCGAGCTCCTGTCCCTTCAGGACCGCCTTGAAGCCGGTGCCCTCGATCGAGAGCTGCTTCATGTAGCCGGCAGACACGCCGACCACCATGTTGTGGATCAGCGCGCGGGCGAGGCCGTGGAAGTTGCCGAGCCTGTAGTCGTCGGCACACGCCACGAGGATGTTGCCGTCCTCAACCTTCGCCGTGATGCCTTCATGCATCGTGTAGGACAGCTCGCCGAGCTTGCCCTTGACCGTCACCGTCTGGCCCGCGACCGTGGCGGTGACGCCCTCGGCGAGCTTGACGGGTTCTTTACCGATTCGAGACATTGTCTTTAGCTCCTGATGTTAAGCGACCGTGCAGATGACTTCGCCGCCGAGGTTCTCCTTCTTCGCCTGCGCGCCGCTCATGACGCCCTTCGACGTCGAGAGGATCACAAGGCCCATGCCGTCGAGGACGGACGGGATCTTGGTGACGGGGGCGTAGCGGCGGAGACCCGGCCTCGAGATGCGCTTGATCTCGCGGATGGCGGGAATCGCCCGGTCCGAGTACTTCAGCGTGATCACGAGCTTCTTCGGGAATTCGCTCGTCGTGACGCAGTCCGAGATGTAGCCGGCCTCTTTCATGACGCGGGCGATCTCGGCCTTGAGGGCGCTGGCAGGCGTCGCGACGGAGTAATGGCGGGCCTTCAGTCCGTTGCGGATCGACGACAGCATGTCGGAAATGGGATCCATAGACATTTTGGTTGATTCCTTTCCTGTTCGGTTACCACGACGCCTTCGTGACGCCGGGGATCAGGCCGGCGACGGCGAGTTCGCGGAAGCAGAGACGGCAGACGCCGAACTTGCGGAGGTAGGCGTGGCGACGGCCGCAGCGCTGGCAGCGGTTGTACGCGCGCACCTTGAACTTGGGCGTCTTCTTCTGCTTTTCGATGAGACACTGCTTAGCCATGACTTAGTTCCTTCCTGCGAACGGCATGCCCATGGAGTTGAGAAGCTCCTTGCAGGCCTTGTTGTCGGTGGACGAGGTCACGAACGTGATGTCCATGCCCGAGTGCGCGGACGAGTCCACGAGCTCCGGGAAGATCGTGTGCTCCTTGACGCCGAGCGTGTAGTTGCCCGCGCCGTCGAAGCCGCGGTTCGGGACGCCGCGGAAGTCGCGGATGCGGGGCAGCGCCGCCGCGATGAGGCGGTCGGCGAATTCCCACATGCGCTCGCCGCGCAGCGTGACCTTCGCGCCGATGACCATGCCCTCGCGGAGCTTGAAGTTCGAGATCGACTTCTTCGCCTTGCAGAGCATGGGCTTCTGGCCGGTGATCGCCGTCAGGTCGTCGACGAGGGTCTTCTGTTCGTCCTTCGAGACGATGCCGAAGCCCATGTTGATGACGATCTTCTGAAGGCGGGGAACGAGCATCTTGTTCGTGGTGCCGAGCTTCTTCTCAAGCTCGGGAACCATGCGGCTCGCGTATTCGTCTTTGAGTCTTGCCATGATGGATGTTCCTTACCTTAGAGGGCCTTGCCGCTCTTGACCGAGACGCGCGCCTTCTTGCCGTCCTTCTCGCCTGTCCTCACGCGCGTGCCGCACTTCTTCTCGGCATCGTAGGGCATGAGCTTGCAGAGGCGGATCGGGAGTTCCTTGTCGATGAGGCCGCCGGCCGTCTTCTCGGTGCGGCGGACCGCCTTCTTGTGGACGTTGAGCCCACCGACAATCGCGACGCCCTTCTTGGGGTCGACCTTCAAGACCGTGCCCGTCTTGCCCGCGTCGTTGCCGCTGGTGCAGATCACGGTATCGTTCTTCCTGATTCTTGCGATAGCCATTTTCGTTGCTCCTTGATCAGACCACTTCCGGGGCCATCGAGAGGATCTTCATGTAGTTCTTGTCGCGGAGCTCGCGGGCGACCGGCCCGAACACGCGGGTTCCGATCGGGTTGAGCTTCGAGTCGACGAGGACGCACGCGTTCTGGTCGAAGTGGACGGTCGAGCCGTCGGCGCGGCGGATCGGGTTGCCCGTGCGGACGATGACCGCCGTCGCGACAGAGCCCTTCTTGATGGAGGACGTCGGCGACGCCTCCTTGATCGCCACGCGGATCACGTCGCCGAGATGCGCGTACTCCTTGCGCTGCTTGAGGATGCGGAAGCACATCGCGCGCTTGGCGCCGGTGTTGTCCGCAACCACGAGGTTGGAGAGTTCCTGCAACATGGTTGTCTGCTCCTTTTACTTCGCGACGATGCGCCACCGCTTGGTGGCGGACAGCGGACGCGTCTCAACGATGGTGACGGCGTCACCGACCTTGGCCGTGTCGGCCTCGTCGTGCGCATGATAGTTCTTCGTGCGCGTGATGACCTTTCCGTACACGGGGTGGACCTCACGGTACGAGACCGCCACCTTGACGGTCTTCGCGCCGGACTTCGAAACGACGACGCCCTTGCGAAGCTTGCGCGCGCCGCGATTAACAGTTTCCGTGCTCATTAGATCTTGACTCCTGCGCGGGTGATGAACTTGGTGTGAATGCCGATCTTGGTCGCCGCGAGACGGAGGCACTCCTTCGCGACTTCCTCGCTCACGCCGCCGACCTCGAAGAGGACCTTGCCGGGGAGGATGACGGCCGCCCAGAACTCCGGGTTGCCCTTTCCTCCGCCCATGGGAACACGCGGATCCAGAGCTTGCCCTTGCGCTTCATCTCGCGGTTGATCGCGACGCGGCAGGCCTCGATCTGCGTGGCCGTGAGAAGGCCGCGCGTCAGCGCCTTGAGGCCGAACTCGCCGTACGCGAGCTCCGTGCCCGACGTGGCGTAGCCGGCGCGGTTTCCCTTCGAGACCTTGCGGTACTTGACTCTCTTGGGCATCAACGGCATGGCTTACCTCCCCTCCTTGCGGTCGCCGCGCTCGCGCCGGTCGCCGCGACGGTCGCCGCGGGGCGGACGGGCCTGGAAACCCTCTCTCTTGCAGATCCACACCTTGATGCCGATCTTGCCGGCCGTGGTGTTGGCTTCCGCGAAACCGTAGTCGATGTTCGCACGCAGCGTGTGCAGCGGAACCTTGCCCTCGCGGGACCACTCGACGCGCGCGATCTCCGCGCCGTTGATGCGGCCGCCCGCATGGACCTTGATGCCGTCCACGCCCATGTCCATCGCCACCTTCATCGCGCGCTTCATCGCGCGCTTGAGCATGATGCGGCGCTCGAGCTGCTGGGCGATGCCCTCCGCGACGAGCTGCGCGTCGGCGTCGGCCCCCTGCACCTCCTTGATGTCGAGATAGACCTGCTTCTTGGTCATCTTCTCGAGGTCGGCGCGAATCGCCTCCACGTCACCGCCCTTGCGGCCGATGATCACGCCCGGACGGGCGCTGAAGATCGTCGCGCGGACGGAGTTCGCGTAGCGCTCGATGAGGATCTTCGAGATGCCGGCCTCGACCAGCTTCGACTTGATCGCCTCGCGGATCTTCTGGTCCTCGACGAGGAGGGCGCCGAAGGTCTTCTTGGGCGCGAACCAGCGGCTGCCCCAGGCGTGGTTGACGCCGACGCGGAAGCCGATCGGATTGACTTTCTGTCCCATGGTTACTTGGCCTCCTTCTTGGCCTTCTTGGACTTGGCCGGAACGTCGGAGAGAACCACCTTGCAGTGGCACAGGCGACGCGCGATCGGATGCGCGCTGCCGCGTGCCGTCGGCCAGTAGCGGCGCATGCGGGTGGACTCGTCAAGGACGCAGAGCTTCACCGTGAGGTCGGCCGCGTTCTCGATTCCGTTGTTGTTCTTCGCGTTCGCCACGGCGCTCATGATCGTCTTCTTGATGATCACGGCCGCCTTCTTGGGCGAGAACTCGACGATTTTAAGCGCGTCGGCGGCCTTGAGGCCCTGGCACGCGCGGCACAGCGGACGCCCCTTGAACGCGGACATGCGCTGGTTGCGGGTAATGGCGGTAACTTCCATTGCTTATCCCCTTACTTGGCCTTCTCGACCGAGTTGCCGTGGCCCTTGAACGTGCGGGTCGGGGCGAACTCGCCGAGACGATGGCCGACCATGTTCTCGGTGATGAAGATCGGCAGGTGCTGCCGGCCGTTGTGAATCGCGAACGTCAGCCCCACGAACTCCGGGAGCACCATCGAACGACGGCTCCACGTCTTGATCGGCTGCTTCTTGCCGCTCGCCTGCGCCTTCTCGACCTTGCGGAGGAGGCTCTCCTCGACATAAGGTCCCTTCTTGAGAGAACGACTCATCGATTACTTCCTCCTCTTGACAATGACCTTGTTGGACGCCTTGCGCTTCGCGCGGGTCTTGCCGCCCTTCGCGAGCTGGCCCCACGGCGAACGCGGGTGGCTGCCGCCGGACGTACGACCTTCGCCGCCGCCCATCGGGTGATCGACCGGGTTCATCGCGACGCCGCGCACCGTCGGGCGAATGCCGAGGTAGCGCTTGCGACCCGCCTTTCCGAGCTTGATCGAGCCCCAGTCCTTGTTGCCGACCGAGCCGACGCACGCGAGACAGCGGCCGTCGAACAGGCGGACTTCGCCGGACGGCATCTTCAGCGTGACCGTGTTGCCGGAACGCGCCATCACCTGGCAGGAGTTGCCCGCCGAACGCGCGACCTTCGCGCCCTTGCCCGGCACGAGCTCGATCGCGTGGACGAACAGCCCGAGCGGAATCTGCGCGAGCGGAAGGCAGTTGCCGACCGTGGCCTCCGCCTTCGTCCCGTTCATGACCTTCATGCCCTGCTTCAGGCCCTCCGGGGCGAGAATGTAGCTGAGCGTGCCGTCCGTGTACTCGATGAGCGCGAGATACGCGCTGCGCGTCGGATCGTACGCGATCTCCTTGACCGTCGCCTCGACGTCGAACTTGTTGCGACGGAAATCGACGATGCGCATGCGCTGCTTCGCGCCGCCGCCGTGGTGGCGGCACGTGATGCGGCCCTGGTTGTTGCGGCCTGCCGTCTTGCGGACGGCCACCGTCAGGCGCTTCACCGGCTTCTTCTCGGTGATCTCCTCGAACGTCGCGGACTCGCGAAAGCGCATGCCGCACGAACGGGCCTTGTATGTCTTAAGTGCCATAGTCTTCTTCGCTCCTTACGCGAGTTCGATGCGCTCGCCGGCCTTCACGGTGACGATCGCCTTCTTCCACGTGGGTTCCTGGACGGCCTTGCGCGTGCCGCGAACGTACCGGAGACCGCCCTTCATGTTGGCGGTGCGGACCGCGAGGACGTGCACGCCAAAGGCCTTCTCGGCCTCGACGGCGATCTGCGGCTTGCGGGCGTCGCGCGCGACCTCGAGGAGGTAGCGGTTCTGCGTCGAGAGCGCCGACCCCTTCTCGGTGATCAGCACGTCGAGGATGACGCCGTTGGTCTTGGTCTTGAGTTCCTGTTTCGTCATGACTGAAATCTCCTTACTTGGCGATGCGGGCCATGAGCGCCTCGAACCCGGCCTTGTCGCAGACGATCTGACGGTTCGCCACCACGGTGTACACGTCAAGGGCCTGCGCGGTCGAGTAGTCGATCTTCGGAAGGTTGGAGGTCACGAGGACGACCGTGTCGTCGACGTCCTTCTGGACGACGACAGCCGTGCGCGTGACGCCGAGCTCCTTGAGGAACTTGGCCATGAGCTTCGTCTTCGGCGCCTCGAACGCGAACTCGTCGACGACGATCACCTCGCCCGCCACGAGCTTGTCGGAGAGGGCGCGCGCGAACGCGAGCTTCCACACCTTCTTGTTGAGCTTCTGCTCGTAGGAGCGCGGCTTCGGGCCGTGCGCGACGCCACCGCCGCGCCACACGGGCGACTGGCGGAAGCCGGCGCGGGCGTTGCCCGTCCCCTTCTGCTTCCAGGGCTTCTTGTTCGAGCCCGCGACCTCGCCCTTGCTCTTCGTGCAGGCCGTGCCCGCGCGCAGCGCGTTGCGGATGGCGGTGATCGCGTCCTTGACGGCCTGCGCGCCCTTGTCGAGCGTCAGCTGCGCCTGGTCAAACGTCACTTCGATCTTCTTCATGCTTACTTAGCCCCCTTCTTGACGTTGTTCTTGAGGGACTTGCGGACGAACACGATGCCGTTGCGGGCGCCCGGAATCGAGCCCTTCACGAGAATCGCGTTGTCTTCGGGACGAATCTGGACGACCTCGAGGCCGACGACCTTGCGGTTCACGTCACCCATGTCGCCCGGCATCTTCTTGCCCTTCTCGATCCAGCCTGGGAGGTCACGCGCGGCAAGGCCGCCCGTGCGGCGCTTCGAATGGCCGCCGTGCGTCATGTTGCCGCCGGCGAAGCCCCACTTCTTGAGCACGCCCGCAAAGCCCTTGCCCTTGGTCACGCCCGAGACGTCGACGTACTTGACGCCCTCGAAGTTGGCGACCGTCACGGCCTCGCCGACCTTCAGCGTCTCGCCGTCGTCAAGCGCGAACTCCTTGAGGACCTTGGCGCACGGAACGCCGGCCTTCTCGAAGTGCTTCTGCTCGGCCTTCGACAGGCGGTGCGGCTTCTGCGAGCCGAACGCCACCTGCGCGGCGACGTAGCCGTCGTTCTCCAGCGTCTTGAGCTGGACGACCGGGCACGGCCCGCATTCGATGACCGTCACGCACGTGCGGTTGCCGTCGGCGTCGAACACCTGGGTCATGCCGATCTTCTTGCCAATCAAACCTTCCATGTCGACGCTCCTCTCAGACCTTGATGGTGATGTCGACGCCCGCGGGGAGATTGAGCTTCTTCAGCTCGTCGATCGTCTGCGCGGTCGGGTTGACGATGTCGAGGAGGCGCTTGTGCGTGCGCATCTCGAACTGGTCCATGGACTTCTTGTCGGCGTTCGGCGAACGGTTCACCGTGTAACGCTCGACGCGGGTCGGGAGCGGGATCGGGCCCACCACCTGCGCACCCGTGCCCCGGGCCGTGTCGATGATGCCACCGACGGCCTGGTCCAGCACACGGTGATCGTATGCCTGGAGGCGGATGCGGACTCTCTGCTTCTGCATGTCTGTCTTTTCCTTCTGTTTCTGACTTCAGTTTCGGCTCCGCAGCAGACCTTTCCCGCCGCTTCGCCCCATTGACCTGACCTCCGACGGTTGCGATTTCCGCGCGCAAGGACGCTCGCCTTGTTGGCGCGGGGGGCCCGTTGGCGCCCCGCTCGCAACTGAGTCTTCGCTCAGTAACCCCCTCAAAACAAGGCTCGCGACCACACCGTGACCGCGAGCGCAGAGCTTCAACGGTCACGACGCGACGGGATTTTCTCGCCCGTATCGCGACCCTCCTCTTGAGAGAATTGTGTGTAGTATATCAAAAATGGGCGTCTGCGCGCAAGTGCCCCTCGCCGCCTCGTGCGCGCGCCCAAAAATCGAGTAGGGGGAGTTGCAACTCCCCCTCTCACACCACGAGGCGTGCCTCTTATGGCACCACGCGGTTTCTCCCAA
>ONTV01000046.1 GCA_900320855.1 uncultured Lentisphaerota bacterium
CCGAACGACGAGACCGAACGGCGTATCCGCCGAGCGAAGCGAGCTGCCGAAGGCAGTGGCTACAGCGGTGCTCCCCGGCCCGCAGCGGGCGGTCGGAAACGGCCTTTTTTAGGGGCTATTCAAAAAACCGGGATAAGCGTGAAAAGCCCTTTTGCCTGGATGTTGGCCGAAGTTCAAAGTTAGACTTTTGGAGCGAGCAAAGTTAGACAGCTTCGGGCGAGCAAAGTTAGACGCCCTTTTCAGCCGTAAAAGACGCGGAGCCGATGATTTCCAGGCGATATCCCATTGGCCTGGCAATCGTGCTCCCGAATCTTCTCTCTCCGATTATGCGTCAATGCTTCGATGCCGCGCCCGGCAGCTCGCGGCATCGAAGCCGGGCACCTGTTCAGAACCGATGAGCCAGAAGAATGCGCGGCACGACAGGGTTTGTCGGATCGAGACGTTCCTCAAGGACGTAGAAGCCATGGTTCTCGGGACGAATCGCGAGCCACACGGTCTTCTTCAGCGTTTTTGCGATCCGCCACTTTCGCCCCATGAAGTCGATTCGGCAGCCGAGTTCGACCTTGCGGGGAACGTGCCTTGACAGGAACAGGCGAAGGACCTTCTCGTTCGGAACGGGACGGAGGCGGTTGCGTCCCTCTGCTACAAGACGCTGCGCCCGCACGTCGGGGATCTCGCCGGTCTCCTCGTTCGTGTGCGTCCTGTTCCAGAACGCGATGTGCTCGCCCGCGAGGAAGTTGGCCCGCGCCTCGTTGTCCACACCCGCCGCCTTGAGCGTGACGACGATCCTGTGCTGGAACGTGCGCATCGCCCGCTCGACCTTGCCCTTTGCCTCCGGCGTCGGGGCTATCATGTGGTTGATGCCGAAAGCGCGGCACATGCGCCCGAACTGGGTGCAGAGGTCCTCGCCCTCGTGGCCGAAGAGCGTGAATCCGTCCGTGTAGAACGCCTCCGGCATGCCGTAGCGCAGGAACGAGGGCTCGAGCATGGCGTAGTGTTCGAGCAGGTTCTCGCGTTCGCAGACACGATGCGCCGTGATCTGGCGCGTGGCATCGTCAAGCGAGAGGATGATGCTCTGGTTCGCGCCGTCGGCTCCCCAGATGTGTCGTGGCGTCGAGTCGTGCTGGTAGATCTCTCCGTAAGACTCGGCCTCCCAGCGACGGTAGTGGTCGTCCGGCCTCTTGCGCTCGACCGGGAACGTGCTGCGCATGAGCGTCATGAGGTTCCTCTCGCAGAACTTCCTGACGCTCGAGCGGTCGCGCACGAATTCGTGTTTGCGCGCCAGCTCGTCGGCGTAGAGCTCGAAGTTCGGGCCGTCGTCCTTCGACGCCTCGATGAGCGTCTTCAGCTCCTCGACGCACGCCGTCGGCCAGGCCGACTTGCGGTCGCCGTCAGACGCACCGAGGAAGGACGCCCTCTTGCCTGCGGCAAGCCACTGCGTCCGGAGGTTGTAGACCTGAGCGCGGCTGACGCTGAGGGCAGCCATGGCCTCCTGCATCGTCAGTTCACGGTCGTTGAATCTTCTGATGACGCGCTCGACCGCTTCGGGCGCGAGTCGCGAATAGAGTTGCTGGTTCTTCATCCAGCGATTATCGCAACGCCTCGGGCGACCTGCAAGCGGGAGGCATTAACGATGGCACGGCACAGCGGTCCGTCGGCCTCGGCGCTTCGCGCCGCCCCTGCGGGGACGGTCTTCTCCCCGCTGTGCCGTGCCATCGCAGGGGCGTGGACAACACACCTGCAAAACCCGTCGGGCGATCAAAGTTAGACGCTGAAGCCAGATAATCCAGCAAAAACAAAACCTCTCGCCACTTTACCTGCCAACACCTCAATCACAACTGTCTAACTTTGCTCGCTCCAACCTGTCTAACTTTGAACGCCCGGCAACACAACATCACCCCACTGGAGTTTACCCATTTTTCGCCCTCTCGCGGATGTGAGGCTGCTCAAGCCGAGATTTTAACTCCGATTGGTTGGCAAAGAACGCTCTGCTACCGCGACGCTTGGCTTCGCGATTTCCAAACCGCCATAGCATGAAAAGGGTCGAGGGATATCTCACGCGCTGTACGAAAACGCATCTCACCCTTTATTTATCGGGGTGAGACGCGTTTCGTCACTCAAAAAATGGGCAAACTACAGTAAGTCAACATTGAACTACAACAAAGTCAACTACGAACAATTGCAATGTCGACTTCAAAGCGATTCAATGTCAACTACCAATAAATACGATGCCAACCTCCCGTGTCAGGGTAGTAAAGTATCGACAGAAAACAAGTTAACCAGTTTGTTCACCGGCACACGGGGTAGCACCGCCTTCCACGGGCTATCACGATGCCAAAGACGGATTGGTGGTGCGGATTGGGTGAAATACAAGAAACCCGTGTAAACCTAAATTCGTTTTCCCTACCAACGTGATATTCTCACGCAGAGACGCAGAGGCGCAGAGAAATGCATATGAAATGGTAATTTCGTTGAAAGAAAGAGAGGAAGGCCAGGGGGTTCAACCAAAGAAGAAAAGCGAACAACGCCACCCCATAGATGCCGGGGACGCCCCGGAACGGATGCGTCAACCGATGTGGATAGAAGAGCCGCCTCTATGCGGATGGAAGATGCGTCTCCATACGGATGGAAGAGCCATCCCCTGGGATGAGCCAGCGTTTACTCGTGCAATTTCGTTTAGTCCCATTTTCAATCTCGCCACACACTGCCAAAGGCAGACTTAAACATCTCTGCGCCTTCCTTGTGCCCTCTCTGTGGCTAATCAATTATGTTTTGCCACAAAGGGGGGCACAGAGAGGCACAAAGGTTTTTAGAGTTGGGGCACCGCCCAAAACCCCGGACCCAGAATGCGATCCACTCACCCAGTAAGCCCCTTAGCGGAGCTTCCACGCCAGGTCGTTGAGGAAGAGCTCGTGCTCGAGTCCCTCCACCGTCGTCTCCTTCGTGATGTGAACGAACTCGAGTCCCATGATCCGCGCGAAATCGCGCATCTGTTCGGCCGTCACATCATAGGTCAGCGTCGTATGGTGCGCACCACCTGCGGTCACCCAGCACTCCACGCCCGTCGCCAGATCGGGCATCGCGCGCCACATCACGCGGGCCACGGGGAGATTCGGCATCTTCATGATCGGCTTGATGCACTCGATATCCTGCACGATCATCCGCAAGCGTCCGCCCATGTCCACGAGCGAGACGACGATCGCCTTGCCCGCGCGACCCTCGAAGACGAGACGCGCCGGATCGGCCTTGCCGCCGATACCGAGCGGATGCACCTCGATCTTCGGCTTACCGGCCGCCACCGTGGGGCAGACCTCAAGCATGTGCGCGCCGAGCGAGTACTCCTTGCCCTTGGCGAGATGGTAGGTGTAGTCCTCCATGAACGCCGTGCCGCCCTTCTTGCCTTCGGACATCGCCTTGATGACCGCCGTCATGGCGGAGACCTTCCAGTCGCCTTCGCCGCCATAGCCGTAGCCCTGCGCCATCAGGCGCTGCGAGGCGAGGCCCGGGAGCTGCTCCATGCCGTAGAGGTCCTCGAAGGTGTTCGTGAAGGCCCGGCAGCCTTCCGCGTCGAGCATCTTCTTCATCGCGATCTCCTCCTTCGCCTGGTAGCGGACGGACGCAAGATTCTTCGTGTTGAAGGTGTAGAGCTTCTTGTACTCGGCCATCAGCGCGTCGACTTCCTTGTCCGTCACCGCGTTGATGTATTCGACGAGCTTCCCAACCGGCCAGGTGTTGACCTGCCAGCCCAGCTTCTCCTGGACGAGGATCTTATCACCCTCGGTGACCGCGACGTTGCGCATGTTGTCGCCGTAGCGCATGACCTTGAGGGACTTCGAGACCGCAACGCCCACTGCGACGCGCATCCAGTCGCCGAGACGTGCCTGCACCGGCGCATCCTGCCAGTAGCCCGCGATCACCTTGCGCGGCGTTCGGAGACGCGCGGCGATGAACCCGTGTTCGCGGTCGCCGTGCGCGGCCTGGTTGAGGTTCATGAAGTCCATGTCGATCTCCGTGTCCGGGATCTCACGGTTGTACTGCGTCGCGAAATGGCAGTACGGCTTCTGCAGAAGCTTGAGTCCCGTCAACCACATCTTCGACGGCGAGAAGGTGTGGCACCACGTGATGATACCGGCGCAGGTCGGGTCCGCATTCGCCGCGATGATGGTGTCCGTTGCATCCTCGGACGTCTTGACCGTCGTCTTGTAGACGATCCGGCACGGGAGCTTCCCGCCCTTGTTCATCTTCGCGCACATCTCCTCCGCGCGCTTCGACACGGTCGCGAGCACCTCAGGTCCGTACAAGAACTGGGAACCGACAACAAACCAGAATTCGTAATCTTTCATAGCCATGATTTTTTCTCCTTGATGTTAGTTTTCTCCGTGATGTTAGTTTTGTCCGTAATAGGCGTTCTTGCCATGCTTACGCTGATAGTGCTTCTCGCCGACATAGGGCGTGAGGCCGGGCGCCGCGTGTGCAGCGTGGATCTCCTCCGTGAGGCGCGCCATCTTGGCGATGGCCTCAAGCGCAATCGCGTGATCGACCGCATCCTGGGGATCCTTCCCCCAGGTGAACGGCGCATGACCCGCAACCAGGACGCCCGGCACCGCCATCGGCTCGAGGTCCTTGAACCGCTCGACGATGACCTTGCCCGTGTTGAGCTCGTAGGCCTCGTTCACCTCCTGCTCGGTGAGCGTGCGCGTCACCGGCACCGGTCCGTGGAACGTATCCGCATGCGTCGTCCCGTACGCGGGGATCTCGCGGCACGCCTGCGCCCACGCGGTCGCCTCGACCGAATGCGTGTGCACGGCACCCTTCACGCCCGGGAAGTGCCTGTAGAATTCGATGTGCGTCGCCGTATCGCTCGACGGTCTGAGCTTCCCTTCGACGACCTTGCCGTCGAGGTCGACGACAACCATGTCATCCGCCGTCATTCTGTTGTAGTCGACGCCGCTCGGCTTGATCACCATGAGCTTCGTCTCGGGATCGAACCCTGAGGCGTTGCCCCAGGTCAGCACCACGAGTCCGGAGGAAACAAGGCGCTGGTTCGCGCGGAAGACGTCTTGCTTCAGAGCCTCAAGCATGGATCGCCTCCTTGAAGTTCGCCGCGTAGCGGTCGAAGCCCGCCATGCCTTCCTCCGTCGGCGCGAGCGTCTCGCTCGCCGCCCCCGCGAAGACCTCCTTTGCAAGGAAGGCCTCCAATTCCACGCAGTTTACATTCTTCATTTTACATTCTTCATTCCTGGCTGCGAATGCGGCCAGGACCGCCATGCCCCACGGACCGCCCTCTGTGGCCGTGGCCCTGCACGTGACGCTCGTCTTGAGCGCGTCGGCGAGATACTGCTGCGCGATACCCTTGTCCTTGAAGATGCCACCGTGGCCCATCAGGCTATCGACCGTCACGCCCTCGCGTGAGAGGATGTCCATGCCGAGCTTAAGCGAGACGAACGCGGAATAGACCTGCGCGCGCGCGAAGTTCTCAAACGTGAAGTTCGCCCCCGGCTTGCGCACGACCCGGAGCATCGCGTCCGCGACGCCCGCGACCGGCTCGCCCGAGAGGAACGGCACGACCACCACGCCGCCGCAGTCCGGCGCACCCTGGAGCGACGCCTGGAAGAACCGGCGGTAGTCGTTGCCGAAGAGCGGCATCCACGCGTTGATCTCGTTCGTGCAGTTGTTGCAGTGCACCATCGCGACCTCGTGTCCCGTCGGCGTCGTCACGACGTCGATCTCGGGATAGTAGCCCTTCATCGCGTTCTCGAGTACGAGCATCGCGAAGATCGACGTACCGGCCGAGACGTTGCCCGTCTTCGGCGCGACCGCGTTCGTCGCGACCATGCCCGTGCCGGCATCGCCCTCCGGCGGCGCCATCACCGCGCCCGCCTGCAATGTCCCCGTCGGATCGAGCCACGCCGCGCCGCGGTCCGTGAGGACGCCCGCCTTCATGCCGCTCGCCTCGCCCACGCCCATCACGTTCTCGCCCGTCAGGCGGTAGTGCACGTAGCCCGCGAGCGTCGTCAGCCAGCGGACCGCCGGTATGTGCGACTCCTTGTTGAGGATCGCCTGCGTGTAGTGCGCCACCGACCAGCGCTGCGGCACGTTGAACGTGAAAAGCTCGGAGAGCTCGGCAGCAGCCTGGGCTGTCATCACGTTGCGCCAGGTGCGGAACGGCGTCAGCAGCTTGCCAGCGGCATCGAACGGCAGATAGCCGTGCATCATGCCAGAGATGCCGAGCGCCGCGAGCTTCGTCAGCTTCACACCGTACTTCGCCTCGACGTCCGCCGCGCACTTCGCGTAGGCGTCCCGGACACCCGCCTCGATCGCCTCGAGCGAATAGCTCCAGACACCGTCCACGAGCTGGTTCTCCCAGTCGTGCGCACCCTGCGCGACAACCCGGTACTTCTCGTCAATCAGCACCGCCTTGATGCGCGTCGAGCCGAACTCGATGCCCATGACGGCCTTGCCAGATTCAATGAACTCCTTCATGAAACGGATTCCTTATTACATTCCTCATTTTACATTCTACATTTGCCCCGCGCGGCCAGGATCGCCCCGCCGAGCGCGGCGGAATCGGGCACGTCGAGCGTCTCGACCTTCGCGCCGAAAACCTCCGCAATCGTCTCGCGAATGCCCTTCGAGCGACTCGCGCCGCCCGTCACGCGGATTGTGTCGAACGCACCAATCCAGCGCGTGCGCTCGAACAGGTTGAGCACCTGCCCGCGGATGACGGACACGACCTTCTCGGCCGCGCTCGCCTTCTCCCAGTCAAAGGCGGCCTCGATGCCCGTCGCCGGATGCTTCGGCGTGATCTCCTCCTCGAAATACGGGAAGGCCCGAAGGGTCGCGCCCGGCAGTTCGGCGAACGCACCTTCGTCAAAGAAGGCGTAGTCGCAGCCGACCAGCGCACGCACCTTCTCGCGGGCCAGCGAACCGTTCTTCACGCAGGCGAGCGACATGCAGCCGCCCGAGGGATTGCCGAAGACATGTCCATATCCCTCCGGATCGACCTGAAAACGGTCCATCGCCGCGAAAAACACGTCGCTCGTGCCGAGCGAAACGACCGCAACGCCCGGCTTGTCCGCGCCCGTCCCGACCAGCGAGGCCGGATTGTCGCCCGTAAACGGCACGACGGGAATGCCCGACTTGAAACCGAACTTCTCAAAATACGGCGCGAGCCCGAGCGTCGTTCGTTCGCCCGGCAACGCCACTCGCGGCAACTTTTCCGCCAGTCCCGGCGCGACCGCCGCGCAGATTTCCGAGTCCCAGGACATCGTCTTGAGATTGAGAAGATTCATCCCCGCCCCGTCGCCGATATCGATCGGCGCGTCTTCGCCCGCCAGCAGCGAGCAGAGGAAGGACGAGACGAGATACACGCGCGCCGTATCCGCCCACGCCGCCGGATCGTCTTTCGCGAACTTCATGATCTGCGGCCCCGTAAAACGCTCGATCGCCGGAGACCCCGTCCGCGCCGCCATGTCCGGGAACTTCGCATTCAGTGCCGCAACCTCCGCCCCCGTCGACGAATCCATCCAGATCGGCGAAACGAGCCGCGAGAACTTCGGAGCGGGGGCGCCCTCGCCCCCGCAATAGGGTTCGCTCAGGTACACGCTGCCGTGCTGCTGGCCGTCACCGCCGATCGCGGCGATCTTCGACGTGTCAAAGGCGGCCTGGAGTTTCTCCAACACCTTCTCCAGTCCCGCGACCCAAAGCCGCGGATCGGCCTGGCGCACTAGGACATTGTCATTCGGCAGGAAGCCGTCCGGACAGTTGTACTCCGGGAGTTCCTTGCCGAAATTGACCGAGACGGTCGTCACGACACGCCCGGCATCGCTGTCGTAGACGAGCGCCTTGATGCTCTGGGTGGACGAATCGATGCCAAGCGTGTACATGGGCGGTCTCCCTTAGAGTGCGAACGGATTCTCGCCGGCGTAGAGCTGTCCCGCCGGGAGGGGCGTATTGATGTCGTCGACGCCGAGGAGCTTCAGCGCCTCGAACACCACCTTGCCCACCTTCTCGAAGCCGAACGCACCGTGGTGCGGGAAGCGCTTCTGGATGAGGACGTGGCGGTAGAAGCGCGCGAAGTCCGGAATGCCGACGACGCCGATCGAGCCGAAGGAGCAAGGATCGATGTCGAGGAACTTGCCCTCGCCGATGTAGCTGACGAGCTTCGAGTCACTGTTGGCCTGCAGGCGGAACATTGTCGTGTCGGACGGCATGATCTGGCCTTCGAGCGTGCCCTTCGTGATGTCCTCGCCCATCAGGCGGGCCTGGATAAGCTGGTACTTGATCTTGCAGCTCTTCATGCAGCTGGAGCACGTGTTGCCGCAGTGGAAGCCCATGAAGAGGTCCTTCTTCGCGGCCCCGAACAGCTTGGCCGTCTTCGGCACGATCTCGTCCGGCACGGAGTTGTTGATGTCGAGGAGCGTCGCGGGCTTCTCGGTCGCGCAGCAGAGCATGTATTCCGAGACGGCGCCGTAGAGGTCGACCTCACACGCCACGGGAATGCCGCGGCCGGCCAGACGCGAGTTGACGTAGCACGGCTCGAACTTGAAGTAGGGCTGGAACGCCGGCCAGCACTTGTCCGCGAAGACCGCGAACTGCGAAGCGCCGCGCCGGGTCTCGTACCAGTCGACGAGCGCGAGTTCGAACTGGGCGAGCGTCTTGAGGAGCTCGGGATACGTGTTGCGGCTCTTGCCGAGTTCCTTCGCCATGTCCTTCGCGATCGCGTCGATCTCGGCCGTGCGTGTCGCCATCTTCTCGAACTGGATGCGCAGGTCGAGCTCGGAGTTCTCCTGCACGTTGACGCCCAGGTCGAAGAGCGGCTGAATCGGCGCGTTGCAGGCGAAGAAGTCCTCGGGACGCGGACCGAAGCCGAAGACCTTCAGGTTCCTGACGCCCAGGACGACACGGGCGATCTTGGTGAAGTCCCTGAGTTCCGCGACCGCTTCCTTCGGCGTGACGTTCGGATACTCGGGGATGTAGACCTTGAGACGGCGAAGGCCGACGGAGTAGCTGAAGTTGAGAACGCCGCAGAGCGCGTCGCCGCGGTCACTCGCGAGCCCCTTCTTGTTCTCCTCCTTCGCCGCGAGCACCATCGCGGGACCGCCGAACTTCTGGACGAAGAGCGTGGTCGGGCCTTCAGGACCGAAGTTGCCGAGGAACATGCAGCACGCGTTGACGCCGTTCTCCTTCGCCCAGGCGAGCGCCTTCATCGCGTCCGTCTCGTTTTCGATGACGACGGGACAGTCGACGACGTCCGCGAGCCTGGCCTTCTTGACCTCGGCCATCACGGCGGCAAGGCGCTTCTTCGTGAGTTCGATCGGGAAGCAGTCGCGGCTCACGCCGACGATCGCCAACTTGACTTGAGGCAGATTGATCATGATGGATTCCTTCCTGTTGTTAGAGATTAAGGTTCAAAGGCCCTCAGCCGAGCCAGTTCCAGAAATAGACGTAACAGCCAACGACGACCGCCAGGACGAGGCCCGAGGCGACGACGTCGACCCAGGTCCAGGAGGCGCGGTTCTCGGCCTTGAAGTCCTCGCCGAGCGTCGCGAACGTGAGCGAGACGATCCGCTGCGGCTCCGGCGCGGGAGCGGTCAGCGATGCGGCGACGATGACGAGGACGGACATCACGAGGAGGAGCCCCGAGAAATAGAAGTCCTGCACGAGCGCATAGCCCTCGGCGCCGGGGCAAAGCGCGTTCAGCGTGAGCTTCGTCATACCGAGAACGAAACCGAGGCCGAGCCCCCACACCGCGCCCCTGAGGTTCATCCGCTTCCAGACGAGGCCCGTCACGAAGACCGCGACAATCGGCGGCGCGAGGAACGACTGGACGGACTGGATGTACTGGTAGAGGCCGCCGCCCGCGATGGCCTTCATGATCGGGAGCCACAGGAGCCCGAGCGCCGTCATCACGACCGTCGTCGTGCGGCCGATGGTGACAAGCTTGCGCGCCGAGGTCTCGGGACGAAGCTTCTGGTAGACATCGACCGTGAAGAGCGTCGAGACCGAGTTGAAGAGGGACGCGAGCGAGCTCATCAGCGCCGCGATCATACCCGCGACGACGAGTCCGCGGAAGCCGACCGGCAGGAGCGACTGGACGAGCGTCGGGAAGACGGCGTCGCCGTTGATCGCGCCGCCTTCCTTGAGCGGAATCGCAAACGCCGCGCCGTTGACGACAATGTGGTTGTGGTGGAGCGCAAAGCCGAGCATGCCAGGCACGAGGAAGAGGAAGACCGGCATCAGCTTGAGCGCCGCGCCCCAGATCGCACCGCGCCGGGCGTTGCGCAGGTCCTTCGCCGCGAGCGTGCGCTGGACGATGAACTGGTCGGTGCACCAGTACCAGACGCCGATTGTCGTCGAGGCGACGATGAGCCCGAGCCACGGGAACGTCTTGTGCGAAAGCGAATGCCAGAGGCCGAACGTCTCAACGTTGCCAGTCGACTTGATCGTCGCCTTGAGAACGGCCCAGCCATCCATCACGGAAGAAGCGACCGTGCCATCGGGAAGCGCGACCCCCGAGTGGCCGAGGTGGCAGAGCGCGAAGCCCGTCACGCAAAGCGTGCCCACGAGGATGATGCCCGTCTGCACGAGATCGGTGTAGACAACGGCGGCGAGCCCCCCGATCGACGAGTAGACGCCTGCCAGAAGGACCGTCGCGACCGCGCCGATCCAGAACGAGCTGATCGTCGTGCCGCCGATCGTGAGCGAGACCTCGGGCATCATCACCTCAAAGAAGAGCGCGCCCGCGAACACCGTCACCGAGATCTTAGTGAGCACATACGCCGCGAGCGAGACGAGCGAGAGAATCCACCGCGCCTTCGCGCCGAACCGCCGCTCAAGGAACTCCGGCATCGTCGAGACGCCGCTCTTGTAGTAGAACGGCAGGAAGATCCAGCACATCATGATGACGATGAACGAATGGAACTCGAGATGCGAGAGACTCATGCCGTACGCCGCACCCGAACCGGCGAGGCCGATCAGGTGCTCGGACCCGATGTTCGCCGCGAAGATCGACGCACCGATCGCGAGCCAGCCGACCGAGCGGCCGCCAAGGAACAGGTCCTCCCCGCTCCGGATCTTCCGGCGCATCATCGTGAAGACGACAACGCCCGCCAGCAGGCCGAAATAGCCCCCGATCATCAACCAGTCAATTCCTGTCAGCATGAGACGAGTCCCCTTGTTAGAATTTTACTCATTCTATTTTACAAAAAATTAACTGCCCCGCACCACCCCCCAAAAGGGTAGTCACATGAAAGGATTGGCGAGCCAGGCGGGGTTCCGTCTGATTTACCGAACCGGCCGGCGCGATCAGAACGACCGGGCGAGTTCCAGGGCGTGCGCCGCCGTAAAGCCAAACGCCTGCGCGAGCACCTTGTACGGACCCGAAGCGCCATAGCGGTCAAGCGAAAGGTAGCGCGTCGTCGCCGGAAGCACGGCGAACTCCATAAGTCCCTTCCGGACGCCCGCCTCAGCCAAGACACGCTTCGTCATCGCCATCGGCAGCACGCTTTCGCGATAGGCCTCGGACTGACGGTTGAAGCGCTCGACGCACGGCATCGAGACGACGCGGACGGACTTCCCTTCCGCCGCCAGCGTCTTCGCCGCGTCCAGGCAGAGATGGACTTCCGAACCCGTACCGACGAAAAGGACCGTATCCGCGTCCTGCGCACCGCTCGAATAGAGCACGTAGGCGCCCTTCTCGACCTTCTCCGGTGTCGCGTCCGTGAGGACCGGCAGGTTCTGCCGCGTCGTCAGGATGCAGCTCGGACCGTCCTCGCGCGTCAGCATCGCCGCCCAGCACGCGCCCGTCTCGTTCGCGTCCGCAGGACGGTACA
The DNA here is from genome assembly GCA_900320855.1 of uncultured Lentisphaerota bacterium. Classification (GTDB taxonomy): domain Bacteria; phylum Verrucomicrobiota; class Kiritimatiellia; order RFP12; family UBA1067; genus UBA1067. The sequence goes on from ONTV01000046.1 coordinate 11,835, forward strand.
CGTCGACATTCGGCATCGTGCGCAGCGACTCGATCTGCTCGACCGGCTCGTGCGTCGGACCATCCTCGCCCACATAGAAGCTGTCGTGCGAGAAGACGAACATCGCCGGCAGACCCATCAGCGCCGAGAGGCGGATCGCCGGCTTGCAGTAGTCGCTGAAGACGAAGAACGTCGCGCCGAACGGCTTCAAACCGCCGTAGGCCGCCAGACCGTTCACAATCGCCGTCATCGCAAGTTCGCGGATGCCGAAGTGGATGTTGCGCCCCGTGAAATCGCCGGGCGCGACCCAGCCGTACTTCTTAAGGCCCGTCTTGTTCGACGGCTCGAGGTCCGCACTGCCGCCGACGAGTTCGGGACAGACGTCCGCCAGCGCATTCATCACCGTGCCGCACGCCGCACGCGTCGCCACCGTCTTCGCCGGATCGAACGCCGGCAAGGCCCTCGCATACACATCATAACCGCGCGTCGCGACACACGCTTCGGCAGAACCCGACTTCGCCGCTGCGACTTCCGCCGCCCGCCGGGCGAAGAGGTCGTAGACCTTCTGCGGAACCACGAAGCTCTTCGCGGGATCGTAGCCGAGCGCGGCCTTCGTCGCGGCAAGCTCCTCCGCTCCGAGTGGTGCGCCATGGACGCCCGACGTGTCGTGCTTCGTCGGCGCGCCGTGGCCGATGTGCGTGTGGGAAATGACCAGCACGGGCTTCGCCGTCTCAGCCGCCGCCACATCCAGCGCCGCGCGGATCGAATCGTAGTCGTGGCCGTCGCACGAGACAACGCGCCAGCCGTAGCTCTCAAAGCGCTTCGCCGTATCGTCCGTCATCGAAATCGTCGCACGACCCTCGATCGTGATGTCATTCGAGTCGTAGACGAGCGTAAGACCGCCAAGGCCGAGCGTACCGGCGAACGAGCAGGCCTCGTGGGAGATGCCCTCCTCCATGTCGCCATCGCCGCAGAGGACCCACGTGCGATTCGTCTTCGCCTTCATCTTCGCCGCGAGCGCAAGGCCGACGCCCATCGCGACGCCCTGGCCGAGCGGACCGGTGGAGACGTCGATGCCGCGGATCTGCTCGCGTTCGGGATGCCCCGCCGTGCGCGAGCCGAACTGGCGGAAGTTCTTCACCTCGTCGAGCGTCAGGCCGTCCATCCCCGCGAGATGGAAGAGCGAGTAGACGAGCGGACTGCAATGGCCGCCCGAAAAGACGAGCCGGTCGCGGTCGACCCAGAGCGGATTCGTCGGATCGACCTTCAGGTACTCGAGCCACAGCGTCGCCGCGACGTCCGCCTGCCCCATCGAACCGCCCGGATGACCGGAGTTCGCCTGTTCGACCATATCCGCCACCAGCACGCGAATCGCGTTCGCCGCCACCTGCAAATCACTCTTTTCAAGTTTCATGATGCCCATATTATACTCGGCTTCCCCCGCCGCCGCCACAACCCAATCGGGTAAAGCCTCCAACACCAAAGCTCACTTTTCCGATATCTGGCGTCCGCCTCACTTCAGCTGCCAGCAGTCGAGGTCGAAAAGCTCCTCGTCTCCGCCGCGGAAGAGCAGGAAGACGTCGTGGACGCCCTTCGGTGCCTCCGTGACGTCGGCTTTCGCCACGGACTGCCCCGGCGCGAACGTCACGGCGGCGAACCGCTTGCCGCCGATTCCGTCGGCGAAGAATTCGATCGTTCCGCCCGCCCGGACCTTCTCCGCCCGCGCCGCGACCTGACGGGCCGCGCCGGCGCCGAAGTCGACGACGGACACCTTGAGCCAGTCGCCGTTGTGGACGCGTGTGATCCAATGATGCGTGCCCGCCGTGCGATCCACTTTGATGCCGTAGGAGTCGCTCATCGTCTCCGCCTCGACGCGCTTGAACGGATCGACCGTGCCCACGGCACGCACGCCTTCGCGCGTCTGACGGATGAACGGAATCGTGCCGTCGGGATTCCACGTAAACTCTTCGATGCAGGTCGACCGCTTGAAACCGCCGCCGTTCGGGAGCTTGCCGTTGTGGTAGAACATGTAGCTATGGCCCTTGTACTCGATGTTCCCGCCGTGGATCGTGAAGCTGTTCTCAGCCAGGTCCATGATCTTGCCGCGGTAGGTCCAGGGACCGATCGGCGACGGCGCCGTCGAATAGGCCATGTGCTCGGGCACGCCGCCCGCAGGATAGGAGAGGTAGTAGGTGTCGCCGCGCTTCATGAGCCAGGGTCCCTCCTCGTAAGAGACGATCGGCTCCTCCTTGCCGTGCGCCCAGTTCATGCGCGTGAGCTTCGGTCCAAAAGCCTTTTCATCCTCAAACCCGGGCATCTCGCGCCAACCACCCTTGAACGAGATCATGTCCTCGTTCAGTTCGCCGATCTGACACGTCTTGTTACCCCAGACGAGATACGCTCGATCGTCATCATCAACGAACACCGTCGGATCGATGAACGACGCTCCGACAGCAAGGGGTCTCCCGATCGGATCGGTCCACGGACCTTCAGGACGGTCCGCGACCGCCACGCCAATTGCATCGCCCTTGTCGCAGTTGCAGCAGATGTACCAGTACCACTTGCCGTTGCGCTTGACGGCCTGGGACGCCCACGCCTTGTCATCCTTCTTCGCCCACGCGAACGTCTCCAGGCTGAGCGGCGCGCCGTGATACGTCCAGTTCACCATGTCTTCGGACGAGAAGACGAGCCAGTCCTTCATCTTGAAGACGACTGAGTCGTCCTCGTCATGATCGCAGAAAAGCCAGACCCTTCCATCCGCCACGACTGGCGCGGGATCAGGCGTGTACAGTGTTGTGATGACGGGATTCGCCGCCTGGAGCGCACCGCAGACGGCGGTCGCCAGCAGAACCAGCATTTTCGTTTCAGTCTTCATATCGTCCCTCCTTGTCGATTGCGCACGCCAGCCAACGAGAGCGGCTTGACCTTCAGCGAGCGAAGCCAGGTACGACCGCCAGAGGGAACCGAATCGTGATGGAAGAGATACCACTTCCCGTCGATCTCGGTGACGCACTGATGCGTCGTCCAACCGACCTGGGGTTCGAGGATCGGGCCCCGGTAGACGTACGGACCTTCCAATGTATCCGACACGGCTTCGCAGATGAGATGCGTATCGCCCGTTGAATAGGTGAAGTGATACCGGCCGTCCTTGAAGTGGAGCCAGCTCGCCTCGAAGAAGCGGCGCGCATGATCCCCCGCCTTGAGCGGCGCGCCCTGTTCGTCGACGAACGGACCTTCCGGACGCGCGGCGACGGCGACACCGAGGCGGAAGACGTCCGTCTTGTCCTTGGCGCTGAAGAAGAGATAGTACTTGCCGTCCTTTTCGGTGACATCGCTGTCCCACAGCTGACGCTTCGCCCACGGGATGTCCCCGAGCGCCAGCATGACGCCGTGATCGGCGACGGGGCCGGTCATCGGATCGAGCCGTCCTTCCGCATCGGGTCCGATCGAGAGCGCGTGGTAGTCGACCATGTCGAAATGGTCGCCGTTGTCGCGTTCGGGGATACCGCTTTCGCGATCGTGACTCGGGTAGATCCAGATCCGGCCGTTCCACACATGAACGGACGGATCGGCCATGAAATCATTTGGAAAGAGATAGCGTGCGTTCATTTCGTTCTCCGGGCGTTAAGCTCCTGTTGCATCACCTTCTCGGTGCGTTTGGAAATCGGATAGAAGCACAGCGCCACGCAACCCATGGTGAAGAGCACGGCGGGAATGACCGAGACAGGTAAGATATGTCGCCTTCTTGCCGAACCGATCGCTGAGGATGCCGGCGAGCGGATCGACAAACGCATCGAAGACGCGCGCACCCAATAGGATGAGCCCCGCCGCACCGGCGCCAATGCCCAGGACGTCCGTATAGAACATCAACTGGAACATCATCATCAGCTGGAACACGAGGTTCGCCGCCCCATCGCCCAGTGCATAGCCTATTTTCTCAGAAAACGGGACTTTCATGTCACCATAATAGCAAAAGCGGACAGTCCGGCCCACTACCCGAACAGGCTATACCGCCATCGAACCCGACCATTCGGGCAGGGACATCATGCCGGAGTTCCCATCCGGCGGCAGCGGACCCAACGGCAGAGATACGCGGGCGTGCCCGTGCTATTGTATTTCTCATTGCCTTAGTTTCCATGTGCATTCATCGGATAGATTTGAAGCGGTTACGCGTATGCGGTTTGCGCCGGGCTTAAGGGAAACGCCGCGGAACACGACGGCGTTGATTTCATCCGGCGCTGCCGTTGCAATCTCCGCGCCGTTGACTTCAAGCTTCACCGCGCCGACATTCGAGAACGCGACTACATCGGCAACGGAATTTGTCGTCGAAGCCATGCGCTTGCCGCAGAGATGGAGCATCGGCTCGGGATTCCAGTTTGCCTTGTAGAAGAAGTAGGCGTCCTTTGGCGTAGTTCGGTCCTGCGTGACGAGTCCCTTGTCGTTCACGCCCGCACAATCTCCTTCGTGCCGCGAATCGGATGCACAGTCGAACATCTGCCATGCGAACGAGCCCCACAGCTTCTCGTGCGCGGCAATGTCGCGGTAGCAGTCCATGTGGACCTTCGTCAGCACCTCTTCGTTGTGGACGAGTGCGTAGGGTCCGTGGTGCACCGCCGGATTCTCGTGGTGGTAGACGGAACCTCCGCCGCCGTATTCGGAAATCGCCAGCGTCGTGAGGTTGTTGACTTTCGCGAAGTCGTCCACCTCCGCCTTCATGGATCCCTCGAAATACCAGCCGGGGTATGTGTTGAGGCACACGTACTGAAGCGCGTTCAGCTTGCGCCGCCACCGCATGTTCGACGCGGCGACCACGGGACGCGACGGATCCTGCGCCTTGGTCTCGGCGACGAGCTTCGCCACCGGCTCCACCCAGACTTCCTCCTCGGGGACCAGATGTCCGTCGCCCTGCCTCTCGCAGTTATTGTAGAGCTCGTTCCACATCCCCCACCAGCAGACGCTCGGATGGTTGCGCCGCTGGGCAATCATCTCGCGAAGCATCGTCAGCGCGTTTTCCGTAAACGCCGTGTCCGAGCTGATTCGGTCGACAACGGGAATCTCGCTCCAGACCATCAATCCGTGCTTGTCGCACGCGTCAAGGAACGTCCTGCTCTGCGGATAGTGGCAAAGCCGTGCGCCGTCCGCGCCCATTGCGCGGATAAGCCGCACGTCGCGCTCTTCCTGCGCGGGCGAGACCTCCCATCCCATGCCCGCGAGGTCCTGGTGCCGGTTGACGCCGCGCACCTTGCGCTTCACTCCGTTCAGGTAGAAGCCGCCCGCGCGCAGCTCTGCCGTGCGAAAGCCAAAAGTCTCCTCGACCGCGTCGCTCCACTCGCCCTTCCGCACCGTCACGCGAACCGTGTAGAGCTGCGGAGTTTCAGGCGACCAGAGGATTGGCGACGCAATGCTCTTCGGCGACCAGTCTATTGTCGCGTCGTCCGCGCCAGAGACATCCGCCTCGACGCGGACCATCCCATTGGTCTCCGCAAAGACACGCACGCCTGATGCGCCGTCTATCGTTGGGTCGATGCACACGGGGTCGGTTTCGACGAGCCAAACCGAACGATAGAGTCCGCCGCACATCGAGAAGTCGCCCGAAGCCGGGGGTATCGCCGGATCGTATTCGTTGGAAACCTCGACCTCCAGTTTGTTTCCGGTGGACCTGAGAACATCCGTCACCTCGAAGCAGAAAGCCGTGAACGCGCCCTTGTGCGTTCCGACGGCAACGCCGTTTACGCGCACCGTCGCGACCTGCGACGCACCCTCGCAGCGGAGGAAGTAGCGCCGCCCCGGCATGGCGTCAGGAAGAGCCCTTGAATAGACGCCCTTCCTCCGGGCGTAGCTTGGGGACGAAACGGAAGAATCCCCGCGCGGCGCGTCGAGTCCCTTCGGCCATCCGTCGGACGCGTCGAGCTTGTTCCAGCTGTTCGGCACGAGGACGGGCAGCCCGTCAAGCGTCCAGTCGTTCCCGTCGAGCGGCGTTACGACTCGGCCGGCATGTGCTTCCCGGACGGCTAACGCGAATGCAAGCGCCAATGCGGCTATGTACAGTGTTTTCATACGCGGATATCTTAGCAAAATTCCGCGCTCGACGGCGGATAGACGCCCGCCGCGCCGATGTCGTCCCAGAAATTCACCGCACCTCATGCAGCGGGGCATCGACGCGGAAATAATCGAAATCCGCAAGACCACCCACCTCCTTTGTCGCATAGTTGAAGAGGAGCCTGAAGGGTCAGACTTGATTGCCACAGTAAATTGCCAGAGTAGGAAGTTGATCTCATAGCGGCGCCACCCTCCTGATCCGCTCGGACCCTGCCTTTGTGAGCGCGTATTTCTGACGCGGCGAATTCGGATGATCCCTACGCTCCTCGTTGTCGAGAAAGAACGCACGATGGGAGACACGACTGATCAGGTGATAACACAGGTTGGGAAGGTTGACGCGAGATTTTCTCATGCCGGAGATTATACCTCAAACAAGATCTACTGTGGCAATTTACTATGGCAATCAAGTCTGACCCTCTCCCACCCCAACTGCGTTCACACCATCGAGACGGTGGATGATGTCTGGGACGGCGACGAAATTGAGCTGCAAAAGGCGCACCCCGTCACCAAAGAGACAGCGACAGACCCCGACGCGATGGACGAGCGCAAGTATAAGATGGATCAGGAGCGGTATCGGCGCCAAGGGATGGATAAGGAGGCGGCGCGTCTCGCCGTGGATCGTGACAACTTGGAAGCGAACATCCGCCACGGCCTTATCCGCTCAGACGCAAGGGAGATTGTCGATAAACTTACCGATGCGCAAGTAACGGCTCTTTGCAAAGACGGCAATCCGCCGCGCTTTGAGCCGACGAAGAAGGCGACAAAGAAAGACCCTCACGCGGCAGATGAAAAGTTTATCCACGGCAAGCGCGGCGGCGTAGTGCATGTTGCTCGCAATGCGACGGCAGAGGATTTGCTCCGCGTATGTAAAATTGAGGATAAGAAACACGAGGATATATCAAAAATCCTTTTCAAATACGCGAAAGCAATTGAACAATCAGGCAAGTCTGACGGCAAAACAATTATCTTGCCGCCTATCAGTCAAAAGATGGCAGATGAGATAGAGAAAGTCTGTGGCATTACTCCAAAATCCCTCACACCTACTGTCTGCGGCGATGAGATACGACACACCTACAACCGTCATGGTAAAGGTCGGGAAAAAAGCAAAAAACAGATTGAGATTACAGCGGGAGATATCGTAAGAATCGTTGATATATTAAACACTCCTGATAAAATTGAAAAAGGATCTTTAGATAATCAGACCGGGCTTGAAACCGCCAAAATCTCTAAAACGTTCTCTGATGGAACGAATGTTTCAATTTTTGTTTTAGCTGATAGCTTAAAATACAAAACTATGTGGAAAAAGAAAAATTGACGGGGAGATTTATGCTTGCGCCGTCGTCATACGTCCGAAACGACCCCGTCAACACCGCGTATTATACCACACTCTCACATAAAACAACAACCCCCGCCTTGACCGCGGGTGCACCGCATGGTGTTTTTAGATGGCTGTCCGGTTCTCCCCTTTTTCGGTCGACGTCTTCACCGAGTTTCCGCTTGCCTTGCCACCACGCGAGTCCGAAAGCGGGGTCCTTGCCCTCGTTCCCGTCTCCCCGTCGCCTCGAAAAGCCCTTCGTCAGTGGTGCGGAG
>ONTV01000051.1 GCA_900320855.1 uncultured Lentisphaerota bacterium
TGGTAATCTACATCCTGAACGCCGCAATTCGCGTCGATAGCGAGCGATGCGGCAGTTCCGGCGACTTGACCGAGCGAGAAAAACACGGGCTCCATTCTAATTGAACCGAAAGCCATATGTGAAGCAGATACACATACCGGCACAATCAGATTGGCGGCTTCGCCGCGCTTGGGGATGATGATACCGTAGTCAAGCGAATAAGGCTTGCCGCCGGCTCTCCAATCTTCAATGTTGCCCTCATTGCGCGCAAAGCCATTTTCATCGACGTATCGGCGCACATTATGGGAATCCATCCCATATGCGGCCATAGCGACTGGTCGCGCGGGGATGCGCTTTCTCAAGACATCGTGCTCGGTAGCGACGTAATCGCCGACCATCCTTCGCGCCTCGCGCACATACAATTGACTTTGCCAGCCATCGCCGGGACCGTCTAAAAATTCGTCTTTGCATGTTCCCCATCGCGAAACGACATTCCTAATTTGCGGCGGCACTCTCGGATGATTGGCAAGCGTCCACATCAGGCCCTTTTGGTATTTCAAGTGGGCATCAAAGATTTTAGCGCGCTCTTCATAACTGCCCTCAGGCCATCCGTAATTAGCGCCGATGAAATCTGTTGACACTCCTGTGCTGTTGTTGGTATCCGTCTTGCGGTTAGGTTGCATGGAATTGATCCAAGGCATATAGCTCCAAGCCTTCTTTGAGGCGAACCTCTCGGCAGGAATTGCTTCAAGATTGCGCAACAAGAGTTCGTAATCAAGTTCGTTGTATCCTTCTGGTTTCTTGAATGGGATCTGATTTTCTTTTACATCGGTAAGACACATGCGAAAGCAATATGCCTGGACTCTATTGTCGCCGGAGCCGTCGGCATCAGCGACATCCTCTTCCAGACCCGGAAGCAAGCCGCTCGTTTTATCGCCGGCGATGCGGTAAGCCGATACACCCTGGTTGAACTGGTGACCACGAGCTTTCGCGCGCTGAATGCCGCTAATCGTTTCGCCATAAGTGCTGTTGGCTTCGCGACCGACGATGTAACTAACGCCGGCGCACGCCATGAGGTCGCCCTCGTAAGTAGCGTCAATGAAGATTTTACCGGCATATCTTTTGCCAGAAAGAGTGCGCATTTCAGCGACTCTGTCACCAGCGGTTTTCTTCACGCCATCCTTGCCACGATCGAGCAATTCGCCGCGGTGAATGACGAGCTGGTTGGTCTTCACCCATTGCTCGAGTATCGCCAGCGCGGCACTTGGCTCGAATGTCCACATCGTCAATTCGCCGTTTGTATTGGCGCACTGTCCATCGGGTTTATATTGGGAGCGCTTTTCATATTTCCAATGCGCCGGATCTTGGTAATATTTAGCTACATCGGCATAGAATTTCAGCGCCAGCCCTCCGAAAGCGGACTTGTTGCCGATATCGGTTTGACCGAGACCGCCGGTAGTAAGCCCGCCAATTCGCTTTTCAGGTGAAACGATGATAACGCTTTTGCCAAGTTTCTTCGCCTCGATACCTGCAGTAATCGCGGCGGGCGACGAACCGTAAATAATTACATCTGCACAATAACGATCCTCTGCGCGGCAAAAAAGCGCGCCGAAAATAATCATTACCAAAAAGGATAACGACACCCGTTTATTTTTCATATTTCTCTTTCTCCTTCTCGTGTTGTATTGATTGCTATTATCCCATATTTATATTGATTGTGCAACACACGTATGTCAATAAGCTGACCCTTCATTCCCCTTCTCGTCGTCCGGCGCCGGCCAGCAGTCGAAGGAGAGGCCCTCGTAGGGACAGTTCCGGGCGCGCGACGCGAAGTCCGCGCAGCGGACGATGCGCGGCTCGCCGACGACAAGGCGCGTCGTGCGGCCCGCCAACGACGCGACAAGGGCCTTCGGAAGAATTGCACGCGGCAGCTTCCACCAGGCCTCGGCCCACGCGGCGACCGGCATCCCCTCTTCCTCGACGAGCGCCCGGTAAGTGATCGGAATCGCCGTCTCAAGGCCAATGATGCCATTCGCGGCCTTCGCGTAGCCGCAGGCCTTCTGCGCCGCCGGATGCGGCGCGTGATCCGTCGCGAACAGGAGCGCGCCGGCCTTCACGCCCGCCCGCACCGCCGCGCGGTCGTCGCGCGTCGCAAGCGGCGGCGCCATCTTGAAGTTGCCGTCGTCGCCCGTGATGTCGTCGCGGCAGAGGAGAACGTGGTGCGGCGTCGCCTCGGCCGTCACGGGCAATCCCTCGCGCTGCGCGTCAAGGACCAGCGAGACGCCCGCCGCCGTCGAGATGTGCTGAATGTGGAGACGGCAACCCGTCTCGCGGCAGAGCGACAGGTCGCGGCGGATGCAGTCGGCCTCGGACAGCCCCGGCGCGAGCGCGTGCTGGGAGACGACAAGGCCAAGCGCGGCCGCGCGGCGCATCGCCTCCTCCATCACCTTCGTCTCGACGACATAGCTGCCGTCATCCGTGAAGAACGCCGCGCCCGCCGCCGCCAGCGTCTCCAAGTCGGCGACCTCCCGTCCAAGCCGTCCCTTCGTGATGCAGGCGGACGGAAAGAGAAGCGGCTGCGGCCGTCCGTCCGCCGCGCGCGCCGCCGCATCCCGCTGATACGCCAGCTGCTCGACCGAATCACAGGCCGGCGTCGTGTTCGGCATCGTGACGACGGCCGCGAAGCCGCCGCGCGCGGCGGCGGCGAGTCCCGTCGCCGTCGTCTCCGCCGCCGGAACGCCCGGATCGCGGAAATGGACATGCACGTCGATGAACCCGGGAAACTCAAATGCCTGACTCATGCCACGACTCCTGTCCGTCACGCCTCCACCCCCCGCCGCGCCAACGCCGCGAACTGCGAAAAGAAGCCGGGATACGACTTCGCCGCGCACGCCGCGTCGTCGATCTCGACGGCGGCCTCGGCCACCGTCGCGCCAACGGCAATCGACATCGCGATGCGGTGGTCGGCAAACGACCGGAACGCCCCGCCGCGCAACGGCTCGCGCCGTCCCCGCACGACAAACGCCGTCTCGGAAACCTCGGCCATGACGCCAAAACGCGCCAGCACGTCCGCCATCGCGGCCACGCGGTCGGACTCCTTGAGACGTAGCCGCCGAATGCCCGTGAAGCGCGTCAGGCCCGCGCGACGCGCCGCGACGACCGCCAGCACGGGAAAGAGGTCGGGGCTCGCGTCCACGTCCGCCGAGATGTCGCCCGGCCGCGCGAAGTCCGCCAGCAAGCGGACGACGACCCGGTCAGGCTGGCGCGAGTCCGCCGTCAGCCCCGCCAGACAGGCGTCCGCGAGGCGCACGTCGCTGCCGAGCGCCGTCATCGCCAGCGGGAACGCCGCGCCCGACCAGTCCGTCTCAATGTGCGGTTCCGCCGCCGGCGCCCGATACCGCTGGCGGCCCGCGACGCGGAAGCCTGTCGCCGTCTCCTCGACGGCAACGCCATACGCGCGCAGGACATCCAGCGTCATGTCCACATAGCCCCGCGAGGCCAGCGGCGACGAGAGGCGAATCTCCGAATCCCCGTCCAGGATCGGCAGGGCAAAGAGCAGTCCGCTCACGAACTGCGACGAGACGTCGCCCGCGAGTTCCTGCACGCCTGGCGCGAGCGTCGCGTAGTCGATCTGCGGACGGGACGCGAGCCGCCCCTTCATCTCCCATGTCGGCTTCACGCCGCGCGCCGCGACGACGGGTCCGAGAAGCCGACGCGTCGTCCCGGACTCGCCGCAGTCCAGCACCGCCGCGCCCGACGGCGCCGCCGCCGCGAGCGCCCGCAGGCAGCGCTTCGTCGCGCGGACGTCTTCGCAGTCACCGTCGGCGGACGCGAGGGAGGCGAACCGCCCCGCAAGGAATTCGGCGATGAGGACGCGATGCGCGTGGGACTTCGAGACGGGCACCGTCATCGTGCCGCGCCGAAGGCCAGGCTCCAGGCGGATCACAGGGCCTCCTTCGCGAGGTCGATGGGCACGGCGCGCACGTCGCCCCAGCCGCACGGCAACGCAAACGTGACGACCGAGCCCGCGCGCTTCTTGTCGCCCTGCATGAGCGGCACGAGCGACGCGAGGGACAGCCCCTCCGGCAACGCCGTCGGCAGCCCCGCCGCCGCGAACCGCGCCGCGAGCGTTTCGGGCCACTCCGAGGGGGACAGACCCCGCCGCGCGGCGATCCACGCCTCCTCGACGCAGCCAATCGCCACCGCCGCGCCATGCGAGACGGCGTAGTTCGTCGCCTTCTCGACGGCATGTCCGACCGTATGCCCGCAATTGAGCAGAATCCGCCGCCCCAGCCGCTCGAAGGGATCGGCCCGCACGATCTCGACCTTAACCGCGAGATTTTGCGCAATTTCGCGCGAAGTCGGAACATTTCCCGAATACCCTTCGGGGCCTGTCCCCACGGAAATGATCGTGTGCTTGATCATTTCGGCCTGGCCGTCGCGCAGACGGTCGGGCGGCAGAGTCGAGAGAAAGTCGCTGTCGATGACGACGAGCCTCGGCGCATGGAACGCGCCCGCGAGGTTCTTCCCCTCCGGCAGGTCGCACCCCGTCTTCCCGCCCGTCGAGGCGTCCACCATCGCAAGAAGCGTGGTCGGCACGTTGATCCAGTCGATGCCGCGCATCCACGTCGCGGCGGCAAAGCCCGTGAGGTCGCCCGTCACGCCGCCGCCAAGGGCCGCCACGACGTCCTTCCGGCCAAGTCCCGCACGCGCGAACGCCCCCCACAGGGCCGAAACGGTCCCGATGGTCTTGTGCGTCTCGCCCGAGGGAATGGTCGCGATCGGCGCGAGGCCAAGCCGTTCAGACCAGATGGACGAGACGGTCGCGTCCGCCACGACGGACCGCGCCGCCAGGAACGTGCGCGCCAGGCCCTTGCCGCAGAGGACAAGCGAATCATCGAGGTCAAACCAGGCGGACACGCGGCTCGGGAAGGAGGCGTAGTGCGCCGCCCGTTCCTTCGCGCGGTCGCCCAGCGGCCGTGTCCCCGCCGCCGCGCCCAGCCGCCGCGCCAATTCCGCGTCGGACGGCGTGTCGAGGCAGAAGATCGTTCCGCGCGCCTCGCACAGGCGGCGGTTCTCCGCGCGAAGAAGCGTCCCGCCGCCGAGGGCGATGACGCCGACGTCGCCGAGGCGCGCCAGCGTCTGCGTCTCGAGGTCGCGGAAGGCGGCCTCGCCGTCGGACGCGAAGACGTCAGGAATCGTCCGCCCCGTCGAGCGGACGATCTCCGCGTCAAGATCGACAAACGAAACGCCCAGCGCCGTCGCGAGACGGCGGCCGAGCGTGGTCTTGCCCGAAGCGGGCGCACCCGTAAGGAAGATCATCTGCGCACGTGTGCCGAGGTCGTCCTCAGCCCGCGATGAAATTCTCGCCGAGGGCGACAGCCTTGAGGTTGAGGTCGAGGAGCGCCGCCTTGCGCGCGCTGATCGTCTCCTTGATCGCCGCCGTCAGCGTCTCGGGCTTCACGCAGCCGAGCTTCTGGACGATCGCGCCGAGGATGATCATGTTCGCGAGGGAGACGGCCTCCATGTCCTTCGCCATCTGCGTCGCCGGAATGTAGACGACGGTCACGTCCGTGCGCCGCACCTTCCGCTCGATGAGCGAGGAATCGACGAAGATCGTGCCGCCGGGGGCGACCGTGTCCTCGAACTTGTCGAGCGACGGCTCGTTCATCACCATCAGCACGTTCGGGTGCGCGATGATCGGCGAGCCGACCGGGTCGTCCGAGACGATGACCGAGCAGTTGCACGTGCCGCCGCGCATCTCCGGGCCGTAGGAGGGCAGCCACGAGAGCTCCTTGTTCTCGATGAGCGCCGCGTGCGCCAGGACCTTGCCGGAGAACAGGAGCCCCTGCCCGCCGAAACCCGCCATGATCGTTTCGTAAGTCATGTCAGAATCCTTTTGAAATAATCGAATAATCGAATAATCGAATAACCGAATAACCGAATAATCGAATGGTCGAATAACCGAATTGGAAGAGGTCGAACAGTCGAGCGGCCGAATGCATTGAATGAAGAAGTAGGCGCGTACGCCCTGCCATCAGACATCCATCATTCGACCATTCAAACATTCGACCATTCGATTATTTCCCATTCTCCTTGTCCTTGAAGCAGCCGAGCGGATAGAACGGAATCATCTTCTCCTCGACGAACTGGCACGCCTTCTCCGGCGTGAGCCCCCAGTTCGTCGGGCACGTCGAGATCACCTCGACGAGCGAGAAGCCCTTGCCCTCGACCTGGTTCTGGAACGCCTTGTGGATCGCCTTCTTCGCCTGGCGCACGTGCGCGACGGAGTTGACCGCGACGCGCTCGAGGTAGGCCGGCGCGTCCAGCGTCGCGAGCAGTTCGCAGATGCGGATCGGCATGCCCTGCGTCTTCGGGTCGCGCCCGTACGGCGAGGTCTGCGTGACCTGGCCGATGAGCGAGGTCGGCGCCATCTGGCCGCCCGTCATGCCGTAGATCGCGTTGTTGATGAAGATGATCGTCACGTTCTCGCCACGGCAGGCGGTCGAGACCGTCTCGCACAGGCCGATGGACGCGAGGTCGCCGTCGCCCTGGTAGGTGAAGACGACGTGGTCGGGGAGCGCGCGCTTCACGCCCGTCGCCACCGCCGGCGCGCGGCCGTGCGACGCCTCGATCATGTCACACTTGAAGTAGTCGTACGCCATCACCGAGCAGCCGACCGGCGCGATGCCGATCGTCTTGCCCTCGATGCCGAGCGCGTCGATCGCCTCGGCGACGAGCCGATGCACGATGCCGTGCGTGCAGCCCGGGCAGTAGTGGTAGGGAACGTCCGTCAGGGACTTCGGCTTCTGGAACACGATGGCCATCTTATTTCGCCTCCTTCCGGATTGCGGCCAGCACCTCGTCGGCGCTCGGAATCATGCCGCCGACGCGATTGCACATGTTGACGGGCTTCGCGCAGTTGATCGCGAGCTTCACGTCCTCGTTCATCTGCCCCATGTTGAGCTCGACGGTGAGGAAGCCCTTCACCTTCGCCGCCGCCTTCGCGAGCGCCGCCTTCGGGAACGGGAAGAGCGTGATCGGACGGATCATGCCGACCTTGATGCCCTCCTTGCGCGCCGCGACGATCGCGTTCTTCGCGACGCGGGCGGTGATGCCGACGGAGACGACACAGACCTCCGCGTCGTCCATGAGGTACTCCTCCCAGCGGCACTCCTCCGCCTCCAGCTTCGCGTAGCGCGCGAAGCGCTCGTAGTTCGTCTTCTCGAGCTCGTCCGGCTTGAGGTAGAGGGAGTTCACGATGTTGTGCGCGCGCTTCATCTCCGTGCCCGTCGTCGCCCAGGGCTTCGTCGCGGGAATCGTCGCGGGATCGACCGTGTCCTCCGGGAGGACCACGGGCTCCATCATCTGGCCCATCGTGCCGTCCGCCAGCAGCATCGCCGGCATGCGGTACTTCTCGCCGAGCTCGAACGCCAGGCGCGTCATGTCGGCCATCTCCTGAACCGTCGCCGGCGCAAGGACGATGATGTGGAAGTCGCCGTGGCCGGGGCCGCGCGTCATGAAGAAGTAGTCGGACTGCGACGGCTGGATGCCACCGAGGCCGGGGCCGCCGCGCTGGACGTTGACGATCAGGGCCGGCAGGTCCGCGCCCGCGAGGTACGACATGCCCTCGGCCTTCAGCGAGATGCCCGGCGAGGACGAGGACGTCATCGCGCGGCGGCCCGTCGCGGCGCAGCCGTAGACCATGTTGATCGCGGCGATCTCGCTCTCCGCCTGGAGGAACGTGCCGTCGATCTTCGGCATGCGCTTGGACATGTACGCCGCGATCTCCGTCTGCGGCGTGATCGGATACCCGAAGTAATGGCGGCAGCCGCAGCGGATCGCCGCCTCGGCGATCGCCTCGTTGCCCTTCATCAGAACCTTTTCACTCATGTTCGTGAACCTTCCTGAAATCAAGTGCCTAGCGCTCGACCGTGATGACGCAGTCCGGACACATCAGCGCGCAGCTCGCGCAGCCGACGCAGGCCGCCGGGTCTGTGCACTCGACCGGGGCGTGCCCCTTGTGGTTGAGCTTGGTCTTCGAAAGAGCAAGGATCTTCTTCGGACAGGCGGTCACGCACAGTCCGCAGCCCTTGCAGAGGTCTTCCCTGAATGTCAACTTAGCCATGATTTGCTCCTTTGAGCGGCGTAGTATACCAAAAACGGCGCGCCGTTGCACACCCCCGAAAGTCGACGTCAATGGGTCAACTGCCGGAATCATGCGCCTTGTTGAGGCCGCACCAGTTCATCGCGACACCGAATGGGGGCCACTAATTCCCAACGCCCGGCGGACGGCCTGGCCGAAGGCGCGTGCCATCGACTGCATGCCAAGATCGTTCGGATGGCACCCGTCCACCGTCCCTTCGCCATCGCCCGTGAACATCTCGCCCTTCGGCAGGTAGACGAGGCCTTTCCATCCCTCGGCGACCAGCTTTTCGTAAAGCTTGCGGACAAACAGATCCTTCTCGCTCGGCCCGTAAAGGTGAACGTCACACTGCTCGGCCATGACGATCGGCACGTTCGGGCGCTTCGCGCGGAGGTTGCGGATGAACGGCTCGTAATTCGCCTCGACCGACCGGCCCGGCTGATCTTTCTCGCGCAGGCTCATGTTCCAGAGGCAGTCCAAGACGTAGCAGCTCGCGTCGACATGCGCCAGAAGCTCGCTCATCTCGAGCTCCATCACGCCCGACCCCGAGAAGCCGAGGCCGACGACGGGCACGTCAAGGTCTCGTCCGATGCGGTTGACAAAGGCAAGCCCCGGCCGCGACGCGCAGCCGCCCTGCGTGATCGACGTGCCATAGAAGACGACCGGCCTCTCGACGCCGCTCCTGTGCGCGACCGCCTCGACCGTCGCCTTCGGCTCGATGCCCAGCTCAAAGCTCTCCACGCCGTTGTAAAGCGGCAGGTTGACGATGCACGGCGTCCCCGGCGTCCAGTTGAGCGTGAGCGAGCCGCCTTTCCGCGCGTCCGTGATGCGGCCGGTCGCCGCATAGAGCCAGCGGCCCTTCGCCGCGTTCCAGCGATAGACGTCAATGCCCGAGACGCCCGTCGCCGGCATGTGATCCATGGACAGGCTCGCGCTCGTCGGCTTCCACCGGAAATGGAGCGTCCTCGAATCCGTGGCGAACCGGAACAACATGCCCGACGTGTGGCGCTTCATCGCCCGGACGCCGCCGTTGACATTCGTGGTCACGTTCGCCGGCAGCCGGTCGTAATACCGTTCCGTGTCGTTGAACGCCCGCCCTTCGATCGGCAGGTTCCGTCCGTCAATCCACTTGACGCCGTTCGTGATCACGGCGTCCTTCAGCGCCATGCGCGAATCCCACTTCGCGACATCCGGCTGGTTCGCCGACGACAGAAACGCGAGCAGGCACCCCCCGCACACGAAGAGACACTTTTTCATTTTCATTTCAGGACCTTTCTCAAAGCGGACGGGGACGGCAGACGGGCCCGTCCGGGTTCACGAGCAGGCCGTTCCGCGCTTCTTTCGACAAGGCCTTTCCGGCATCGTCTTGCGCTCCTGCGGCAGCCCCCGCATCCACAGCGAAGACGAGCCTGGCCGGGCCGACCCAGCCGGACGGCGCGAAGGGCTGGCCCTTCTGCGGCCCGTTCCAGCCGAGGATTGTCCATGTCTGGCGTTCGGGCTCCGGCAGCCCCGCATCGACAATCAGCCGGTTATGCCACGTCGACGTGACGTCAACGGCGACTTCGTTCTCGCCGTCCTTCAGCGCCTCGGTCAGATCGACGCGATACGGCGCGCACCAGATCTTCGCGACTTCACGCCCATTCACCAAGACCCGCGCACAGCACGACGTCACTTCGCCCAAGTCCAAGACGATGGACCGCGCATCGCTCGCCGGGAACGGGCGCGTCACGCGACGGGCGTACCGCCGCGTGCCGGAAAACCCCTTCTCCGCGTAAGTCCCCGGCAGGTCGCGCCAAAGGCCCAGCGGACGCGACCAGCCGTCCAGCGCCTGTTCGCCGCAGACGGTCGGCGCGCCTGATTCCACACGCCCCGTCTCCGGCTCCATCAGGCGGAGCCGGCCGCCCTTCACGTAGGCGAGGCGGCTCTCGCCCGGCGCAAGCTCAAGGGAAATCGGCTCCGGCCAATCACGCAGACGGACGACGCCCTTGAACGGCGTGCGGAAGTTCGCCAGGAAATAGATGCTCTCGTCGCCGTCACGCCGATGATACCAATGCGGCACGCCTTCGACGTCCGGCGCCCAGTCCGGCGTGAAGTCGCCGCGAACGACGCGGCCGCCCTTCGCCTCCAGCGCCGCGAGCCGACGCTCCGTCTCCGGCAGGAGAAAGGTCCCCGCCGGAATCCACAGGACGCGGTAGCCCATGCCGTCCGGCAGCACGAAGCGCCCGTCGCGCACGTCCAGCCGCGTCTCAAGGACGTCGCGGTTGAGATAGTCGTACTTGTAGCCGCTCCCCAAGCGGTCGCCGCGCTCGTCCGGCTTGTGCCCGAGCGCGTCGCCGAGGTACCAGAGGACGTCGACCACAGGCTTCCCGCGCTCCAGCTCGTGTCCGCAGACCGCCAAGTAGCGCGTCAGGCCGGACAGGAACGGCCACCAGGTCTGCCGCCGGAGGAACGGCGTGCCGATGCCGCAGCCAAAGCTCGACCCCGGCGGCAGGCCGTCGACGACGGGATTGTGCGTATACGTGTGGAACACGAGATGCGTCACGCCACGACCGAGATGAACGTTCGCGTCCTCCTTGAGCGACTGCAGCGTCTCGTCAAAGGTCAGGCGCGCGCTCGTAAACGCTTCAGCGCTGACGCGCCGCTTGCCGTAGAGATGGGCGGCGGACACGCAGGGCCTGACCGGCTTGAAGTTGTGCGACGTCACGTACCCATTCGCATCGTCGAACGGACTCCAGAACTCGCACATCGGCTCATCGGCATATTTCCAAAAGCGCAGCAAATCGCCCGTCAGCACATCGCCAAAGGCCGTTTCGTACTGAACGGACAGGCCGTCGGCCTTCGCCAAGCGGGCGATCGTCCCATAGTAGTTGTCCTCCACAAGCCGCGAGCACGTGCGCCGCCAGTCGAGGAGAAAGCGTTCGGTCTCGGAGACACTTCCCAGCACATAGCCGAAAAGCGCCGGCAGCCACGGGCGGAGCGCATAGCCGTTCTGGCGTTGAAACGCCTCCTCCATCTTCGGCGTCCACCGCGCGGGACCGCACTCCCAGCTGTCAACCACGAGACCCTCGACCCGTTGACCGGCAAGCGGCCCCGAGAGGAGCCGACGGACATAGCCGGCATAGTTGGCCTCAAAGCCCGCCGGATCCATCTTGTCACATTCCCAGCCCGTCGCCTCGTCCGGTGCCGGGCCGTTGCGCCGCTTGGCATTGCAGTGCCCGAAGACAAGCGTCAGCGTGCCGTCCGTCGCGACAGGGGCCGCGTCCGTACCCATCGTGAATTCGCGCAGCGCAAGGCCGGCCTTCGCCTCCCAGCCGTCAAGCCGCGCGGCAGCGGAAAAGCGGATCTCGGGGAAGCGTTTCAACGGGTGGACGTGCGCGACCGAAAGTCTCCAGACGGCGGCCGTGTGCGCCGTCACCGAAAACGTCATGTCGGCCTCGTCGAACCAGGCTCCCGCCGGACAGTCGCGATCCAGCGCCACCGCGCCGTCAGCCTCCAGCCGAAAGCGAATCTTCGGCTCATAGCACCAGTCATGATTCAGGCGCTGCGGATTCGACAGCGCCACCGAACGGACGGTCACGGGCCGCGCGAAGCGGAAAACGCGCACGTCGCCGTTCGTCTCCACGGCATCGGGAAGAAGCGCCGTCTCCGCCTCGCCCACTGGCGCCGGGAACGTCACTTCGCCGATTTCTCGATAGTCGTCATCCGCGTCAAAGCGCGGCTTCCGTCCCGGCGGAAAGGCAACGAGCGTTCGCATCGCCTTCTCTTTCGGCACCCACGGACCGCCGCTCATCGACCAGCCGGGGCAGTTCTGAAGCTTGAACGAAAGCCCCCGCGCGGCACATTCGTCGGCCAGGTGCGCCACGAGGTCACCCCATTTCGGGCTCAGGCAGGGGATCTGCTCCTTCACGCCCGGCCAGGGCTTCGGGTCGAGGCCCACCGCACGGCCATGGAAGAACTGGATGCCGCCGAGCCCCGCTGCGGCAATCGCCTGCACATCCGCCGAAAGTCCTTCCTTCGAGGCGTTGCCGCCAATGATGTGAAACCACGTCTCCGGCGCATCGCGCGGCTCGATTCGCACCGAGGGGTGATCAACGTGAAACGCGCCGACAGGAAGCCCCGCCTCGTTCATGAGGAAGCCGCGCCAAGGCGCGGAATGGAGGTAACGCAAGGCACGCGGCGCGCGCACCTCCGGAGCGAAGACGACGAGCGTCCGATTCGTGATCTGCCCTCGGTATTCGGGTCGAACCGAGTCCTCCGCCTGCCGAAAGTTCCCGATTTGGGCCTTGACCCACACGCCGTCCGCACCCGCGACTTCAAAGCCATAGTCGCGGCTGTTCGTCACATCTCGCTGCGTGCGCCAATCCGGGTCGTAGACGCTCCACTGCGTCACGTGGTCGAAGTCCAGCAGGAACCTGCCGTCTTCCACCCGCCACGACCGCAAGACCGGGGAGTCCGCCACAAGGTCCGTGAAGCCGTAGTCGCGCTTGAGCGCCAAGAGCGCAAGCCGCAGGCCGACGACCTGCTTGTCGTTCGGGTGGATGTCGTGATTGTTGCCGACGTCACAGAGGACGGCCATGCCCGCGTCCGGCTCGGACTCCGCAAACCGCTGCTGGGCCTCCTGCATCTGCGGGACAAGGGGATTGCCCCACGGGCAGAGCTG
>ONTV01000015.1 GCA_900320855.1 uncultured Lentisphaerota bacterium
TCATTCGCCGCAGCGGAAGTATCGCCTTGCGGCCAAGGGAAGGAGGTGGGTCTCGTGAGCTACTCCACCACTCTTACTCCACCATTAGGGACTGACCCTCTCGATCCTTGATTTGATTCACAAGTGACCCTCTCGATCCTTGATTTGATTCACAAGGAAGTATAAGGATAACGCCTGACAGTTTCAACTCCCCCGCTGAAGCCCGCTTCAGCAACCCTCACGCGCTATCGCGAACAAGCCAGCGTTGCGCTGGAAACTCGCGCGCGCGCCACGCTTTTATGCCGCTATGCTGCGAAAATCGCTATAGGGAAATCGAAAACTATAAAAAGAAATACACACCAGTGGCAACATAGACCGCGGAGACAGCGGCATTGCCAACACCTATTTGCACATAGGCCGGGAGTCGCCGCATTCGTCCGATTCCAGCGAATACCGTCGAGGCTTCGGCCAGTACAGGAACTGGCCGCAAGGAGAGCAGGAATCCGCGCCCGCCTTTCGTCTGAAGATGCTCAAGGCAGGCGCAGTCATTTTCGCCGATCATCCGCCGTGCCCAGCCCGAACACCGAACGCCAACCTCGTATCCACTCGTCGTGCTCACCGACATGGCCGCGAACGAGACGATGAAGCCGACAATGGGTCCCAACAATAGACCACAGGCCGTGCTGGCCAGCGTCGACGGCACGGGAAGCACGATGTCAGACGCAAGAAGCGCGAACAGAATTCCAGCCACAACCAGTCGGCTCACACCCCGGTCCCCCAGAATCGCACGTGTCCAGGCGTCAATCGCATCGCCCCATAGGACGAAGCTCGCAATGGCCGCCGCCATCACGAGCCCGACCAGAACGGTCATCCGGAAACGCGCGCCATCAGAAACCGTCTCTTTGCCGTCCTGTTTCAACCTTTGAAAAACCTCACGAATTCAGTTGTCATACCTGCCGCGCCGTCGCTCCGCTCGCGAGCGCAGGTCTTCAACAAGGCGGAGCACTTCCCGCAGTTCGTGCAGTTGTCGGCATCACGGCAGTCGCGGACCTCGGGCCAGAGCGGCGAGGCCCCCAGTCGCTGATTGTCGATGATCATCGGGAACTTGTAGCAGGGATCCATGATCTCCGCCAGATCGCCGTCATAAGAACAGGTTGCGTAGGCCGCGACGATCTTCGCCGGATTCGGATGTCGCCGCGTCGCCAGCTTGACGACGCCGACATACGGCTCGTAAAGCGGCAGATCCTCCGGACGGATCCAAATCGCACGGAGAAAATCCTCGTAGTTGCCGCGCTCGAAATTCGTCCGGCAGCGGAAGACCGAAAAGCCGAACTTCTCGCCCGCAACAGACTGCCCCATTCGATTGTGTCCGTGGAGGTTGTTGTGGAACTGGTGGAACGGACAGTTCCGCAGACATCCCGGATTTGCCTGGATGCCCATCAGCTTGCCATGCTCACGTGCCCATGTCCCCATGCGCTTCACATAATCGAGCCGCCGATGATCGTTCCGTCCCGCATAGAACTCGTCGTACAGTTCATCGACGTATTTGAGGGCGATCTCACTGGCGATATCCATGTTGATGCTGAAACGAATCTTTACGGACGGAAAACGCTGCCGGACAACAGTGGCGATGAACGGAGATGTCGTGGTCAGATGTTCGGGGAACAGTCCGGCGGCATCCATCTCCTTCAGCATCGCCGTCACATGATCGGCGAGTGTTTCCGAGATCGCGATGTCGCCATAGCAGTTCGCGTTGAAGATCGCGTCGAGTTCGATTCCGTTCTCCCGTGCCCAGCGGAGATCCGAGACGATCCGCTCACGCCGCGCAGGCGTCCAGTCATCCATCGGGCGGCTGGCGGTCACGCCCGGCCACGCGAAGAAGACCTCCTTGATCCGTGAAACATAACGCGCACACGAGTCCACAAAGGACTCGTTGTCAAACCATCCGACCGCCAGTTTTCGTGCCATATCGTTCAATTGATCCATTCGTTTATCCTATTAAACGATACATCTCCGACCCTGGTTCACGACATATTCAAAAGCATCTGTTGGCCATGTCCTTAGCATGAGGAATTATAGAGACGGTAAAGAAATATAGTAATTTCTGTGTCGTTTTTTGGTATAAAAAGAAAAAAGCACGGGGCATATCCCGTGCTCTCTGTTTGTAACGCAGATTGGCGGAGAGGGAGGGATTCGAACCCCCGGACCCTTGCAGGTCAACGGTTTTCAAGACCGCCGCGATCGACCGCTCCGCCACCTCTCCAAAGGGTGCGGATATTATAGCATAATCCCGGCATCCGAATAATGGTATACTATCTGCCTATGACGAAAAGGGCGTATCTCTTTGATATGGATGGCGTGCTGGTGGACAACTGCCGGTACCATGTCCAGGCTTGGCTGGAATTCGCGCGCCGCCATGGCGGGCACCTGACGGACGCGCAGGTCGTCGCGTGGATGGGCGCGCCCGGTCGCGACTACCTTGCGCGCATGTTCGACGCGCCGATTGACGAGACGCGTGCGGCGGCGCTTCTCCGCGAGAAGGAGGCCCTGTACCGCGAGATCTACCGTCCGCATCTTGTGGCGCGCGACGGCCTTGTCGATTTCCTCTCCGCTGCGCGGGCGGACGGCATCCCCTGCGCCGTCTCGACGGGTGGGACGATGGACAACGTCGACTATGTCCTCGACGGCCTTGGTCTGCGCGCGTTCTTCGCCGCCGTCGTCGATTCCTCCCAGTACGTGCGCGGCAAGCCCGCGCCCGAATGCTATCTCGCGGCCGCCGCACGGCTGGGCGTCGAGCCGTCCGCCTGCTGCGTCTTCGAGGACGCGCTCAACGGCATCGCGGCGGCGCAGGCGGCGGGGATGGACGTCGTCGCGATCACGGGCACGAATTCGCGTGCCGTCCTGGAATCCGCGCACCCAACGCGCGTCATCGACTCGTTCCGTGAACTCCTTGCCTAAAGCCGCGTCCACGTGCGACCGCAAGCGGCTGCTCCTGCTGACGCCGCCGCTTTTGCAGACGAACACCCCGTATCCGGCGACGATGCACCTGACGGGCTTCCTGCGCGCGCGGGGCATCGACGTGCAGCAGCGTGACCTCTCGATCAAGGTCGTCCGCGACATTCTCCTCGCTTACGGGAACGAGACGACGGACGAGCTTCTGGAGTTCCTGGGCGGCCCGGCACCGCTGGAGGAGAAGCGCGCGGCCAGCGAGATCATCGACGATCTTGCGCGGGGCATCCGCGACGGCGTCGATTCCGAATTCGGCTTCTCGCGCTACGCCGAGCATCTCTGCCAGGCGGTCGAGGACTTCGGCGAACTTGAGCGCCGCGTTCGTCGGCGCGGCATTCTGGACGTGCCGCTCGAACGCCATCTCAAGGCGGCGATGGACGAGGTGAAGCCCGATCTCGTCGGCGTGGCGTGTCCGTTCCCCGGCACGCTCGTCGGCGCGTTCAAGATCGCCCGCTACGTGAAGCGGCGGTATCCGGGCGTCCGTCTCCTCCTTGGCGGCGGCTACGTCTCGACCGAGCTCCGGGAGATGACGGACACGCGGCCCCTGCGGTACTTCGACCGATTCCTGTTCGACGAGGGATATGCGCCGCTGCTGCGCGAGGCGGCGGGGCTCGCGGACGACGCGCCCGTGGACGTGCCGCCGTTCGTTGCGCCCTGCTACGACGGCATCGACTGGGACGACTACTTCGACGTCGTCGAGACGGACAACTACGTCACCAACCTCTGGAATTCGGGCAAGTGGGTGAAGCTCGTCATGGCGCGGGGCTGCTACTGGCACAGGTGCGCGTTCTGCGACGTGCGTCTGCCGTACATCGGCTGCTTCCAGATGCCGGAGGCGACCGCCGTCGCCGACACGCTGGAGGCGTTCGCGCGTCAGGGCCTGCGCCGCTTCCACTTCGTCGACGAGGCGATGCCGCCCGCGCTCGTGCGCGCCGTCTGCGACGAGATCCTGCGGCGCGGGCTGGAGGTCGAGTGGTGGGGGAACGTCCGCTTCGACGCGGCGTTCACGCCAGCCCTCGCGAAGAAGATGGCGCGGGCAGGCTGCATCTGCGTGACGGGCGGGCTCGAGTGCGCGAACGACCGGCTCCTCGCGCTCATGAACAAGGGCATCACGCTCGCCTCGGCCGAGAAGGTGCTGCGGGCGTTCCAGGCGGCGGAGATCTTCGTCCATGCCTACCTCATGTACGACTTCCCGACGGAGACGAAGGCCGAGCAGCGCGCGGCCGAGCGGTACGTGAAGGGCCTCGCGAAGAAGGGGCTCATCCAGAGCTGCTTCTGGCATCGCTTTGCGCTCACGGTGCACAGTCCCATTGCGCGCGAGCCGGAGAAGTTTGGAATTGTCATCGAGAAAGCGAAGCGGCGGCGCGTCTTCGCGCGCAACGAGCTCGCGTTCGCCTACGCGGCGGCGCGCGGCCGAGGGGACGGTTGCCGGGGCTGGCAGGGGATTATGTTATAATACCGAACCTATGAAGAAGATCGACTACAAGTGGACGGCGCTCGCCTTGCTGTGGGTGGCCTTTTTCCTCCAGCAGGGGACGCGCCAGCTCTTCGGTCCGTCCGTCCCGGCGATTTGTGGTTCGTTGGGCGTCGACAAGGTTGCGGTTGGTGTCGTGGGGACGGTGTTCGCGATGACGTATGGCCTCTGCGTGCCGTTTGCGGGGTTGACGGCCGATCTCCTGAGCCGCAAGTGGATGGTGACGGTCGGCGTCGCCGTTTTCTGTCTCGGCATCTTCCTTTCCGGGTTCGTCGCCTCGGTCGGGCTGCTCATCGTCACCTACGGCGTCCTGAACGGCCTCGGGCAGACGTTCTACTATCCGTCGGCGAGTTCGCTTGTCTCGCAGCTCCACAAGGATTCGCGCGCGACGGCGATGTCGATTCTTCAGCTTGGGCTCTACATCGGCATTGTCGGCTGCGGCGGCCTGGCGGGCTTTCTCGCGGGGCGTGGCGGCGAGAGCTGGCGGACGCCGTTCTGGATCCTCGGCGGGCTTGGCCTCGCGTGGTCTGTCGCGCTGGCGCTCTTCCTGCGCAACACGAAGCCCGTGACGGTGGCGGGCGCGGCGACGTCGGACAAGCCCCGGATCGGCGAGGCCGTTCGCGCGGTCTTCGCGAAGCCGACGGCGCTCTGCGTCGCGCTGGGCCTCGCGATGATGATCTACGTGGACATCGGATTCAAGAACTGGATGCCGACGCATCTCCAGTCTGCGTTCCTGGGCGACTGCCCCTTCCTGCGGCAGTGGGCGGGGCTGCACGCCGTCCTCTGGCACTATCTGGGCGCGGTCATCGGCATTCTCGCGGGCAGCCGGATCGGCGACCGCGTGGCGAAAGGCCGCCCGGGCATTCGGCTGGAGCTCGGTCTGGTCGGGCTGGGCTTCGCGATTCCATTTATCGCCTGGATGGCGCTGACGCCGTCATTCGTTCTCTGCTGTGTCGCGATGTTCGGCTTCGGCGTCTTTCGCGGCGTCTACGACTCGAACTTCATGGCCTCGTTCTTCGATGTCGTGAATCCGCGCTACCACGCCTCGGGTGTCGGCATCATGATGTGCATTGCATTTCTCTTCGGCTCGCTGTCCTCGACCGTCCTGCCGTGGATCGCGCAGGCGTTCCACGGCAACATGTCCTATTCGATGGCGTCGCTCGCGTTGTTCTACCTCGTTGGCGCGCTGATCATCTTGCTGGCGCGGGTCGCGTTTCTCCGGCGTGACATCGAACGTTCGTAGGAATGGGGGCGGCGTATGCGAATCCTGATGATTGGCGATGTCGTGGGCGGCCCGGGCCGACGCATGCTTCAGCAGCATCTGAAGGCGGTCCGCGCCGAACGCGGGCTGGGGGCGGTTGTCGTGAACGCCGAGAACTGCGCAGCGGGCTCGGGCATCACGGCGGCGCTTGCGGAGGAAATCTTCGCGGCGGGGGCCGACGCGATTACGCTCGGCGACCACACATGGGGGCAGAAGGACTTCGCCGGCCAGATTGGCTCGATCACGAACCTCGTCCGTCCCGCGAACTTCCCCGCCGAATGCCCCGGCAAGGGCTGGTGCCTCGTCACGTGCCCGACCTTTCGCTTTGCCGTCCTCAACTTGCACGGACGCGTCTTCATGAACCCGGTGGACTGTCCATTCCATGCCGCCGACCGTGCGCTTGCCGAAATGCCGAAGGACGTCCCCGTCTTCGTCGATTTCCACGCGGAGGCGACGAGCGAGAAGATGACGCTCGGGCACTACCTCGACGGGCGCGTGACGGCGTTCGTCGGAACGCACACGCATGTGCAGACGTCGGACGCGCGGCTGCTGCCGCAGGGGACGGCCTACATCACCGACCTCGGCATGACGGGGCCCTACGTCTCGTCGATCGGCCGCGACCTGAAGCCCGTCACGAAGAAGTTCACGACGGGCATCCCGGCGCGCTTCGAGGTCGCCTCCGGGCCTTCGACGCTGGAGGGCGCGATCATCGACTTCGACCCCGTGACGAAGAAGGCGGCGGCGATCGAGGCCTTCCGCCTCCGCGATTGACGGCCGTGCCCAGTTGCCTCGACGCGGGCGAAAATGCTATACTACGCGCCATCTTATCCGGGTGCCAGGCGCGCGCGGTGCGCGTCGGCTGAGAAAAGACCGGTTGAACCTGAACGGGGTCATTCCCGCGTAGGAAAGGAAGAGCAGTCATGGCAGATAATGCCGTCATGGAAGAGGTCATCTCCGGCGCGATCGTGCGTCGGTATTTCGAGAAGCTCCAGAACAACCTGGCGATTGACGTCGCCATCGTGGGCGCGGGTCCGAGCGGACTCGTCGCGGCGCACGATCTCGCGAAGGCGGGCTTCAAGGTCTGCGTCTACGAGTCGAAGCTCGCGCCCGGCGGCGGCACGTGGGGCGGCGGCATGCTCATGAACGAGGTCACGGTGCAGAACGACGCGGCGGAGATCCTGCGCGAGTTCGGCATCACGACCCTGCCGTACAATGACGACTACCACACCGTCGATTCCGTCGAGATGGCCTCCGGGCTCATCTTTGGTGCGCGCAAGGCGGGCGCAGTCATCTTCAACACCGTCAAGGTCGAGGACATCGTGATGCATGACGGCGTCGTCTCGGGCGTCGTCATCAACTGGAACCCCGTTGCGCGGCTGGAGATGCACGTCGATCCGCTCGTTGTGACGACGCGCGCGCTCATCGACGGCACGGGACATCCGAGCGAGATCATCAACAAGGCCGTCCACAAGGCGGGCGTCAAGATCGATTCCCCGACGGGCGGCATCCTCGGCGAGAAGCCGATGTGGATGGCGGACGGCGAGCGCACGACCGTCGTGAACACGAAGCGCCTCTATCCGGGCCTCTACGCCTCCGGCATGGCCGCGAACAATGTCCAGGGCGGCTTCCGCATGGGCCCGATCTTCGGCGGCATGCTCAAGAGCGGCCGCAAGATTGCCCAGATCGTGGCAGAAGACCTGCGTAAGGAGTAAGTAGGAAGGAGTAAGTGAGGAGAGTTCGGCTTTTTGCCATGGAAGACTTCGGCCTCTATCTCGTCATGACCGATCCGGTCGTCGGCTACGAGCGCTGCTGCGAGGCGGCGGTTCGGGCGGGTGTCCGGATGGTCCAGCTGCGCATGAAAGACCGTCCGCGCGAGGAGATCGTCGCGGTCGGGAAGGCGCTTCGGCGGATCACGGCGGGATCGCGGACGAATCTCATCATCAACGACGATCCGTTCATTGCGGCGGAGGTCGGGGCGGACGGCGTTCACGTCGGCCAGGGCGACATGCCCGTCGCCGAGGTGCGCTGCCGCTATCCGTCGCTTCGGATCGTCGGGCTTTCGACGCACAATCCCGACCAGGCGCGCGCGGCGATTGGCCAGAAGCCCGACTACATCGGCGTCGGGCCCGTCTTCGCGACGCCGACGAAGAAGATTCCCGATCCGACGCTCGGCGTCGAGACGGCGGCGCAGATGATCGCGTCCGTTCCGTTCCCGGCCGTCGCCATCGGCGGGCTCAACCGGGAGACGCTGCCGTCCGTCCTCGCGGCGGGCGCGCGCAATTTCGCGGTCGTCCGCGCCGTCTGCGGCGCGGCGGATCCCGAGGCGGCGATCCGCGCGATCCAGCAGTTGTCGCATGCGTGACGATTCGCGCCGCGCGCCGTTTCCCCTTCGCATCTGTTCTGCACGGCGCGGGGGACGGCTTTTTGGTATAATACGCGGCGATGAATTTCAAAAAGGCCTTGACTTGGTTCCTCGTCGTCTTCGCGTGGTTCTGGACTGCGTATGAATGCCACACGATTGGCATCGACGTCTTTGACATGCTCCTGAAGCGGTTTCCCGGTCAGGTCTGGATCATGGCGGCGGTGCTGTCCTACCTGACGATCATCTGGATGCCGAAGAACCTCCTGACGCGCGCCGTGATGGGGATCTTCATGCTGATCCCGTCCGAACTCTTCCCGCTTCTCCGCCCGCATCTGCCTGACGGAGGCTTCGCCCCCGTGCAGATCCTCGTGGCCTTTGCCTATGTCCTCGCGGTCATCGGCATGTACGGGATGTTCTATCCATGGCGGATCGAGGCGGCGCTGAAACGCCTGGGCCTGGGCGCAGACAAGTCGGCCCGCTAATTTCCAGCATTAAGGAACAGTTCTCGTGAAAGAAGTCCTGACGATCCTCCTGACGGTCCTCGGGGGGCTTGGCATTTTCCTTCTCGGCATGAAGCACCTCTCCGAGGGGCTTCAGGCGGCGGCGGGCGGCGGCCTCCGCAAGTTCATGGCGAAGGCGACGAGCCACCGGATCGTCGGCGTCGGCTCCGGCATCGTCTCGACGATCCTCGTCCAGTCCTCCTCGATCATCACGGTGATGCTCGTTGGCTTCGTCTCGACGGCGATCATGACGCTGCCGCAGGCGTTCGCCGTCCTCATCGGCGCGAACATCGGCACGACGGCGACGATCTGGATCATCGCCTATGCGCCCGACCCGCAGATGCTCGGCTTCTGCGGCCTTGCGGCGGGCGGCATCATGTACTTCTTCTTCCGGGGCGAGCGCGTCCATCACCTGGGGCTGACGATCCTCGGCCTCGGCCTCGTCTTCCTCGGCCTCTACTTCATGTCGAAGGGCGTTGCGCCCATCCGCCAGAACCCCGACTTCGCGCACGTCTTCACGGAGATGAGCGCGCACACGATGGCGGACGTCTTTCTCGTCGCGGCGGTGGCGACGCTCCTCACGGCGGTCATCCAAAGCTCGGCGGCGACCATCGCGATCGCGATGGCCCTCGCGACGCAGGGCCTCATCACCTATGAGGTCGCGATCGCCGTCCTCTTCGGCGCGAATATCGGCACGACGGCGACGGGCTGGATCGCCGCGATCGGCGGCACGGCGGACGCGAAGCGGACGGCCCTGTCGCACACGCTCTCCAACGCCCTCGGCTCGCTCGTCCTCATCTGGTTCTTCCCGCTCTTCGTGAAGCTTGGCCAGGCGCTCTTCCCGAACTGGAGCGTCGCCGAGACGATGACGGTCTCGGGGCAGGACGTGCCGGCGTACACGCACATGATGGCGCCGATTGCCGTCACCGACACGGTCTTCGCGGTCTGTCGCGGCATCCTCTTCTTCCCGTTCGTGAAGCCGTTCTGCCGGCTTGTCGAGCGGCTGATCAAACAGCCGGAGAACGAGAAGCCGCACCTCTCGGCGCTCAAGATCGGCGCGAAGATCTCGCCCGTGATCGCGTGCGACCAGGCGTTGAGCGAGATCGACTTCATGAAGCAGTCGAACCTCGAGCTCCTCGACTGCGCGCGCAAGGTGCTTTCCGGCGCGACGGCGGACGACGAAGGCCCGGAGAAGCACATCGTCCACCGCGAGGACATCCTCGACAACGTCCAGCGCGAGGTGACGGAGTTCCTCGGCTCGATCATGTCCAAGCGCCTGTCTTGGGACGTCGCGGAGCGTGCGCGGCGGCTCCTGCGCCTGACGGACGAGCTGGAGTCCGTCTCGGACGAGTGCGCGCAGGTCCTGAAAGTCGTCAAGCGTCTGCGCAAGCAGAAGCAGCAGATCTCCGCCGTCTCGGAGGCGCTGCTCCTGGAGGTACACGACAAGGTGGCGGCGTTTGCGGCGGACGTCACGCCGCTTATCAGCTCGCCGCGCGTGTCGTTCGACCTGGCGGCCCTCCAGCGGCGCTGTTCGGAACTGCATGACTTCATCCGCGAGTGCCGCCGCGTCCAGCTCGGGCGCATCGGCCCGGAAGACCCCGGCTCGTCGATTCGCGTCCTCGGAGAGCTCGACGTCCTCAACGCCTACGAGCGCATCCGCGCCTACTATCTCAACTGTGCGGAAACCCTCGCCGGCGGCAAGCGGTAGGGATTCAGGACTGGGGCGGCGAGAGCGCCGTGGGCGTCACGGCAGGCCGTATTCGGCGCGGAGATCCTGAAGGTAGGCACGCGCCTTGCGCTGGAGATTTCGGCGGCGCATGAACGGGACGACTTCCGTCAGCGGGATGAGCTTCTTGTCCACCGGCTCGAAGTCGATGAGCCGCAGGCGTGTCGAGCCATCGGCAAGGAACTGGATCTGCACGTTCCGAGGCTCGAAAAACGGCGCCGAAGCGTCCGCCAGTTCGTTCAGCAAGGCCTCCAGCTGTTGGCAGCAACGGGCCGCGAAGGCCGTGTCGCCTCGCTTCTTCATCTCGTACTCGGTTCGGATGACCAATGAGCCGTCCGCATTCGTCACAAGCGACATCAGGACACCATAGCCGCGTCGCTCGTCGAAGACGACCTCGACGACTTCCGGGAATGCGGCGGCGACCAGAGGCCCGGCCTCGTGGCGGTATTTCTCCATCGCCTCGGCCTCTAGGCAGTTGACGTTCAGCCGCCGGTCGAAGCGCCCGTTCTTCAGCATCTGCCGAAAGCGCCACCCGAGTTTCCGTCCCGAGCGTGTGTCCGACGGGTCGCGCAGGAACTTGACGCAGAACCCCGTCTCGCCAAGCCGATAGCAGATGCGCCGCGCGCCCTGGCCAATCTCGACCAGGGGCTGTTCCTGAAGCAGATGCTCATGCGGCGACATCTGATGAACGAGTCGTCGCCACTCGTCCTTGAGGAAAAGGACAATCCAGTTGATGAGGAGAAAGTGTCCGAAGGCCTTCGTCATCTCCTGCGCAAAATCTCGAAGCATCCGCGTGTCGGAGACGACGGGGGCCAGCAATTGCCAGAGATGCCTGTTCCGCACCACGTTCGGCAGAAGCGAGACGAACAGAAGCCCCCAGGCAAGCAGGAAGAATCGCCGGTTAAGGATGACTTCGCCAAATGCGCCCCATGTCGAGCCGTGCCAGCGCAGGGCGCAGAGGCCCGCGAGCACAAGCGAGGCGGCAATCGGCAGCAGCTCCGGCTCGTCAAGGTCTGGCAGGGAGAGGCGCTTCCAGAACGGATCCAGCTCGTTGATGGCCACGCCGAGGAAGACGAAGCCCAGCGCCATGAAGCCGCCGCGCCATTCGCGCCGACGGACGGCGAGCGCCATCAGCAAAACTGCCACGCCCGCCATCAGACTTGCCTGAGCGATATGAAGGGCGTAGGTCATGGGGAGGTGGATGCGTTGCCCTTGCTCGACTTCGCCTCGCGCGCCTCCAACGTCTGGAGAGCCTCAGGCGTGACCGGCTCACGGAAGTAGTTGTAGTTGAGAACCCAGCAGGACGGGTGGCGGCGGATGACCTTTTCGAGGTCGGCCGCGCATCGCTGCGTCGTCGCCCAGACGTCCCGTGCCACCTCGGACGAAATGACGTCCACAATCTCGCATCGATAGCGACCGTCCTTGAGCGGTCGCGACCAGGCGACGACGATCGGAGCCTTCGCCTTCGCCGCGAAGAAGGCGGGCGCGGCCGAGACGGGGAAGGGCTTGCCGAGGAAGCGAATCCACACGCCGCCCTTTTCCGGCGCGACTTTCTGGTCGACGAGCAGACCAAGCGACTTGCCCGCCTTGATGCCCGCCATGAGCGGCTTGAACGCGCCTTCGGCCGAGACGATCTCCTGCCCGATCGAGCGCCGTGCCGTCATGAGGAGCTTCGTCATGCCGCGCGTGCCGATTCCCTTCGCGACCGACATCATCTTGTGCCCCTCCAGAAACGCGAGCTGCGACAGGATCTCCCAGCAGCCCATGTGGCCCGAGACGGTGACGGCCGGACGGTTCGTCGCGAGGAACGCCTTGCCCTCGGCGGACATCTCACCGACGTGCGCGCAGCGGACGCGCGCGCGGACAAGCGTCCAGAACGCATAGCCGACCGTCCGCGCCATGTTGCGGTAGGAACGGCGGATGATGCGCGCCTCGGCCGCCGTCGGGCGGTACGGGCCCGCGTCTGGGTTGAACTTCGTCGTTCCCTCCAGCCCGACGCATCGGCCACGGATGATGTGGAGGTTTTCGAGCGCGCGCCGCTTGCCGCGTCGGTCAAAGAAGTACATCCCGGCCGAAAGGCTGTCGCAGAACGCGAGCAGAAGCCGCCACGGCATCCAGACGATCAGCGAGAGGGCAAGCCCAATGCCGAGCCACTCGACGGGCGTCAGAAGCGCGTGCTTCAGCGCCTTGTTGCGGACGCGCCGCCGCCACAGTCTCTCGCCTTTTGTCATCGTGCCCTCCCCATCATGGGCAGTTCCTCAGGTACTCGCCAAACAGGCGGTCATACACGACATAGCCCGCCGCCCGTTGCCCACACCTCCGTCCGAATCGGCTTTCATTTTGGGGCGCACACTCTTGAAGAAGGCGGCAAACGTCGAAGCCGCCTTCTCCAGGCGGGAATCCAGGGCACCCACGACCGCGTTCGCAAACACGCGGACGAAATCCGCCTGGTTTGTCGTCGCGAGCAGGTCAGCATAGACGAAGACGCAGTCGGCCTCCGGTGTCCGAAGCGCATGCTGGATCAGCCCAGACTTGCCATAGCGGCGCGGCGCCATCAGCGTCACGTGGCGCCCGTTCGAGAGATCGTCCAGCAATTGCCGCGTCTCAACCTCGCGGTCGCAGAAATGGGCCGGATCGATGTACCCCTGCGTGACAAACGGATTCCGACTTCTCATAGGCGAGTAGTATACCACACGGCCGGGCGATTTCGCAACTTGCGAAACGAAAAGAGCGAAACGCCTAGGACGCGCGGTTCGCGAGGTCATGCAGCCGCCGCCGAAGGCGGGCGAGGCGACGACGGGTGCGCATGTCCTGCCACCAGCCCAGAAGCTCCTCGCGCGGCGGCGTCTGCCCGACGGCTTTCATTGCCGCGTGGTAGAGCTTGCGGTAGGGACGGTGGCAGGGCTTCCACGGCTTCTTCGGGCCCCAGAAATGGAGGATCGCCGGATCGAGCGCCGCCTCCAGGCAGTCCTTCGGCGGGTTTCCCTGCCAGAGCGGCGACTGGAGATCGCGCGTCACGTAGCTCTTGATCAGACGATCGTGGAAGTTCCACCGAAGCGGCAGGAGGCGCGTCCGGTCGTGGTAGAGCGCATTCCAGGCGTCCTGCTCGATGCGGTCGGCGATCGCGTAGTGGTCGCGATACCAGGCGAGGATCTTCTCCCATGTCCGCTCGGCTCGGCACGCCGCCGCGTTGAAGACGATCGTCCCCGTGTTGAAGTAGCGCGTGACCGACGGCGGCAGGATGCCCTTGCCCCAGACGGCCTCGGTGATGACGGGATCGCCCTTGCCGTATTCCGCGACGGCTGCGATGAGGTCGCCGGACAGATCCAGGTCAAGGATTTTCGACACGTCGTCGTTGAAGAGCATGTCGATGTCGAAATGCGCGACGTTCCCCGTCGCGTCCGCGAGGATCTGCGGTGTGAAGACGGGCGTCCACGTGAAGACATTCCAGCGCGAGCCGGGACGATCCTTCAGGATGTCCCGGTAGGGGGCGAGGAACGGCTCGACATCGTGATAGCGGACGGAATACCTGGCCTCTGCTGGGCGCGGATTCGCACGGGCGACCGCCTGGTTGAAGGAGTCCACGACCGCGCGCAGCTTCGCCTTGCTGGCGGCGGAGTGGCCGCCGAAGCCTTCGAAGACGTTGATGCGAAGGGGCGCCGCGCCCTTGTAGTGGGCGAGGAGCGAGCCGACCGTCACGCAAAGGAACTTCGCGCCATTGTCGTCGCAGCTAAACGCGACATCGCGAACGGGGAGCGTTGGATTGTCCATTCGTGTTGATTCGCGGACTTCAGCTCAAGAAGCCAGCGATTCCTTGAGGGCGGCGAAGACCGTGTCCTGGTCGGGCGCGAGGCCGCAGTAGAGCGGCAGACGAACGAGCGTGTCGGCATAGCGGTCGCAGTTCGGCAGCGCGCGCGCCACCGAGGCCTCGTCCATCGGTCGATGCGTCTCGCGATACGTGCGGTAGAAGTCCGAGGAGTGGAGCGGCAGATAGTGGAAGACCGTCAGGACGTCCCGCGCCCGCATCTTCGCGATGA
Organism: uncultured Lentisphaerota bacterium; assembly: GCA_900320855.1. Taxonomy (GTDB): domain Bacteria; phylum Verrucomicrobiota; class Kiritimatiellia; order RFP12; family UBA1067; genus UBA1067. The sequence continues at coordinate 14,349 of ONTV01000015.1, forward strand.
AGTCCGTCCTCGCCGCGAGATCCGGGAAGAGGACGTAGAACATGTGCGCGTTGTTCGTCGCGGAAGGTGGGATGACAGGAAGTTTGGGCGTTTGGGCGTTTGGACGTTTGGACGTTTGGGTGAAGAAATCCCAGTACCGCTCCCAGAGGCGCTTGCGCTCGGCCTGGATTTCGTCGAGGTGTTCGAGCTGCGCCCAGAGGAACGCCGAGACGACTTCCGTCGGCAGGAAGGAACTTCCCGTGTCAACCCAGCCGTACTTGTTCACCTCGCCACGGAAGAACTCGGCGCGGTTCGTTCCCTTTTCCCAGATGATCTCGGCGCGCCGCACGAACCGCTCGTCGTTGACGACGAGAAGCCCGCCCTCGCCGGAGATGATGTTCTTCGTCTCGTGGAAGGAGAACGCGGCCAGATGCCCGATCGAGCCAAGTGGCCTTCCACACGCGGACGAGACCGGGTTGTCCACGAATGCACACGAATTTTCGCCAATGGAGGCCGTGTCATTCGTGTTCATTCGTGCTGATTCGTGGACAATCCCCGTGCCCGGAGACGGCGACAGATAGAAGCTGTCGATGGCTTGGGCGGCGTCCTCGACGACGAGCAGGTTATGGCGGTTCGCGATCGCCATGATCGTGTCCATCTCGCAGGCGACGCCCGCGTAGTGGACGACGACGATCACCTTCGTCCGTGGCGTGATGAGGGATTCGATCTGCGTCTCGTCGATGTTCGGCTGGTCGGCGCGGCTGTCGGCGAAGACGATGGTCGCGCCTTGGCGGACGAACGCCAGCGCCGATGAGACGAACGTGTAGGACGGCACGATGACCTCGTCGCCCGGGCCGACGCCCGTCAGGATCGCCGCCATCTCAAGCGCGTCCGTGCAGGACGTCGTCAGGAGGCATTTGCGAAAGCCGTAGCGCCGCTCGAAGTAGTCCTCGCACCGCTTCGTGAATTCGCCGTTGCCGGAAATCTTGCCGTCCGCGACGGCCTGACGGATGTAGTCCGTCTCCTTTCCGGTCATATAGGGTCTGTTGAAATGTATCACCTGACAAGCTCCTCGTAAACGGCCAAAGTCTTTCGGGACATTATATCAAAATCGCACAGGGCGCGAACGGCTTCGCGCCGCGTCGGCTGTCGCGCGGACGCGACCGCGTCAAGGATTTCCGCCGCGCCGCCGAAGCGCCGCAGGAGACGAACGGGCTTGTTCATTGCCAGTGCCTCGGCAACCGAGAGCCCGAACGACTCGGGCTTCGTCACATTGCCCGAGACGACGAGATCCGCAAGCGCGAGACATTCGGGGATCTTCGTCTGCGCCCCCGCGAAGACGACGCGATCCGCGACGCCGAGCGACGCGGCGAGGGCTTTCAGCTCCGCGAGAAGTCCCGTCTTGTCCCGATCCGCGCCGCCCACGAGGACGAGCTTCGTCTGCGGCGCGCGCAGGGCGTCACCCCACCCCGCGTCGGGCGTGACGTCGGGCCGTCCCGCGAGATCGCGGATCAGGTGGTCGAATCCCTTGAGCGGCGTGATGCGCCCCACGGCCATGACGACGCGGTCGCCCGGCTGGATTCCCCAGTCGCTCCGAAGCCGCGCCACGATGTCCGCGTCAAGCGCCGCCGGATCGAAGCGCGTGAGATCCACCGCCGGGTGGATGATGCGCACGCGCGCCTTCAGGTCGGTGGCGTCCGGGTAGTTCCGCATCAGGTAGTCCGCCAGGAACCGCGACGGCGTGATGACACGGTCGCCCCTCGTCATCACGGCCGAGTAGCGCGAGACGGAATTCGCCCCATGCGCGTAGGTGAGGAAGGGGAAGGAAGAAATAATCGAATGGTCGAATGATCGAATGATCGAATGGGAAGAGGAAATAATCGAATGGCCGAATGGTCGAATGATCGAATGGGAAGCCTTGTCCAGCTGGCGGGCGAGGACGAAGAGCCAGGCCGGAATGCGCGAATGCGCGCAGACGAGGGGCGTCTCGCCGTCCGCCGCGAGGGCGCGCAGCGACTTTCGCAGTTCCCACGCCCGGGCCGGCGCCGTCAGCGGATTCTTCGACTTGAGGTCGAGCGCGACGTGTTCGCCGCCGTCTTCGCGCACCTGCGCCACAAGCCGTCCGCCGTTCGAGACGACGACGGATCGCCATCCGGCGCGGACAAGCGCGCGGTTCAAGTCGCAGACGACGGTCTCGACGCCGCCCTGCTCCATCGCCGGAACGAGATGAACGACCGTCATGGCGCCTTCAGCCCATCTGCGCAAGCCGTTGGGCCAGCACCGGCAGACCCGGATCGCGTGCGCCACACGTCACAAAACAGCCAAACGCTGCCCGGTGCGCTGCGCACCAGTTCCACGCCGCATCCAGGTCGGGGACAAGTTCCACCCGCGTCCCGACGGCGGCGTCCGTCTGCGCAATCGCCTCGACCAGGGCAGTCGAGTTGATCGACCGGTCCGTCGTGCCGCCCGCGTCGTAGACCGGCAGCAGCACAAGCCTGTCCTGCGGACGGATCGTCTCGGCGAACATGGCCGCGAGCGCGGCGCACATCTTGCGGAGCGGGGCGTAGCCATGCGGCCGCCAGATCGCGCACACGCCCTGCGGGTATTTCTCCGCGAGCGTTGTCCACATGGCCTTGAGCTTCTCCGGGTTGTGGGCGTAGTCGTCGTAGACGGCGGGAGAGAGGAGGGACGTTTGGAGGTTTGGAGGTTTGGGGGTTTGGGGAATGGGGGGGTGGATGCGCTGGAGGCGACGCTCGACGCCCTTGAACGTCGCCATCGCGGACACGGCCGCTTCGGGCGAGACGCCGAGCGCGACGGCCATGCGCACGGCCAGCTCCGCGTTCTGCCGGTTGTGCTGCCCTGGAACCGGGACTTCCAGAGGCCCGAAGCGCCAGGCGTCCAGCGGCCCTCGTCCGTCGATGACCGGGCCTTTGCAGTCCTTCACGAACGCGTCGAAGACCGCGTCCATTTCCTCTTTCGAGTAATGGTCGGCCGAGGCGTTCGTGACGACGGCGGCAGAGGGGCTGAACGCGACGAGCGACTTGTCGCTTTCATCCACTTCCGCGACGGCATACGCGCCGCGCCCGAAGCGGACGGCCCCGTCCCATCCCGGCACGTTCGCGCCGTTCACGCACAGCGGGTCGAGCCCGCATGCGGCGAGGACGTGTCCGAGCATGGCCGTCACCGTCGATTTGCCGCACGTCCCGACGACGGCGACGAGCTTGTAGCCTTGCAGGGCGCGCGCGAGCGCCTTCGCCCGGTGCGTGACGGGAATGCCGCGTTCGTGCGCCTTGCGCAGCCCTGCGTTCGTCTCCTCGATTGCCGTCGAGACGATGACCTCGTCCGTCGTCTCGCCAATGCCGCTGCCGTCGTCCGGAAAGACCGTCACGCCCAGCGATTCGAGAAAGCGGACGTTGGGCGTGTCCCGCGTCCGGTCGGCGCCCGTCACCACGTCACCCTGTTTCAGGAGCGTCGTCGCGAGCGCGCTCATGCCGACGCCGCCAATGCCAATCAGATGCCGTTCCATAAGAGATGCCGATTTAGAGGAAGAAGGCCCCGCCGCCGCAGACGAGGCACGCCAGCAGAAGGACGGCCAGGAACCAGCGGAACGCCCGCCGGAAGATCTCGCCCGCGCGCCCCGGAATGAGCGCGGCCGCCGTTCCGATGGCAATGGACTGCGGACAGATCATCTTTCCGATGCCCGCGCCCATCACGTTCGCCGCCGCCAGGAGATTCGCCGAAACGCCGAGCTGCGCCGCCGCGCCCGTCTGCAGCGAGCCGAAGAGGACGTTCGCGTTCGTGCCCGAGCCTGTCACGAAGCCGCCGAGCGCGCCGACGACCGGCGCGACGAAGGGATAGGCCGGCCCCGCCGCCGCGACCAGCGCGTCCGCAAGCGTCGCGACCATGCCCGCCGCCGTCATGACGCGTGCGAGGACGAGGACGCAGGCGATCGTCGCGAACGCCGTCCAGTAGGAGGCGAGCGTCTTTCCGAGAATGCGGCAGAGCCGCGCGACAGGAAGCCCCTGCAGACGGCCGCCCGCAAAGCCCGCCAGCAAGACCAGCACGCCCGGCGACGCGAACCGCCGCACGTCGGGCGGCAGGCACGCCGCGCCCGTGAGAAGGGCGGCGACAAGGCCAAACGGCGCCCACGCGCGCGCCTGCGCACGCACGTCACCGCCGATGCGGCCCTTCGTCGCGACGAGCGAAACGGCGACAAGGACGGCGAGCCCGCCCAGGACGTCCGGCAGCTCCGGCCCGAGGAAGCGCGCCGCGAGGAGGCTGGGGGCGAGAAACGCGACGTCCGCGACGAGCGCCAGCCCGAACAGGCCCCGCAGCGACGCGCGCCCGCCGTAGACGAGCAGGATGAGGAACGGACCCAGCGCCGTGACCGCGAGCTGCAGGTACGCGACCGTTGCCGCAAGCGCGCGCACGTCACAGCCGCCCACTTTCGCGAGCATCGCGACCGGCACGCCGACGGAGCCGTAGGCGGTCGGCGTCGTGTTGGCGACGAGGCACATGAGGACGGCCTTCGCCGGGTCAAAGCCCACGCCGACGAGAATCGCGGCCGGGACGGCCACCGCCGTGCCGAAGCCGGCCATGCCCTCCATGAAGTTCCCGAAGCCCCAGACGATGAGAAGCGCGAGGACGCGCGGGTCGGGCGAGACGCGGGAGAGCCCGTCGCGGATCGTCACCATCGCGCCCGACTCGACCGTGAGCGAGTAGACGAAGAGCGCCGCGAGGACGACCAGCCCGATCGGATAGAGCGCAAAGCCAACGCCCTCCGCCACCACCGGCAGAAGGCGTGCGCAGGGCAGGTTCGCGTGAAAGGCGACGCACGCGACCGCGAGGGCAAGGGCGGCCGCGCCGAAGGTGGCGACGTGGGCCTTCACCTTGAAGACGGCCAACGCGACCGTCAGGGCCACGATCGGCAGAAGGGAGAGAGCGATGTCCATCGTCGGGACAACGGGCGCCGACGGCCCCGATCAGCGGCCGAAGAGCTTCTTGACGGCGTCAGCCGTCCGTTTCACGTCCTCGCCGACTTTCTTCACGCTCTGGTCTGCCGCGTCGGCGGCCGACTGAAGCGAGCCCGAGGCCGCCTTCAGCGAGTCTCCCGCCGTGTTGCCGGCTTCCTGGAGCGCGGTGCCGAGCTGCCCGGCTGCCGTGTTGATGATCCCGCCCAGCGCCGCCGCGCCGTCGCCGGCCTTGGTCGCGCCCTTCAGGATCGCCTCCCAGACCTGCGCCGTCAGCTCCGCGAGCGTGAGGCCGTTGGACTTCTTGCCGAGATCCGTCAGCGTGATGGGCGGCACGGGAATCGTCAGCATCTGGAACTTCACGCGCACGCCCGAAACCGACAGGCGATCGACGATGACCTTGAAGTCCTTCGCCTCCGGCTCCGCCGCGACGGGGTCAGCCGTCTCGGTTTCCGGCGCGTCCGCCGTCGGCTTGTCCTCGCCGCCGGAGACGTTCATCTTGAGCTGCGTCAGGTTGTCGATGCCGTTCTCGCCGCCATAGAGATAGGAGACGAAGCAGTCCTTCAGCGTGACCTCACGGACATGGAGGCAGTCCCCCGCAAGGCTCGCACCGTCCAGGACGACGACGAGGCTGCCGAGGTTCAGCGCGGTCGGCTCGGCATAGCCCGCCGGATTCCCGATCCGCAGGTCGCGGACGGCCAGCTGCCCCGTGTACGGGTTGAGCGACAGGCCTCCGAGGTAGAAGTCCGTCTGCGTGATCCGAGGCCCCAGGCAATTGGCGATCGGGCGCGCGACCGGGCCGAGCCAGAGCGGCAGCGTCGCGACGAGAAGGACGGCGAGGGCCACAAGAGCCACGGCCGACCACAGGACAATCTTGAGCAGCTTTTTCATTTGAGTGTCTCCACGATGATTTTTGTACGATGGCCAGACCCTTCGGTCTCGACCTCCAGGACATTGGCCATCCAGCGTTCGCCGAACTTCTTGAGGCGCGCGCCCCAGAGGCGGCGGAGGCGCCGCTCGCCCGCGAACTCCTCGGCCTGCAGGAGCGCGCCTGTCTTGCGGTCGATCCATGCCCGCACGGTGCGCGTGCCGTTGCGCAGGACGACGACGGCGCAGACCTGCCCATGGACGGTCTCGCCTTCGCGTGCCGCGTCAAAGGAGACGTCGCGCCAGTCCAGGTAGTCGAGCGCGAGGTCGCTCCACGTCACGTCCGTGCCGAGGATGCCGTCCGCCGCGCGCGCCGGATCGGCCGGTTGCGCGTAGGGCTGGCCGTCGAGGACGAGCGCCGTCCGCCCGGCCGTGCGCGTGAGGACATACCCATGTTCGGCCTTGACGACGCCCCGTCGGTTGCGGAGGACGATCCGCCCCGTGAGCTCGGCATCTGCCGGAATCATCGCGCGACACTGCGCGACGAGTTCCTGCGGCGTCGCGTTCGTCGCGATCAGAAGGCTGGCGAGAAGCGCGATCATGCCTTTCGCGCCTTTCGATCGCCGCGCGGACGCCTGCCGCCGTTGCTGACAAGTCTCTTCATCATGCGCATATTATAGCATATCGCCGCACGACAAAGAGCCCCGTCCCCGCTGATGCCGGATTTTCGGGGACAAGTAGCGGGACAGGTCAGGCGCGTGCCACGAGGCGTTGACAGTCATGGAATCATTTCGCCATACTGTGCTTGTCGTTGTTGGTCGTTGCTTGTTGCCCGCTTGCCTTAGCGGCAACTGGTTGTTCATTGGGGGAGCTTGGGGACAGGCCCCGGCGGGGTGCGGCAAAGTCAATAACCATGGACTACTGTCTGAATCCGGCCAAAAATGCTATAATGTGCGTGTTTTCTTCTTAGGGTAACTCTGCCCTGAAACGAACGGGAAAAACATGGCGAAAAAACAGGAATCTAAAAAGGTGCTTGAATTGCTCGGTATGCCTACCGAGCAACAGAGTGACATTTGTTGTTATTCCCTGTTGGCCCTGTTGAATCTTTCGTCCTCTTCATCCTGGTCTGCGGCTACCAACGAATGGACGCGCATTCACGACATTCTTACGTTCTTGCGCAAGAACTATCGCGGGGCGAGGTACGCGGAGAACAGTCGCGAAACGTTTCGCAAGCAGGCGATGCACCATTTCCGCACGGCGGCGATCATTGAGGACAATGGTGTTGCGACCAACTCGCCCAACTACCGTTACCGCGTGACCCCCGAAGCGCTTTCGCTTTTCAAGGTCTTTGGCACGGGCTTGTGGGATGCGGCTCTGGCAAAGTTCCTCGCCGCCCATCAGACGCTACGGCAAATCTATACTTCCAAGAAGCGTGTCAACAAGGTTGAGGTTCCGGTCGATGGCGTTGTACATGCGCTTTCGACGGGGGCGCACAATCAGCTCCAAAAGGCTGTGATTGAAGAATTTGGGCCGCGCTTTCTGCATCAGTTCAAGTGCCTGTATCTCGGCGATACGGCGAAGCGTGACCTGATCAAGGACGTCGAAGGGCTGAAGAATCTCGGTTTCACCATCACGGTGCATGATAAGAAATCGACACAGCTTTCCCTCTTCGATTCCCCTCATGCCGAACGGGGCTGGATTGCGTTTTTGAATGAAACGCTCCAGCTTCCGCAAGAGCGACCTTATCTCGCGATAGATCTGTTTGCCGGATGCGGCGGACTGTCGCTTGGCTTCGAGTGTGCGGGCGTGAAGACGATTGGCTACGAAATGAAATCGGAGTGTTGTGAGACTTATCGGGCCAATCTCCAATCCGAGTGTCGGAACGAAATGCTCACCGGAGAGACGGAGTACCCGCAAGCGGATGTCATTCTCGGTGGTCCGCCCTGTCAGCCGTTCAGCCGTCGCGGCAAGCGCAAGGGCAAGGACGATGCACGGGACGGATTTCCCGCCTACATTGCGGCGATTCGCAAGGTTCAGCCGAAAATCTGGGTTTGCGAGAATGTCAAGGGCTTGCCCGAACTCGACGAGAAGTATTTTCAGTCGATCCTTGAGCAGTTCAAGGCACTTGGGTACGAGGTCGAGTACAAGGTCATCCGCATGTCCAATTACGACGTACCGCAAAAGCGCGAGCGGCTGGTGATCGTCGGGCATCGCGGCGGATTCAAGTTCCCCGAAGAGACGATGCACGAGGTGACGTCCGGCGAAGCGCTGGCGGACAAACTCGCGACCGTTCCCGATGATGCCGAGTTCCTGACCCCCTCGATGGATCGCTATATTGCCGCGTATGAAAAGGCGTCGCATTGCAGCCGTCCGCGTGATTTGCGGCTCGACGAACCGGCGCGGACGCTGACCTGTCGCAATCTCGCGGGCTGTACGAGCGACATGCACCGCATCCGGCTGGAAGACGGTCGCCGCCGTCGGCTGTCTGTCCGTGAAGCGGCGCGGCTACAGTCCTTCCCCGACTGGTACGAATTCTCCGGCACGAAGGAACAGCAGTTTACGATGATCGGCAACGCCGTGCCGCCGATGTTCTCCTACAAGCTTGCGCAGTCGGTCATCAGCTGTTTGAAGCTGCACGAGGCCCATTCGGACAAGCATTCGACCCTCTCCGACCTCGCCAAACGCGCGGTTGATCCCGCAATCAAGGCCGCGTCGCTGGCCGTTCTCGCAAAGGTGATTTCATAACAGGAGAAGGCGTATGTCTTATTTGGGAACCCTTCAAGGCATCGAGACTCTTATTCCTCTTGAGACCCTTCGCAAGGAGTGTCCCGAGGCGGGGATTCCAGAATTTGTTCATTGTGATGCTGGCGAATTCATGATGGGCGGCGTGAAGTTTGATTCGGAAATGCCCGTGCACAAAGTACGAATATCCGCTCTGTTTTGGAACTTATGCCAATCGTCAATGCCTTTACCTGCACCGGGGCATACGCCGTCCTGATCATGTCGGGGCTGAAGCGTGTGGAGAACCGCAGCTGCATGCCCGTTCCGGCGCGGGGGCGTTGCGCGATGAGCGTTTCCAAGAAGTTCTGCCGCGCCGAGTATGACGGCATCAAAGCGTGGTTGCGGCGATTAAACGGCGACAGGGTGGATGCCATCGTCCCAACATGGGAAGAGGCGAGCCGTTGGCCGGGCCACATCGTCGCGGTGATGGACTACCAGGCGATAGACGCAGAACCCGAAGAAGAACCTTGGCGGGTTCAGGCGCAGTTTTGGAACGAAGGCTACCGCTACTGGTGGCTACTCTCGAACATTCGCAAGTTGCCTGCTCCCATCCCTTGTCGCGGCAATGTCGGGATGTGGCGGCTGCCGGAAGATGTTTCCGACTCCATGGATAAGCAACTTGCCGGAGGCTATCCCGCATGACCGTCATCGTCAGTCATTCTCGTTCAAGAGAGGGAGCCCGGACAATCCGACCGGGAATGGAAATGCGCCTGTCGCCAAAGGCGATCAGGTTGGCCACTTAAAGCCGTGAAGCGGCGAATGAATCTCTCCTTAAGGCCGCGAAGCGGCGACTTAATCGCGCATCTCGCGCATTGCCCGTCAGGGGAATGACATGGGGACAGGCCCCGGCGGGGTGTCCGCGAATTTTCACGAATTACACGAATCTCTGCGTAATTCGTGAAGATTCGTGTTGATTCGTGGACAATCAGAGGAGAACGGGCGTCATTGTCATTGCGGGGAGGGGCGCGTGGCGGCAAAGGAGA
>ONTV01000083.1 GCA_900320855.1 uncultured Lentisphaerota bacterium
CACCATCTCCGCCACCTGCGGATTCGCGAAGTCCTCGCGCCGCAAGACGCTCATCTGCATGTCGCTGTCCGTCTGACGCACGCGCCGCAAGTCGACGGGTGCGCAGTAGAGCCTGTCGGTGCGCGCGAGGTCGAACGCCCCGAACAACACGAGCGCACCGACAAGCGCGACGCCACGACGCCCCTTCAGCCACGCGAAATTCCACAGGCCCTCAATGCCATACGCCGCCAGAACACACAGGCAGAACTCGGTCAGGTGATGCCACTTGACGGGCGCACGCAGATAGTCGCCGAACGGCAAGGCGTAGACGAGGCGATAGACCGGCTCGCAGTACCGCCCCAACGAAAAGAGGCAGAAGACGACCGCCGCAACCGCAAAGAAAGACCGCCGCAACCGCAAAGAAACGGGCGTCCGGCTTTCGCCAGCCGAAGACGACGCCCGCGAGGGCGAGCAGACACGTCACGAAGCCGACGTAAAGCGAATGCTGTCGATAGTTGCCCTGCGGCGCGTCCTTCGGGCGTCCGAGCGCGCCCGTGTAGGGCCGGACGCCCGTGCCCGCGCGCGCGCCAATCGAGAGCGTGAGCGGACAGCTCGTGTCGCCGTTGAGGCGCGGAATGAAAAACTCCGCGATCTCCGCCGGCGGCAGCGACCAGTTCGTGACGAAGATCCATCGCTTTTCCGCCTCGTCGACGGCCGATGCGCCGGCAACCGTCTCGCCGGCGGCAATCTGGGCGTCACGGCCCTTGAGGTCGTTCACGAGCGCCGAACGGAAACTCGGCGCGCCAATCACGAAGAAGACGGCCGCCGCAAGCAACGCGCCCTTCCACGGGAACGTCCGCTCGCGCACACAGCACCAGACGAAGTAAAGCCCCGTCAGCGCCGTGAAGAGCAGCCAAAGGTCGGGTTGGTAGAAGCTGCCCCACGCGGCGCACGCGCCGAGCAAGAGCCAATGGCGAAGCTTTCCCTTGCGCACGGCGCGGTCGGCCAGCCCGAAAGCGAAGACGCCATAGGTCATCCAGACGAACCAACCGCCGTGTCCGGCGGAGAAAAGCGACGCCCAGTAGCCGCAGAACGCGAGCAACAGCCCGGCCCCGTAGGACGCCAGCGGGGACAGGCCCCGTCCGTGCAGGAAATACGCGAGCCCCAGGCCCGCGCAGTAGAGGGAAAAGGCGTACTTCAGCTCCTGGCAGAAGTAGGGCGAGAACAGGAGACCGTCCCACAGAATGTCGCTCGGGATGAACTTGCCGGACGAAAGGAACTTCCGCAGGGACTTCGCCCAGTAGTCCGCATACGCCATCGGGTGGACGATCGTGTCGTCCGGCATGACCGGCGCGACGTCGAGTGACCACGTGCCCCAGAAGACGAACGCCGCCAACACCGCAAAGACGGCGGTGAAGGCGGCGAAGGACAAGACTCGCGGATGCCTATCCAATTTTCCCGACCGCGATGAGCGTGAAGACCATCGTGAAGATCGCGACCGTCTCGACGATGCCGAGCGCGGCGAGGTAGTTCGTGAAGCCCTGGTTCGTCTCGGCCTGCGCATCGCACGCCGCCGCCGCCGCGCGGCCCTGGAAGAATGCCGACGCCCCAATCGCGAAGCCCGAGAAGATGCCGAGGACAAGGCAGGGAATGCCCGCGCCCGCGACGCCGAGCTTGCGGAACATCGTGAACATGAGGATCATCCCGTAGAGCGTCTGCGTGATCGGCGCGCCGACGAACGAGAGGAGGAGGAACGGCGCGGGCTTGCCCGCCGCGTAGCACTTCTTCCAGGCCCCGACAGCCGCACTCGCGGCCATGCCCGTGCCCAGCGCCGAGCCCGCGCCGGAGAGGCCCAAGCAGGCGATTGCGCCCGCGACAATCATTGCTGCATCATTCATGTTCTGTTCTCCTTGTTGTTTACCGAGAGGTTATGATTTGCGAAACGGGTTGAACGCGAGCCCCGACCACGTGATGCCCTTGTGGTTCGAGAACTCGAGCGTGTTGAGGCGCACGGCATGGACGAGGATCGAGAGCCCCGCCATGAGCAGGTTGAGGACGTGCCCGAAGACGAGGATCGCGACCATCGCGAGCGCGAGGAGCGCTTTCGCCCAGATCGCGTCCGCATCCGCCACCAGCCCGATCGCCATGTTGTTGAAGTTCTCCGCGACCTTCACGGACGCGAGGCCGACGGCGAAGAGGCGCACGTAGGAGATGATGTCGCCCAGCGCCGACATGATGTTCAGCGGCAGCATCCCAAGCTCCGCGCCGCGCGTCTTCAGCTCGGACGGCTTCACGCTGAAGAGGAAGACCGCCGCAATCGAGACGCCGCCCAGCCACAGTCCCCACGTCGGGAAGCGCGGGAAGATGCCGACGATCGAATTCGTGACGAGGTACATCATCAGGAGGATACCCGCCCAGCCGAACTCGGCGATCGCCGTCGAGTCGGGGAACTTGCAGACGCCGTTCCAGATGCGCGCGAGCATGAGGTGCGACACGCCGATCGTGAAGCAGAGGAGCATCATGTGGTTGTAGCTCGGGTCGGCGAGCCACGTCACCGTCGGCAGCGACGCGAGGAACGGCAGCCCCGCCCCAAACCACGTGTTCGAGAGAACGCCCCAGAGGATCGTCGCAGACGAGAAGACCGTCAGCAGCACGAACCAGCTGCGCGGCAGCTTCTTGCGGAGGGCCAGCGTCGCCGCGAGGAAGATCGCCCCATAGGCGCCGTCGCCGACGAGCATCGCGAAGAAGAGCGAGAAATAGCACATGAACGGGACGGACACGTCCGCCTCCGTATAGGCCGGCGCGACGCCCAGCCCCGCGAAGAGCGCCTTCACGGGACGGAAGAGGCGCGGCGGCTCGACGAGCGTCGGCGGCGTCTCGCCCGGCTCCGGGTCGCGCAGCAGCACGGCCCAGCCAATCGCCCGCGACCGCGCGAACAGGTCGCCCGAACCGCCGTGGACTTCCTCCATCAGCGCCGCGACGCGCGGCGCGGGAATCCAGCCCGAGAGAACGGCGAGCGCCCCCCGGTCGGCCAGCAGCTCCTTCGCCTGCGCGAACGCGATGCGGTCGCGGATCGCCGGGAACGCGGCGAGAATCGCCCGCTCGTCGGCGGACGCGATCTTCGCGTCGTCGATCGCCTCGCGGTTCAGCACGCGCGCAAGCTTCTCCCGCATCTTCGAGAGGCGCATCTCCGGCAGCTTCGCCGGCAGGTCGACGACATCCTCCAGCCCCGCCACCGTCTCGCGCAGCTTCGCCGCGAGCGCGGGGTCGAAGTCGCCATACGGCGCATAGGCGCGAATCTCCTTCTCCAGCCGCTCCTGCTCGGCGACAAGCGTCGCGCGGTCGGCGGCCAGCGCCAGGACGTCCGCCACCGGGCGCGGCCGGATCTCCAGGTCGGTCTGCCTGCCGCGCGCCTTGAGGATGAGCCGCACGGCCTTCTCGGCGTCGGCGAATTCGCCCTCGGCGGCCGCGACGGACGCGCCGTTCGCCGACGCGAGGTCGAGGTGCACCGCGCCCAGCGCGCGCAGGCGCGTGAGCGTCGCGTCCTTCTCGGACGCGAGGCAGACGAGATCGAGATGCTTCATCGGAACGATCACGACTTGTCCCTCCCCTTCGCGATCTTGCCGCGCGTGACGGCGGCGGTCTGCTCGTCGCCCAAGGCGATCTTGATCACGCGGATCGCCTCCTTGCAGGCGGGAATCCGCACCTTCTCGAACAGGTTCACGCGCTGGGACGTCTGCTGAAGCTCGGCCGCGATGAGGCGGCGCTGCTCCTCGTAGATGGCCCGCTCGCACTGGAGCGACAGGATTTTCGTCGTCACGTCCACCGCGCCATCGACCCACGCCGGCGTCGCCCACGGATCGACCTCCTTCACGTCCGTCTCGATCGACTCGAACGTCGGAATCGCGACGCCCGCGACGTTGGCCGCGCCCGTCCGGACTTCCCGCACCTTCACGAGGCCCGCGAGCAAGTCGGGATCCGTCGCGAACAGGCCGACCCAGCGGTCAAGGTCGGCGCGCACCGCGCGCTCGGCAGCGCGCGTCGCGTCGGCCTTCGCGGAGATGCCGGCGATCTCGCCCTGGAGCTGCTGCTTCTTGAGCTGCAACATCGGCAGGAAGCGCTGAAACCGCTTCAGCGCGTCCGTTTGAGCCTTCAGCTCCGTCTTCGTCAGCTTGACCTTGGCCATGAGACCGTATTATAGCATTTTTCGGACGCGAAATTCGACGGACGAAAAATTTGGCAGCTGCAATCTCACAGCCACACCTTCACCTGATTTCGCCATCCGCGAAGCGCACGGGCCACGGCCCGTGCGCGCGCCAGCAGGCGCGGACGGCCTCGACCGTCGGCTCGACGTAGAGCGGCGTCGCCTGGTGCCGGAACCACGTGTCCTGCCGCTTCGCGAGCTGGCACGTGCGCACCCGAATCTTCTCCCGGTCGTCGCCGTCGCGGTAGCCGATCGCGAGCGCCGCCGTCTTCGACCAGACGGGATACGCCGCCCGGAGGCGCCGTTTCTCCTCCTCCAGTCCGTGCAGGAACATGTCGTCGAGGCGCGCGGCGATGCGCGCGCGGACGACGGCGCGGTCGATGCGGATGACGGGGTAAGCCGGCGGCGGCTTCTCCCACGCGCGGTCCAGCCCGCGCAGAAGCGCCGAGAAGTAGAGCCCCGTGCCGCCGACGATGACGAGGGGCGTGCCGACGGGGACGCCGCGCGCCCAGTCCGCCGCCGCCCGCAGCCACGCGCCCGCCGAGAACTCCTCGGCCGGCGTGACGACATCGACGCCGCCCATGTGAAACTCGGCCCGATCGGCGGCGGACGGCTTCGCCGTGCCGACGTCCATTCCGCGATAGACGTTCATCGAGTCGGCCGAAAGAATCCACGCGCCCATCTCGCGCGCGAGCGTCGCGGCGATCGCGCTCTTGCCGCTCGCCGTCGGCCCCGCGAGGAGGTAGGCTTCGCGCACCAGGCTCATGGAACGCCTTCCGAAACGGCCACTCCGTCGCGCACGCCCGCTTACGCCAGCTTGGCGAGCTTCGCGGCGAGGCCGACGTAGTTCGCGGGCGTCAGCTTGAGGAGACGATCCCTGTCCGCCTTCGGGAGCGGCAGGGCCTTCACGAAGTCGTGCAGGATCTCGGCCGTCACGCGGCGACCGCGCGTCAGCTCCTTCAGCCGCTCGTAGGGACGATCCATGCCGACCTTGCGCATGACGGTCTGGATCGGCTCGGCGAGGACTTCCCAGTTGTGGTCGAGGTCTTCCGAAAGACGCGCCTCGTTGAGCTCGAGCTTGCCGAGGCCCTTCTGCGTCGAGCGAATCGCGATGAGCGTGTAGCCGAAGCCGACGCCCATGTTGCGCAGCGTCGTCGAGTCGGTGAGGTCGCGCTGGAGGCGCGAGACCGCAAGTTTGCGCGCCATGAAGCCGAGGACGGCGTTCGCGAGGCCGAGGTTGCCCTCGGAGTTCTCGAAGTCGATCGGGTTCACCTTGTGCGGCATCGTCGACGAGCCGACCTCGCCCTTCACCGTGCGCTGCTTGAAGTAGCCCATCGAGACGTAGAGCCAGACGTCGCGGTCGAGGTCGAGGAGAACCGCGTTCCAGCGCTGGATCGCGTCAAAGAGCTCGGCGATGCCGTCGTGTGACTCGATCTGCGTCGTGAGGCGGTTCTGCCGGAGGCCGAGCGAACGGATCACCTTCGCGGCGAGCTTCTCCCAGTCGACGGCGGGATAGGCCGAGAGGTGCGCGTTGAAGTTGCCGACCGCACCGTTCATCTTCGCGGGCATGACAAGCCGGTCGATCTCCGCCGCCTGGCGCTTCAGGCGCGCCGAGAAGACCGCGAGCTCCTTGCCGACCGTCGTCGGCGACGCGGGCTGGCCGTGCGTGTGCGCGAGCATCGGGACCTTCGCCGTCGCCTTCGCCATCGCGGCGACCGTCGCCGTCATCTCGTCCATCGCCGCGCGGAGAATCCGCTGGCCGTCGCGCAGCATGAGCGCGTGGGACATGTTGTTGATGTCTTCCGACGTGCAGCCGAAGTGGATGAACTCCGACCGCGACTTGAGCGAGGTCGCCGCGACCTTCTCCTTCAGGAAATACTCGACCGCCTTGACGTCGTGGTTCGTCGTCCGCTCAATCTCCTTGACCCGGCGCGCGTCGTCGAGCGAGAAGTCCGCCGCGATCCGGCGGAGCGCCGCGCGCTCCTTCGCGGAGAGGGCCTTGCATTCGCGGATGCGCGCATCGTCGCAGAGCGCCTCAAGCCAGACGCACTCGACGAGCACGCGCCGCCGGATGAGGCCGAATTCGGAGAAGACCTCCTGAAGTTCCGCGCACTTGTTCGCATAGCGTCCGTCAATCGGACTGACCGCCAGAAGAGTATCGAGATTCATGCGGCGTATTATACCAAAACTCATTCGCGGAGCGTCTCGTCAATCGCCCGCTCGGCGCGCCAGGCGGCGGCGAGCGTCGCGTCGGCGGCCGCCGTGTCGAGCGCGTGCGCGAAGAAGCCCTCGTAGGCCTGCGCCCCGTTGAGGCCCCGCAGCGCAAAGGAGACCTTCTTCGTTCCGGCGGGGACGCGCCCGACAATCTCGACCGTTCCGCCGCGATAGAGGTTCCGCAGGACGCGCGGATACGCCTCGGCCCGCGCGTCCGCCGCGAAGATGACGCGCAAGTCGGAGAGGACTGGATCGCGGAAGCGCTCGGACAGTCCGTCGATTCCCTCGCCCGCCCGCCAGCGCCAGCCGTCGAACACGAAGCTCTCGCCCCGGTTGCCGCGCGTGAGGGCGTCGAGGAGCGCCCGGTTCGCCGACGCCTTCACGCCGTACATGTAGACGGAGACCAGCCCGTCGTTGAGGGCCGTGAACTTCGAGAGGATCTCCGCGTTCGCGCGGACGCCGGCATTCGCGTCGCCGTCCGTGACGACGAGCGCGATGAGCGGACGCGCCGGGTCGCGCGGCAGGGTGAGGACGGAGGAAATCGTCGCGAACACGTCCGTCCGCCCGTGCGCAGCCAAGTTGTTGAGCCAGCGGTCTGCGCGGTCGAACGACGTCTGCGCGCAGTCCTGCCACGCACGGAACGCATAGGCGAAGCGGTCGCGGAACGCGACGAGGTTGAAGCGGTCGCCCGTGTTCGTCGCCTGCCGGAGAATGCGCTTGGCGGCCTTGCGGATCGAGACGATCCGGTCGGAGCCGATCGACCCCGAGGCGTCCAAAAGGACGACGAGATCCTTCGGCACGACCGCGAGCGACGTGCGCGGCGACACCATCACCTTGAAATACGTCCAGTCGCCGTCCGTCTGCCGCGTCAGCGCCGTATGGACGAACTTCGGCAGGTCTACGGCCTGCTCGGACTCGACCAGCGCCTTGACGGCCGCCTTCTCCGCCGCGACGACCTGCTCGTCGACCTTCTCGTAGACTTCCTCGGCCGGCTCGAACGCGCGCGGCGGCGTCTCCGTCGGCGGCACGTCCCGCGCCAGCTGCGTCGGCAGGAACGCCGAATCGGGGCCTGTCCCCACGGACGGCGCAAGCCGGAGAAGCGGCGACGTCACCGTCTCGGCCGTCGGCGGCGGCGGGGCCGCGAACGCCGGCAGGGCGGACGCCGCCGGCGCCTCGATGCGCGCCTGCGGAATCTTCGCCGAGACGACGGACTCGAGCGGCACGGGGTCGGCGTCGAAGACCGGCGCGGCGACCTCGACCTTCGGCGCGGGCGGCTCGGACGCGGTGGCCGCCGCCACGGCGGCGGGCGTCACGTCGGGCATCTCGGACGCCTGCGGCGCCAGGGCCGCCGGCGTTTCCGCGCGCGGCGCCTCCCGGGACGCGGCCTGGTCGTCAAACGCCTCGATCTTCACGGGCTCGGGCCGCGCCGTGGCCTTCGTCACGCGCATCGGTGCGCGCGCGGCGTGGCGCGCCGCGCCGCCGGCGACGTGCGTCATCACCTTCGGCTTCGCGTAGAGCATGACGCCCAGATGCACAAGCGCCGACACGACGAGCGCCGTCACGATCAGCTCGCCCTTCGTCTCGAACAGTCCGTTCTTGGCAGAGATCTTCTTCATAGTCTTCCCCGAAGGGTCTCCACGTCGCCCTTCGCGTGACGCGCATTATACCAAATCGGAATCGGCCACCTTCCGCCGCAGGGCCTTGACCGCCGCGTGGGCATGCTTGTCGTCGAGCATCTTCTGCTTCTGGCGGCGCGAGCGACGGCGCTTCTGGCGGCGGACCTTCTCGCGCTTCTGCCGCGCCTCGCTCTTGCGCTTGCGCTCGCGGTCGAGGATCGTCTCCGCCAGGAGCCGCCGCGCGAGCCAGCGGTTCGTCTCGCGGCTGCGCGTCTCGCCGCAGCGGACGGAAAGGCCGCTCGGCTCGTGCGCGAGGCGGACGACGTTCGACGTCTTGTTCGTCTTCTGCCCGCCCGGCCCGCCGCCGAGGATGAAGCTCTCCTCAAGGTCTTCCTCGAAGACGGACGCCTCGTCCATCAGGGCCTTGATCTTCTCGATCGTCTCCGGCGAAATCATCGGCCTTGCGCTTTCGGGGGTCAGTAGCCGAGCGGCTCGTCCACGAGGATGACGCGCGTCGGCGTGCGCGAGGGGCAGCGGTCGAAGATCGCCGTCACCTTGCAGATGCGGTCGGGCGAGTCGCAGTCGGCACAGAGGTTCGTCTCGGCGCAGGGCGTCCGCTTGCCGAGGCGGCGGCAGTTCGGCCCGCAGGCGCACCGCTTCGCGCGGTTGACCGCCTCCCAGACGCCGCCCGCGACGAGCTTGTTCCGTCCGATGACGTAGACGACGCGCTTCGGCCCGTAGATGGAGGCGGCGACGCGGTTGCCCGTGCCGTCGATGTTGACGATGACGCCGTCCTCGGTGAGCGCGTTCGCCGAGAGGAGGAAGAGATCCATCGTCGTCTGGTGGTCGCGGATCTCCTTCCCCGCCGCCGCGAGCGCATCCCGCACACCGAGCGCCTTGACGCTCTCCGAGCCGCCCCAGCCGACGGACTGCGCCGATTCGGCCTCCTGCAGGACGAGCGCGGCGGCGGCTTCCTTCGTTGAGACCGCCGTCGCCTCGTATCCGCGCCGCTTCAGCGCGGCCACCGTTTTCGAATAGTCGTTCATGATGTCCTCCTCTTTTCCGCGCATTATACCATAGTCGTCGGATGCAGAGGGGACTTATTCGGGAACGCGTTGGAAGCGCCACACTCCGCCGATCAGGCGCCCCGCGTCCGCGCGACGCTGCGCCCCCAGACGCGCCGTTTTCATGGCCGTTCCCATCCCCTTTGCAAAAATCCGGGATAAGGGTGGGCCAAAGATGCGCCCAGGGCCAAGGGGCCAATCGCCCCCCTTGACAATACGGCGGAGAATATGGTACTCTTTTGGTGTCGGTGATTCGCTACGTGTTCATGACTGAGTTCACAGCCGAAAAGCAGGCGGAAGGGATTCGTATGACAGTCAAGCCCCGCACCCCCGTCCTCGGCCTTGCCGCGCTCCTCTGCGGCCAGGCCGCCGCCGCGACCTTCACCGTCTCCTTCGACCCCGCCGCGCCCGCCCTCACCAACGGATGGGACTTCGGGCAGACGGGCGAGCAGGCGTCAACCTCCGCAACACAGCCTGGCGGGCGGAGGTTCGCCCCCAAGAACGCGGGCGACACCCTGTCCATCGAAAGCCCCGTCTTCGCGGCGGACATCCGCGCCGTCGCCCTGTCCGCGTGGGGGAACGGCATCAACACCGGCAACGCCTCGCGCGTCGCCGTCTTCGGGCGCGCCAATGCGGCGGCGGACTACGTCGAGCTCTTCTCCCGCGAGGGGCTTGACAACACCCTCGACAAAAATGAACCGAAAGACACATTCAACGTCACCGACGGCTGCGTCTACCGCCAGCTGAAGATCGCCTACACGAAGGGAAAGGGCACGTGGATCCTCGCGAAGGTGACGATCACGGACGACGCCGTCCGCGCCGCGCCGCCGACGAACTTGCGCACGGAGACGACCGATGCCGACGCACGGCGTGTGCGCGTGACGTGGGATATGCCGAGCGGCGTGACGGAGAGCGAGTGCCGCACGTTCACGACCGACGGAGAGCGAGTGCCGCACGTTCACGACCACCGCCACGGGCGGCCTCGCCGCAGTCCCCGCCGAGGGCCTTCTCTGGCGAAAGTCGTTTGCCGACGTGCCCGCCGCGAAAACGACGCGACTGCTGACGGCCGACGCCTTCGCCGCGCTCGACTTCGTGGGATGGGAGGCGGAGACCTTGCGCCAGACGACCGTCGCGGGCGCGCTGCTGATCGGCTGGGAGAGGAACGCCTCCGGCTCGCTGGCGACGCCGCCGCTTGGCGTGGACGTCCGCGAAGGCAGCACGCTCGTCCTCCGCGCAGCCAAGCACGAGACGAAGGCCGGCATCCTGCCCGTCTACGTCCTCGCCGGCGGCGCCACCTCGTGCGTGGCCAGCGTCGCGATCGACTCGACGCCGCGCGACTACCCGATTCCCCTGCCCGCGCTCGCGGCCGCCGACCGCCTGCTCGTCCACTCCGCCACCAACACAGCCAACGAGAAGACGCTCGTCTACGACCTCGCCATCTGCACGCCAGACGCCTACGTCGCCGAGGGCATCGTGACAAACGCGCCGGGCGACGTGCAGACGTTAAGCGGAAACGCCACCGAGCTCGTCGTGCCGACGGACGGCACGAACCTCTACCTGGAGGTGCGAACACGCCTCGGCACGGACGTCTCCGACTGGACGCCGCCCTTCCCCGTCACGCTCGCCACG
>ONTV01000027.1 GCA_900320855.1 uncultured Lentisphaerota bacterium
TCACGCCGGACGCCACGTACCACACGAGGCCCGCGACGGCCCCCGCAAACAACAAGACTATCAGTCCGCCAACCATGCGCCTATTATATCAAAACGCCTTGGACTGCGGGACTGCCGGTCAGCCGCATGTCGCAGAATATTCCCGGAAACGACTTCGCGCTCACGGTCAGTGAGCGTCCCCAGCACCGTTTTGAGCTACGCGAGTTCGTCGGCGATTGGGGCGGCCAAGTCGTACGGCTTCCCGCCCCGCGTCTTCGTCTGCACGCCCAGCCGCACCAGCTCGGCGACGGCCTTCGGAAGGCTCCGCTCGCGCGGCGCATCGACAAGGAGCCTCTTCGCGCCCTCGTACCGCTCGAAGGCCCCCTTGAAGGCGTCGCCGACGGACAGGAACTCCTTGACGAACTCGTTGGCCCGCCGAAGGACCTCCTCGGCCGCGCGGACCGTCGCCTCCCGGTTCTTCTCCGTGCGCTCGGCCTTCCACATCATCTCGACGAGCCGCACGACCGACACGACGCTGGCCGCGTTCACGAACACGACGTTGCGGCGGCTCGCATATTCCCGCAGCAGCACCTGCTCGCCGCCCACGGAGATCTTCGCCTTCATCGCCAGCATGTACACCTCTTCAAGCGGAATGTACATCAGCACCTGCGGGAACGCATTCGGAACGGACGCCGGATAGTTCGCCGCGACGATCTCGTCGACGTGCCGGCGGACGGAGGCGACGACCTCCGAGGCGGCCCTCTTCCGCGCCGCGTCATCCGTCGCCGCGTGATAGCGCTCGGCGGCGGCCAGCGTGCACTTGGCGTCGATGATCAGCGAGCGGTTCTCCGTCATCTTGACGACGAAGTCCGTCCGCTTGGACTTGCGCCCCGTCTCGTCGTCCGCGAACGACTCCTGATAGGAATAGCCCTCGGGCTCGGACATCCCCGCCAGCTCCAGGACGCGCTTCAGCTGGATCTCGCCCCACTCGCCCGAAAGCTGGGCTTCGCCGCGGATGGCCTCCGCCAGCTTGTTGGCCTGCTTCGTGACGCTCCCCGTCTCGCTCATGAGCCGCGAGATCTCGTCCATCAGCTGCGTGTGCGTCATCGCCGAGCTCTTCTCGGCGTGCGAGATGTTCGTCTTCAGCGTCTCGATGTCCTGCTTCAGCTGGCCGACGAGCGCGTTCAGCGGATTCACGCCGTCCTCCTTCAGCCGCTTCTCCCGGTCTTCGAGGATCTTCTGCGCCAGGTCCTTGAACTGCGCGGAGCCTTGCGCGAGGGTCGTCTGGTAGTGCGCCTCCTTCTCCTCCAGCAGGCGTTCCGCCGACCGCTTCTCCTCCTCGGCCAAGACAAGCCTCTTCTCCGCGTCTTCCCGGCCCCTCCGCTCGTCCCGCGCGTTCCGTTCCGCCACGGCCAGCCGCTCGTTCAGGGCCCTGATCTCGTCCTGGTACTGCCGCGCCTGGCGCTCCAGGTCAGCCGCGCCGTCCCGGCGCAGCTGCTCGTTCGCCTCGCGCTGCGCATCACGTGCGACCTCGGCGTTCGACTTCTCGCGCTCCGCCCGCGTCTTCAGGTGCCAAAGAAAACCCGCGACGCCCGCAAGCGCCACGCACACGACCATGAACAGTCCTTCTTCCATTTCGCATCCTCTCGCCGCTCCTTGTCGCAGGGCGTTGCGAGGATTATACCAAAATCTCGTGGCGCCTCGCACATGAACCAAGGCGGAAGGTGTTCTCAATTGTCGCTGTGGATTTGTCAGAGGAATATTTGGTATAATCCCGCTTAACTTAGTTCTCCTTCGCGACAAGGTCGGATCCTCCCTGTCTGCACCAGCAAAGGGAAACGCCCATGATCAAGCTCATTGTCTGTCTTTTCGCCGTCTGTCTCGCCGTCCCGCCCCTCCGCGCGGGCGAGACGCCCGACCCGCGTGTCCGCACGTACGTCGATCCCGTCCGCCTCGTCTGGCAGGTCGCGACGAACGCGTCCGGCGGCGCCCGCCGCGTCCGCGCGCGCGTCGAGAACGCCGACCGCCTGCTCACGCCCAAGCGCGGACAGGTCTGCGAAGGCCTGTTCGGGAAGGCGAGCGGCGCACGCCTCCGGAACGACGGACACGACGCGGGGCTGGTGCTCGACTTCGGCCGCGAACTGCACGGCGGCCTCCAGCTCGGCATGAGCCCCGGCGGCACGGCGAACGCGCGTCTGCGCGTCCGCTTCGGCGAATCGGTCGCCGAGGCGATGAGCGCAATCGGCGAGCGCGGCGCGTCGAACGACCATGCGATGCGCGACTTCGTCGTGTCCGTCCCGTCGTTCGGCACGCTGGAGGTCGGCAACACGGGCTTCCGCTTCGTCCGCCTCGACCTCGTCAGCGGCGGCGAAGTCGGCCTCGAGTTCGTGCGGGCGGTCTCGCTCATGCGCCCAATGCGCCGCCTCGGCGGCTTCCGCTCGTCCGACGAACGGCTGAACCGCGTCTTCGAGACGGCGGTGCGCACCGTCCACCTCTGCTGCCAGGACTACCTGTGGGACGGCATCAAGCGCGACCGGCTCGTCTGGATCGGCGACCTGCACCCCGAGATGAAGACGATCCTGAACGTGTTCGGCGCGTCAGAGATCCTGCCGCAGTCCCTCGACTACGCAATTGCCGTGACGCCGCCGGACAAGTGGATGAACACGATGGCCCCCTACACGCTGTGGTTCATCCGCGATCTCGCCGAGTGGTGCCGCTACACGGGGCGGTCAGACCTCCTCGCCCGGCACGCGGCCTACTTCCGCGCGACGCTCGACCACGTCGCCGCCGCCGTCTCGCCGACGGGCGAGTGGACGGCCAGCAAGTTCCTCGACTGGCCGACCCAGCACAACCCGGCGGCCGTCGCGTCCGGCATGCAGGGCCTCGCGGCCCTCGCGTTCGACGACGCGGCGTATCTGCTCGACCGACTCGGCGACGACACGGCCGCCGACGCCTGGCGCCGACGCGCCGAGGCCGCCCGCCGCGTTCCGACGGACGCGCACGGCGCGAAGTCCGCAGCCGCCCTGCTGGCCCTGGGCGGCTGCGCCGACCCGAAGGCCCTCTTCCGCGACATCCTCGGAAAGGACGGGCATCAGGGCGTCTCGACGTTCTACGGCTACTACATGCTGGAGGCGATGAGTGCGGCAGGCGAGGGGCAACGCGCGCTCGACACGGTGCGCGACTACTGGGGCGGGATGCTGGACGTCGGCGCGACAAGCTTCTGGGAGAACTTCGACCTCGCCTGGACAAACGGCTGCTTCCGCATCGACGAGCTGCCGGCCGCCGGGAAGACGGACATCCACGGCGACTTCGGCGAATTCTGCTATCCGGGGTTCCGGCACTCGCTCTGCCACGGCTGGGCCGGCGGCCCGGCGGCCTGGTGCATCAACCGCGTCCTCGGCATCCGGCCGCTCGCCGACGGCTGCCGCCGCGTCGAGGTGAAGCCCTGCCTCGGCGACCTCGCCTGGGCGGAAGGCGCCATGGCCCTGCCGGACGGCGGTGCGGTGAAGGTGCGCGTTGAACGGCGGGCGGACGGGACGCTGGACATGACGATTGCCGCGCCGGACGGCGTGGAAATCGTCCGCTGACGTCCGGCATGCGGCGGTGCAGCCGTTAGTCGCCGTCCTGGAACATCCGCATGTCCACGTGGAGGCCCCGGCCCTTGAGCTGGTCGATCCACGTCGGCACCGCGCCCGTCGGGCGCATCTCGCCGAGGACCTTCCCGTGGGCGTCCACGCCCGTCTGACGGAAGGCGAAGATGTCCTGCATGACGATCTGGCTGCCTTCGAGCCCCGTCACCTCGGTGATCGCCGTCACCTTGCGCGAACCGTCGCTCATCCGCGACTCGTGGATGATGATGTCCACCGCGCTCGCGATCTGCTCGCGGATCGCCCGGCTCGGCAGCTCCATGCCGCTCATGAGGACCATCGTCTCCAGACGCGAGATGACGTCGCGCGGCGAGTTCGCGTGCACCGTCGTGAGCGAGCCGTCGTGGCCCGTGTTCATCGCCTGGAGCATGTCGAGGGCCTCGCCGCCCCGGCACTCGCCGACAATGATGCGGTCGGGCCGCATGCGCAGGCAGTTCTTCACGAGGTCGCGGATCGGCACGGCGCCCTTCCCCTCGATGTTCGGCGGACGCGCCTCCAGACGGACGACGTGCGGCTGCTGTAGGCGCAGCTCCGCCGCGTCCTCGACCGTCACGATGCGCTCGTCCGCCGGGATGAATCCAGACAGGAGGTTGAGAAGCGTCGTCTTGCCGGAGCCCGTGCCGCCGGCGACGATGACGTTCTTGCGCAGGACGACGCAGAGGCGCATGAAGTCCGCCGCATCGCGCGTCCACGTGCCGAAGCGGATGAAGTCCTCAGGCGTGAGCGCCTTCTTCGCGAACTTGCGAATCGTGATCGTCGGGCCGGACAGCGCGAGCGGCGCGATGATCGCGTTGACGCGGCTGCCGTCCGAAAGGCGCGCGTCCACATACGGCTGCGACTCGTCGCACCGCCGGCCCAGCGGCGCGATGATGCGCTCGATGACCGCCAGGACGCTCGCGTCGTCCGAGAACTGGCAGTCGGAAAGCTCAAGCTTGCCGTGCCGCTCGACATAGACGTTCGCCGGGCCGTTCACCATGATCTCGGAGACCGAGTCGTCCGCCAGCAGGTCTTCGAGCGGTCCCAGGCGCATCGCCTCGTTGAAGACGTCGTCCTCCAAGCGCACGGGGTCGATGCCGTCCGGCAGGCGCCCGTTCGCGACGACCTCGCCGATGATCGCGCGGATCTTCGCGCGCGCGTTCTCCTCCAGCCCCTCGCGGCCGACGCCCTGGACGGTGAGCTTCTTCATGTCCATGCGCTTCAGCAGCTCGTGCTGAATCTGCTTCTGCACACTACGCCGCAGCGCGCGCATCGGGTCGTTGACCGGCGCGGACGGCGGCTCGGTGGCTTCGGGGCTTGCGCCCGAAGCAAATTCAGGACGAGCGGCTGGCGGTTTGCGCCCTTCGTCGCGCGCCTCTTGTCCGCGCGCGTCGCCCTCGTCGCTCGTGTCGTCCGTCGCATTCCCTTGCCCCGTCGCGGGCTCGTCGCTCACGCGCAGCATGCCGCTCCCGACCTGGACGACCTTGCCGCCGTCGAGCGGCTCGGCGCGGTCAATCGCGACGCCGTTGACGAACGTGCCGTTGGCGCTGTGCAGATCCTCAATGAGAACACGCCCGCCGCGCACGGTCAGGACCGCGTGCCGCTCGCTCACGTCCGCCAGGGGGAAGCGGATGGGGCAGTGTTCGCCGCGTCCAATGAGATACGCGCCGTCCGCGAGTTCCCGCGTCGCGCGCACGCCGTCGATGAGCGTCGTCAGGGTCATGGCTTCGCCTCCTTCCCTACCGGTTCGTCAGCCGCTGGTTCTGCCGCTTGAGGTTCAGCTCCTCGATCTCGCCCTGGATCTTCTCGAAGTCGACCTTCGGCAGCTCCTTCTCGTAGGACGTGTCGTTGCGGTTGCGGAGCGAGAGGACGAGCCGCCCCTTCATCTGCTCGGCGAACGCGAGCATCTCGGCCTCGCGCGGCGTGACCTCAAGCGTGACCGTCGAGTAGCCGGACGACAGACCGAGCTCCTTCGCGCGCGTCTTCGCCGTCTGCGCCCCCGTCGCCAGGACGAGCACGTTCTGGAGGATCGTGCAGGTCACGAAGTTCTTCTTGCCCGCGCCGCCCCGCTCGAAGTCGAACGTGCCGATCACGTCCACGTGGTCGTTCGGCTTCACCATCGACGAGACACTCGCCGCGCCCGAGCAGTTGATGGACACCGCGCGCATCGTCTTCTTGATGTCCGCCGAAAGCCCCGTCGCCGTCGGGTTGCCGCCCTCGATGTCGGCCCAGAAGACGACGTCGCCCGTCCGATGCCCCAGCAGCGTCTTCCGCCCGAGAATGTCGCCCAGATGCTCGAGCTCCAGCGCCTGGCCACGCATGCCGAGCGCCGGCACCGTCTTGAGCCCCAGGTCGCTTTTCGCGAGAACCGTCCCGGACGGCACGTCCTTGCGGAAACAGAGAACCTCAAGCGTGCCGTAGCGGCTGTTGATCGCGTTCTTCAGGCTCTGGACCTCGGCGTCCTTCGCCGAGAGGTAGACGCGCGTCAGGACGGCCGCGAGGATGCCGGACACCAGACTCGCGAGGAGGACGATCTTTCGTTTCATGCCTCGTATTATAGCAAAATCTCCCGCGCGCAAGCGTCAAGACCGCAGACGCCGCCCCGTCACTTTGACTGCGCGTCGCCAGCCGTCCGCGCCGAGGGATGCTTCGTCGCGTGCGACGGGACAAGGCCCAACGTCCGGTAGGCCAGGTCGGTCGCGACGCGGCCCTTCGGCGTCCGCTCAAGATACCCTTCCATGATGAGAAACGGCTCGTAGGCCTCCTCGATCGTGTCCGGCTCCTCGCCGACGGAGACGGCGATCGTCGAGAGGCCGACCGGCCCGCCGCCGAACTTCACGCAGATCGTCTCGAGGATCTTGCGGTCCATCTCGTCCAGCCCCTGCGGATCGATCTCCAGCAAGGTCAGCGCGGCCGTCGCCACGTCGCCCGTGATGAAGTTCCCGGCCTTCACCTGCGCGTAGTCGCGCACGCGCCGCAGGAGGTTGTTCGCGATGCGCGGCGTCCCCCGGCTGCGGCGCGCAATCTCCAGCGCGCCCGCCGCATCGACGTCCACACCTAGCTTCGCCGCCGACCGGCGGACGATCTCGGCGAGCTCCGGCGGCTCGTAGTAGGAGAGGCGGTTCACCAGCCCGAAGCGCGCGCGCAGGGGCGCGGCGATGAGGCCGATGCGCGTCGTCGCGCCGACGAGCGTGAAGCGCGGCAGGTCGAGGCGCACCGACCGCGCGTTCGGCCCCTGGTCAAGCAGGATATCGATCGCGTAGTCCTCCATCGCCGAATAGAGGTACTCCTCGACCGTCTTCGCCATGCGGTGGATCTCGTCAATGAAGACGATGTCGCCCGGCTCCAGGGACGTGAGCAGCCCCGCGAGGTCGCCGGGCTTCGTGATGACGGGGCCCGACGTCGTCTTCACGTTCACGCCCATCGCCTCGCCGAGGATGTAGCTGAGCGTCGTCTTGCCGAGGCCGGGCGGGCCGGAGAACAGCACGTGGTCAAGCGACTCGCCGCGATCCTTCGCGGCCTTCACGGCGAGAAGCAGGCGGTCGCGCACCTTTCCCTGCCCGACGAACCCGTCAAAGTCCGTCGGACGAAGCCGGTTGTCGAACGCCGTCGACCGATTCAGTTCCTCGCTCTGCCTTTCCTTCGCCATAGGCGCGTATTATACCATAGGCGCGGCGGCGGGGTCTGTCCCCACGACGCCCAGGACGAGGGACGCGTTGCTGCCGCCGAAGGCAAAGGAGTTCGAGAGGACGGTCCGCACCGGCGTCGCGTCGCCCGGCGCCGGGATCGGGAACGGCGCCAGCTCGCGGTCAACGGGCGCGGCGACGTGCGGCGGCAGGCCCTTTCCCCGCCGAAGCGCAATCCACGCGAGCGCCGCCTCGACTGCGCCCGCCGCGCCGAGGCAATGCCCCGTGAGCGGCTTCGTCGACGAGACGGCGACCGCGTCGCCGAAGACGCGGCGGACGGCCGCACACTCCATCGCGTCGTTGTAGACCGTTCCCGTGCCGTGGAGGTTGATGTAGTCGATGTCCGCCGGCGAAAGCCCCGCGTCCTTGAGGGCCGCGCGCATGGACGCCTCGGCGCCCCCTCCCTCCGGGTCAGGCGCCGTCAGGTGGTGGGCGTCCGAGCTCTCGCCCACGCCCCAGAGCTCCACGCGGCGTCCGCCCCACGCCGCCGCGCGGTCGCCCGGCACCAGCACGAACAGGACCGCGCCCTCGCCCAGGCTAATGCCGTCGCGGTCTGCGCAGAGGGGACGCGCCCGCCGGGCGGACAGCGCCTCAAGCGCATGGAAGCCCTCGACGACCGTCCGCGTGTAGGCGTCCGCACCGCCCACGACCACCGCGTCGCACAGACCGTCCACCAGCAGCCGCCGCGCGGAGGCGAAGGCCTTTGCGGACGACGAGCACGCCGTCGAGACGCTCCACGCGGGGCCGCCGAACCCGCCCTTCGCCCGCACGTAGGCGGCCGGATAGGCCATGTCGATGCGGTCGGGACGGGACGTGAACTCCTCCATCGTCGAGTTGCTCGTGCCGAGGACGACGCCGATGCGCGCCGGGTCGGCCACGCGTGCCAGGGTCGCGAGATCCAGCTGCGCAAACGCCGCGTCCAGAAGACGACCCACGCCCGTCGGCGCGTCGCCCGCCGTCCGCATCATCCCGCGCGCGAAGCCGAACGCCGTCCGGTCGCCGCCCGCCAAGTCGGTCAGCGGACGAAGCCCGCCCGTGTCGCCCGCAAAGAGGTTCCGCGCCGTCTCCGCGACGCCGCAGCCCAGCGCCGAGACGACCCCCAGGTCTACGAGGGCGGGCCGGGTCACTTGGACGCGACGCCCATCTTGTAGCCGTTGAAGCGATGCGTGTTGTAGAGCGCCTGCTTCGGATCGACCGGCAGGCCCATCGACTGGCGGATCGCGAGGAAGTCCTTCACCGACTTCGGCCCGACCTGCTGGAGCTTCGCCCCGTGGCCCGCCGCGAGCAGCAGCACCTGGCAGAAGGCGTCGGCGTTCTCGGCGAACCACTCGGCCTCCTCGATGTCGCGCGCGCCGCAGACGATGCCGTGGTTCTCCATGAAGACGACGTTCGACTTCTTCGACATTTGCGCGACGTTCGCCGCGACCTCGTCCGTCCCCGGCGTCCCGTACGGAGCGAGCGGGATCTGGTTGAAGAAGATGTCCGCCTCGGGGTTGATGCCGTTCGGCGGCACCTGCCCCGCGAAGACGAAGGCGTTGCAGTGCGGCGGATGGCAATGGACGCACGCGCTCCAGCCGGCCGTCTTCATCATCGCGATGTGAACCTTCACCTCCGACGTGCGCGGACGGTAGCCGCAGAGCTGGCCGGCGTTCATGTCCACGAGGCAGATGTCCTCGCGCGTCATGAAGCCCTTGCAGCAGAGGGTCGGCGAACAGAGGACAAGGTCTTCGCCCACGCGCACGGAGAGGTTGCCGCCGTTGCCGTCGGTGTAGCCGCGCGCATAGATGCGCCGGCCCATCTCGCAGATCTGGTCCTTGACGCGGTTGATCGCGGGCGAGTTGAAGAACTTGTCCAGGGCCGCGCGCGTCTTGGGCTGCGGTCCCTTCTTCCAGTCATACGCCCGGTTCACGAGCGGCGGGTTGATGTAGAGTTTCTTGTCCATTGTCTGTCCTTCCGTGTGCCGCATATTATAGCACACTTGCCAACGGCGAGGCGACCGCTCCTCATAGCGCATATGCGCCGGTGACAAGGCAATCTTGTGAATCCTGTCTACAACCCTTTCCAGCGCCTCTGGCACTCGACATCGCCGTCCTGAACGATGACCTCCAGATCGTCGCCCATCTCCTGTGCGGACAGCGAGGCCAGCGCCGCGTCCATGAACGGACGCGGCCCCTTCACGGGCACCACACAGCTAAAGAATGGCCTAGCCATCTATCCTTATCTCACCGACGTCCGACGACAAGTCCCGCAAACCGATCAAGACTATGCAGAGAAGCATCAGATATGTTCTTCAACGCCCCTGAAGCAGTAGTTCCAAAAAATAGCGGCACGGCAATTCGAGGCAATCGGCCATTGCATAGATGTGTCGCCAGTTCTGCCGGATCGGGTTCTGAAAATGGAACTTCTGCGGGCCACTCCAACGTCCGCCCTTAAACGATTGCGTCCAGATACGCTGGTTCTCTCCGCCGAATATCCAGCCATTGTAGTCTTTCGTCTCGATGACAAAGATGCCGTAACGGCTGACGACAACATGGTCGATCTGCGTCGTTTCCCCATCAACTGTCGGTAGCATAATGTCGTTGACGGTCTGGTAGTCCTCCTGCGGCAACTTCGCGAGTCTCCCCGCCACACGCCCCTCACCGCCGCTGCCATCGCGTCCGAACGACGAGACAACAGCCACGAGCAGCCAGACAAGCGCCGCAGCAACACAGACAGCGGCAATCATCCCCTATCCTCTCACATGTCCGCTATGGGTAATCGCCATTCCCGTATTCGGTTAACATGGCGACACCCCGGCAGGCCTGTCTTTTTCAAGGCACATCCAAAGCCATTTGTCCAGAGACGAAAGCGGCACCAGGTCAAACGGCTTGAACAAGTCACAGGGTACATTATCGTCAGCACAGCACGTAACAAAGCGACTTCGCATATCCGAACAAAACATCCGTGCCCTATCAACCCATTTATCAAGCCCCAACCTCTTGCCCGTCTTGGTCTCAAAGACATATACCCGATCCTGCAACATTGCAACAACATCAAGTTGCATATCAGCCTGCCCTTTTTCTTGTTCAATCTTTGCCAATTTTACATCGGTAAAGACATCAAATTTGAGGCGTTTCTTCCGCGCATAATCTTCCAAGGTCTTCTCGACAATCCATTTGTTGGCAAGTTCAGCCCACGTCCCGTTCCAAAACGGAACGGCACATTTCTTGTTCAGACGAATTATCTTCAACTCATTTTTCGTCTTCTCGCATGAAACCCAGCCGCATTTTTCAAACGCCCCGCACAACTGAATCAATCCATTTTTCTCCACGCCGGACATTTCTTCAAACGGGAGAGTATAAGTATCCTCTTTCATGTGAGCCAACATCTTGACAAGAGGAACGGCGCGTGCACGATTGTTGAACAAAAGTTTTGCAATCCCGACATGAGTGACCTTTTCTTCCTTAAACTTACAGTCCAAAATTCGATATCCTAAATTAGCGAGATATGAAGCCAAGCACTTTGTCTTTGACGTACGATACCATTTGTCCGATTCGAGGATTCGTCGATTTCGATCCTTGACAATGGCCTCTAGCCGATCCTCAATCAAATGCTTTGCCACAATCAAGGCTTCATAGTCTGAAACATTATTAGCCATAAGCTCATCTTTCCGTCTTATAAAACGACTTCACCTAATGCCTAATGCGCCACGCATGATAAGAAATCCATTCTTCCTCATACCCTCGCCTTCAGCCCAGCGATCTCGCCCGCGTCGAGCTTCGTGAAGGCGAAGCACTTCTTGCCGAGGTCTTTCAGAGACGCCCCGATCAGGTAAATTTCTTCGTCGTCAAGGATAAGGAAGCGGTCATGGAACTTTTCGCTGTACCGAACCGTGAGGGATGGGTACTGCGCGTTGAACTTCGCAATGTCCGTTTCCGCAAGCGTGGGACGCGGCTTGCCCCGACGGTCTTTATGTTCGGACGTGACGACCGTCACCGACACGCCCTTGCGCTTCTTCGCGAGCAAGTCGAGCGTTTCCACTCCCACCCAGTTGTCGATCAGCAGAATCGACGCCTTCGCCCGCGCCACCAGCCTCTCCACGAGCGAACAGGCGTCCCACAGCTGCCCGTCGTAGAACACGCCCTGAATCGGCGGCGTCTGGGTCTGGACGAAGAAGTCTACCTTCTCCTTCAATTCGGCAATCTCTGCATCGTGCCGGAAAAACCGCCGATCCATCTTGTCTTCAAGCTGATTCAGCCGGGTATTAAACGCATATCCTTTCAGCAGATACGCTTTAAGAACCTGTGTTGCCCAAATGCGAAACTGTGTCGCCATGTGAGAGTTCACACGATAGCCAACCGCAATGATCGCATCGAGATTGTAAAGGTCAATCTGACGAGTCACGCGACGAGAGCCCTCAACTTGAACTGTTTCCATTTTGGAAACTGTTGCCGACTCAACCAACTCGCCGGAGGCAAAGATGTTCTTCAAGTGCTTGCTGATCGCTGCTTTCTGAACGCCAAATAAATCCGCGATCCTCTGCTGCGGCAGCCAAATGCTCTCACCTTGCAACCGCACTTCAAGGCGCAAGGTTTCATTCGGCTGATAAACGACGATCTCGCTTTTCTGAGGTGTCATATGTTCTCCGCGCACTGTTTTGCCTTTTCTTGGTCTTTCGCCCTCTTGGCTTCATGTTCGCATTATATAAAACTCACCAGTCGGCGATACGGCTGGACGCGCCGCGCCCGGACGTCAGGGCGTCCAGCATCGCCGTGAACTTGGAACGGCGCTTGTATTCCGTTCGGAGTTCGGCGACGCGGGCCTTCCAGTCATCCCCCTTGCCAAGCCGGACCATCACGGGGCGCATCTTCTCCAGCGCCCTGCAGATGGTCTGGTAGCAGGACTCGTGCGCGGACGCCACGTTCGCGCGAATCTGCCCGTCCCAGATCTTCAGCGCCTCCTCCGGCAACTCTTTCGCGACGGCATCCGCCACGCGCCATCCGAAGGCATCGCCCGAATACCCGTAGCCGCCCGCCGCACCTTTCGCCTCCCGACGCAGCTGCTCGTAAAGAGCCCAGGCATCCGTGCCGCGCTTCTCCTCCAGCGCGATCTCCAGGAGCGCGGGAAGGTTCGGCTTCGCACCCTTCGGCGGCGGCAGACCCGTCCGTGGCAGCGGCCAGCGCACTTCCGCCTCGACCGAGGCGCGTCCCGTCTCCAGGAACGACAGGACGAACGCCCGCACGCGCGGCCAGCACCGCGCCTTCCCGCAGGAGGCCTTGAGCGTCTTGTAGTCGCCGATGTAGGGATTCGACAGATAGGCGTCGAGATCGGATGCCGCGACCGCCTTCCAGTCCTTGTCGAGGACAAGCAGTTCGCGCAGCTTTGTCCGAATGGCGTTGACCTCATACGTGTCCGAGGATTCCGCGCGAGCGGCAAGCCCCCTTCGGCATCTTCGTCCTCCCACTCATCGTCGAGGCCGTCCTCGCAATCGAAATCGCCGTCAGGATTCGCAAGCTCCTCCGCCGCGCGCTTCCAGCGGCGCGAAACGAGATCGGCTTCGGGGAAGTCGTCGCCCGCCTTCAGCCGTTTCGCCGCCGTGAGCGCGAGGGCGACGCAGTGCTTGCAGCGGACGCCGACGGGGCAGGTGCAGACGCCCTCCAGCCGGCCGGACGCATCGACCCGCAGCTTCGCGTAGTAGGTGTCCGAACCATGGACCTCGGCGACGAGTCCGCCGTCCGGGAACAGAATCTTGGGGGGGCCTGTCCCCAGGAATCTTTGGGCGCTGTCCCAGACAGGCCATTTCCGATGCGCTGTCGCCAAGTTCAGATGAACAGCGTGTTGGCGCTCCTCTTCGCGAGCTCCGCGAAGGCGGCAACGCCCGCGACCTCATCGACCTCATCGATCAGGTCCTCGCGCGTGAGCCCCATCACCCCCATCGCCATGTCGCAGGCGATGAACTTCACGCCCGCCGCTTTCGCGGACTTGATGAGCGCCGGAAGCGTCATAATGTTCTGCTTGCGCATGACGCCCTTCATCATCGCCGTGCCAAGGCCGAGCATGTTCATCTTCGAGAGCGCCAGCTTCTCCGCCCCCCTGGGCAGCAACCAGCCGAACATCCGCGAGACGAAGCTCCGCCGCAGGACCGGTGCGGGATTCTTCCGAAGCACCGAGAGCCCCCAGAACGTGAAGAAGATCCCGACCTCCGCCCCGGATGCCGCAAGGCCGTTCGCGAGAATCATCGCCGCCAGCGCCTTGTCGAGATCGTTGCTGAAGAGGACGATGGCTACAGAGTGGGGAGACGAAGGTGTAGGTGAAAGGTGTAGGTGTAGAGCGGAAGGCGATCCTTTGGTTAGTGTCGCCGATAGTTCGCCGCCCTGCTTCGACAGATCGGAAATGGCACAGTCATTCGCCGCACACCATCGCTTGAGGTCTCCCTCGAAGGTCGCGTCCGCCAGCACCCTGAACGACACGCCTTCCGCAGCATCCTTGAAAGCCGCCTTGAGCTGGACGACGGGACCGGGACACGGCAGCTGACGGAGGTCGAGGGTTGAAACCGAGTTGGAGTTTTGAGGTGGAGTTGGAGAAGGGGATCGACCACCATTGTTGACCTTGACCTCTAACCTTGGTCTTGTTTCTTCTGCTGGATGGAACATCAGCCAGGTCGCCCAGCCGCCGGAAAGGTTGTACGCCTTGAGGCCGTTCTGCTTGAGGATCCGTTCGGCGAGATAGCCACGCAAGCCAACGGCACAGCACGTTACGTAAGTCCGCGCCTTGTCGAGTTCGCCGAGCCGTGAGCGCAAGTCGCCGAGGCGGATGTTGATCGCGCCGGGAATCGTCCCCATCTCGTTCTCCGCCGGTTCGCGCACATCGAGGATCTGCGCTCCCTCCGGCAAGGTGTCGGGCGCGACCACGTCGCTCTTGCCGGTGAGGACGTTCTCAGCGACGAAGCCGAGGAAGTTCACCGGATCCTTCGCCGAACTGTACGGCGGCGCGTAGGCGAGTTCGAGTTCGCCGAGCTGCGGGGCCTTGAGACCCGTGCGCATCGCGACGGCAATCGTGTCGATGCGCTTGTCCACGCCTTTCGCACCGACGATTTGGGCTCCGAAGATCGTTCCATCGTCCCCGAAGAGCAGCTTCATGTTGAGCCGCACGGCCCCCGGATAGTAGCCCGCCCCCGAGGACGGATGAATGTAGATCTTGCGATAGGGACGCTTCGCTGCCCGAAGCCGGGCCTCGGTCCAGCCGATCCCTGCAGCCGTCAACTCGCCCACCTTGACGACGCTCGCCCCGTACGTGCCGCGATAGACGGATGCGCCGCCCGCCATGTTGTCCGCCGCAATGCGCCCCTGCTTGTTGGCCGGGCCTGCAAGGGCTATCGCGGTCTGCCCGCCGAAAACGGGGTCGACGACCTCGATGACGTCACCCGCCGCGTAGATGTCGGGATCGCTCGTGCGCAGATGCTCGTCCACGACGATGTGCCCACGCGGTCCGAGGGCGAGTCCTGCTGCCTTGGCCAGCTCGGAACGTGGCCTCACACCGGTCGAGACGATTGCGAGATCCGCCGCCAGCCGTTCGCCGTCGTCGAGGACCGCCTCCACGCCGTCGGGACTCTCCACGAAATCGGCAACCGTCCGTCCGAAGCGGATGTCGATTCCCATGCCGCGCAGCTCCGCCGCGAGCGGCTGCGCCATTTCGGCATCCATCGTCGGCAGCACGTGTTCGCCGCGCTGCACGACCGTCACATCAAGTCCGCGCTGGCGTAGGTTCTCCGCGACTTCAAGTCCGATGAATCCCGCGCCGACGACAATCACACGTCCTGGCAGGGCGCGTCGCCCCGCGACCGACGACAACTTGCCCATGACGCGATCCATGTCGGCAAGCGTCCAAAGATGCGCGACATGCGGATGGGTCGTGTCCGTGTAGGCGTCGCCGACCGGCATCGAGCCGGTGGCGATCAACAGCTTGTCGTAGCGGAGACGCGACGTCCCCGTCTCGTCCGCACAGACGACCTCCTTCTTCTCCCGGTCGATAGTCGTCGCCTCGCAGTTCGTGCGCACGCCGACATTGAACCACGCGGCGAATTTCGCGGGCGGCATCACCGAGAGCCGCGCCCGGTCCTTGATCACGCCGCCGACATGATACGGCAGTCCGCAATTCGCATACGAAATCGACGCGCCACGCTCCAGGAGCACGATCTCAGCGTGTTCGTCCAACCGCCGTAGCCGGGCCGCGGCACTCGCCCCCGCCGCCACACCACCGATGATGACGTATTTCATTTGGGCCCTCCTTTAGTCGCCTCACCCACGGGAATCTTGTTTCCCACTTCGTCAACCCGAACGAACGTGATGTCCGTATGGAAGACATGCTCCTCTCCCGTTGCCTCGATATCGCGCCGGTAGACGTCGACATGATAGGTGACGGAGGTCGTGCCGATGCGTTTGCGCTCGGACTCGAACCGCAGCACGGCACGGGGATGAACGCTCTTCCTGAACGTCACCTCGCTCATGCCGACCGTCACGAAGCGGTAGCCCGGATAGTCGTTCGAGACGCCAATCCAGGCGACCTCGTCGATCCACATCAGCATCTTGCCGCCGAAGAGAAAACCGTAGTGGTTCATGTCCTCGGGCATCACCAGCTTGTACGTCGTCATAGTCCCTCCATCATCCGTTGCAATATCATAACCAACAGGAACCCCGCCAGCAGCGCGAATGTTGCGCCTTTCTCAAACCCGTGTGAATGGGTCTCGGGTATCATCTCGTCTGAAATCACGTAAAGCATCGCCCCGCCAGCCGCCGCCAGCACGAACGGGAGAATGGACGCGAAAACGGACACCAACAACGCGCCGAGCAGCACCGAGACCATGCTGATCGCGGCAATCGCGAGCGACAGTCCGATGACGCGCCGTGACGTGACGCCGATGGCGAAAAGCGGCGCGACGATGACGACCGCTTCCGGGATATTCTGTATGGAAATCGCACCGGCGACCGTCAACACGTCGCCGGTCACCCCCGTGCCGAAGCTCACGCCGGTGGCAAGCCCCTCCGGGATCTTGTGGAGCGCAATCGCCGAAACGAAAAGAAGCGTCTTGCCAATCGAGCGGTTGTTGCGGTGTTCCTCGGCGTCGAGACCGGCCAGACGATGGAGGTGCGGAACGATCCGGTCGAGCACGCTGATGAACGCCGCGCCTGTCACCGCGCCCGCAACGGCGAGTGCGAGATTCGTCGCCCCCGCGACGGCAAACGCCGGAACCAGCAGACCCAACACCGACGCCGCCAGCATGACACCCGCCGCGAACCCCAGCACGGCGTCATTGAAACGATGGGGTATTCGGCGGACGAGCAGTCCGCCGAACAC
Source organism: uncultured Lentisphaerota bacterium (assembly GCA_900320855.1). Lineage (GTDB taxonomy): Bacteria > Verrucomicrobiota > Kiritimatiellia > RFP12 > UBA1067 > UBA1067. Next base: position 16,622 of record ONTV01000027.1, read on the forward strand.
CCCGAGGACGGTCGAGCCGCCCACTGAAAGCAGTACGAGCTGAAGAACCGTGCTCATTCGGCCTTCGCCTGAAATCAGAAGTTGTTCTGCTCGAGCTGGAAGTACGCCTTCGGATGATCGCACACGGGGCACTTCTCGGGAGCTTCCGCGCTCTCGACGATGGCTCCGCAGTTGCGGCACTGCCACTTGTTCTCGCCGACGCGCACCCAGACCTCGCCGGTCTCGATATTCTTCGCGAGCTTGCGGTAGCGTTCCTCGTGATGCGCCTCGACCTCCGCGACCTTGCGGAACTTGAAGGCGATGTCGGTGAAGCCCTCGGCCTCGGCCTCGTCAGCCATGCGCTTGTACATGTCGGTCCACTCCTCATGCTCGCCCGCTGCGGCGGCGAGGAGATTCTCCGTCGTCGAGCCGATGCCCGCAAAGAGCTTGAACCACATCTTGGCGTGTTCCTTCTCGTTCAGCGCCGTCTCCTGAAAGATGGCCGCGATCTGCTCGTAGCCCTCTTTCTTCGCCTTCGAGGCGAAGTAGTCGTACTTGTTGCGCGCCTGGCTCTCGCCCGCAAACGCGGCCATGAGGTTGGCTTCTGTCTTCGACCCTTTGAATTCCATTTTAGTTTTTCCTTTCTTTGGCCCCGCCAGCCATTAGCCATCGCAACACTCGCTGCGCAGACCATGCTGGCAAGTACTTCCTTGAGTACGTTGCGTAGTATAGCAGAAGACGAGTGGGTCTGCAAAGCGGGCTTCAGCCGAAGATTTCGGTTGTTGTCGATGACAGGGCGGAACCCGCCCTCGCGGGCAGGAATGATAAAACCCTTTGACTCTGCATAAATATCTCGTTGCACCCCTCTGACCCAACTGACCACCTGGAGCGCACGCCAAAGGGCCGTGTCGCGACGAACCTGGCCTATCAGACGCTGGGGCTCGAAAGGTAAGCGGCGCAGAAGCCGCGCGCGAAAGGCTACCCGACGCGCTCGAAGTCGCTCGCCGGGTGCTTGCAGATCGGGCAGATGAAGTCCTTCGGCAGTTCCTCGCCCTCGTAGAAGTAGCCGCAGATGACGCAGCGCCAGCCGCGCTTCGGCGCGGCCGTCGCCGGCTGGGGCTTCGGCTTGATCGCGCGCTGGTAGTACGAGTAGGTCGCCGTCTCCTCGTCGGACGAGACAAGCGCGTCCGTGACGTCGGCGAGGAACAGGAGGTGCGTGCCGAGGTCGATCGTCTGGAACACCTTCGCACTGATGACGGCGTTCGTGTTCCTGTCGACGGCCCTGACGCCGTTCGCGAGGCGCAGCGCGGGGAAGTCCGCGAACTTGTCGACGGTCGCGCCGCTCTGGAAGCCGAATCGCCAGAAGAGGTCGAACGACGCCGACTCGGCGATGACGGAGACGTTGAAGACGCCCGTGCGCGCGATCATGCCGCAGGTGTGGTTCGACTTGTTGACGGCCACGCACACGCGCAGCGGATCGCTCGTGACCTGCTGGAACGTGTTGACGATGCAGCCGTTGTCCTTGTCACCCTCGCGCGCCGTCAGCACGTAGAGGCCGTACCCGATCTTGAACATTGCCTTCGTATCCATCGCCCGACTCCTTTGCCTTTTGCGGTTTTCGAAAACGGGCTTTGCCGTGCGCGCCACCCGACAGGAATAAGGGGGGGAATATAGCAAGAATCGGCGGCGGTGTCAATGGAGCGCGGCGCGGCTGTTGGCCGAAGTTCAAAACTGGAATTTTGGAGAGATCAAAACTGGAAAGCTTCGGGCGATCAAAACTGGACACCCGCCCAACGGTCAATGTTGACGCGGATCAATCGACCATTCAGGCACTTGCCATT
>ONTV01000005.1 GCA_900320855.1 uncultured Lentisphaerota bacterium
TGAACATCGGTGCGGTCATGCATGCGGCGAAGAGCGACAGCCGTGCCAAGCTTGTGGCCTCGCCGATTATCATGACACTTGACAACAAGGAGGCGACGATTGAAGCGACCAAGATGCGTTACTTGCTAAAAGGATATACCTATTCAGGTTCGACTTACAACGGAAGTGCAGTGCCGGACTATGAACAGAAGGAAATTGGCTTGACGGCGAAAATCACGCCTAAAATCAATCCGAACGGGACGGTCATGCTGACAATTGAGGAGGAGTTCTCCGCGTTGGGGGATAGCCAGACCATCCAAGCGGCGACAGGAGGAACGTCAAACAACCAACAGGTTGTCAGCGGAATCAACGTCGAGACGACGGTCACACGCAAACTGTCAGCCGACATCACCGTCGAGAATCGTCAGACAGTTGTCTTGGGGGGACTTTCTCAGACTGAGTATTCGACGGTTGACAGTGGCATCCCGATTCTGAAGGATATCCCCTATATTGGACGCTATCTTTTCGGCTCGACGAAGGACGTTGAGACTCGGCAGGAACTTTTGATGTTCTTGACTCCTTATGTGCTCGACGATGCGGAGAGTGCGGTTGCGGAGGCGCGGAGGCGCAAGTTGACATTGAGCGATGACAGACCGTGGGACGATCACGGTTGGAGCGCATCGCCATTGGCCGATGCGGTGTCTCTCAAGGAATTGCTGAAGCGGCGTCAGCGTGAATGGGCGGCGCAGGACAAAGAGTATGAGGCCCAGTTGGAATTGGCAAAGAAAAACGAAAAGAGGGTCGAGGAATTGAAGGCGCGCGCGGCAAAGGAAATGGCGTTGCGTGCGGCTGAGGCCAAGCGCTTGACGGATGCAATCAATGCGGTCGAGGAGAAGAAAGCTGAGGCGCGTGCTGGGGCTGAGGTCAAGGTACGTGAAATGAACGCAGGACTTTTGCGGCAGTTGGAATCGGAATCCGAGGCGGCGGCCGAGGAGAAGAAGGCCGGCGCTGTCGAGAAGGCGAAGGGCGAGTGAGGCCCGGCTTTGACGAGAGAGACTTGAGCGACGGGAGAGGCGAGAGAATGGGCTTTGACGAGAGAGACGAGAGGGGCTTGAGAGACAAGAGAGGTGGCTTTGACGCGAGTGACTTGGGCGACTTGAGGGGCGAGAGGGCTCAAGCCCCTCAAGCCTCTCTTGACCCTCGCGTCATTTCTCAAGCCGCTCGCGCCCCTCACGTCACTCGCGTCATTTCCAGAGTCTCTCGCGCCCCTCGCGTCTCTCACGTCGTCTTGAGCCTCATTTCCCCTTAACGGAGCCTTGTCATGAATCAAAAGAACATCTCTTTCATCGCCCTTGCGCTCGCCATCCTGGCGGCGGCAACTGCGGCGGTCGTCGTGAGCGTGAACCGGTCGTCCGAGGCGCAGGCGTGGGCTGAGGCCGAGGCGGCCGCCGCCGAAAAGGCGACGGCGCTCGCCAAGGCCGCGTCGAAGACGGCCGAAGCCGAGGCGTCGAAGGCCCGTGCCGCCGAGGCCGGCCTCGCGTCCGAGAAGGAGACGCGCGCGTCGAACGCAGCCGCCGCCGAGAAGGCGAAGGCCGAGACCGAAGTCGCGGCGGCGAAGCGCGCCCAGGCCGAGGAGCTGCGCCGGAAGGCCGAGGCCGACGCCGAGGCGGCGAAGGAGAACCGTCTCGCGGAGAAGCTGAAGGCTGAGGCGGCGGCCGCCGAGAAAGCGAAGGCCGTCGCCCTGCAGAAGGCCGAAGAGGCCAAGGCCGAGGCGGCCGCCGACCAGCTCGCGGCGGAGAAGCTCCGCTCCGAGAAGGTCATCGCCGAGGCGAAGCTCCTCGAACTCCGCAAGATCGACTTCGAGACGGCCGAACGCGACCTGCGCGAATGGCGACAGGACCTTGAGGAGCGCGAGCGCGCGCTCACGCCGGAGAAGACGGTCGCTGACCTCGCCTGGGCGGGCGGCGTGGAGGACACGGTCATCGACGCCGAGGGGAACGTCCGCAAGCAGGCGAAGACGCCGTATCGGGCGGAGGACGACCGGACGCTGCCGCGCGCGACGCGGCAGCTGGCGCGCGTCGAGCGCGAGACGGCGGAGGCCGTCGCGCAGGAGGCCGCGCGGACGCGCGCGTCGGTCGTCGCCGCGCTGGAGCGGCTCTACGTCGCGGCGCTCAGGGACGACCGCGTCATCGACGCCGACTACTACCGCAAGGCGCTCAAGGCGCTCTACCCCGACTGGGAATTCAAGGGCGAGTCGGCGGCGCGCGACCGGTAGCGGCGGCTGGTTGCCGCGCGCGGGGCGGAAGTTTGCTATAATACGCGGCCACGGCGGGGCGCGTCCGCTCCCCGATGATTGCGAACAGGCAGCAAGGAGACTGAAATGACCGACAAGTGGCAGTATCTGGACGAGGCGATGACGGCCTCGTCGAAGAAGACGATCAGGGAGCTTTTCGCGGAAGACCCCGCACGCGCGGAGACGTTCTCCCTTGAGGCGGCGGGCTGGTTCCTCGACTACTCGAAGAACCGCGTCGACAAGTCCGTGATGAAGGCGCTCGTGAAGCTTGCCGAGGCGTCGAACCTCAAGGCCGAGATCGAGAAGATGTTCACCGGCGAGAAGATCAACGTGACGGAGAACCGCGCCGTTCTGCACACGGCCCTCCGGAACTGCGACCCGAAGGCGCAGGTCTTCGTGGACGGCAAGGACGTGATGCCCGACGTGCGCGCCGTCCTCGCGCAGATGGGCGACTTCTCCGACCTCGTGCGGCAGGGCAAGTGGAAAGGCTTCACGGGCAAGCGCATCAAGTACGTCGTCAACATCGGCATCGGCGGCAGCGACCTCGGCCCCGTCATGGCGAACCTCGCGCTCACGCCCTATGCGAAGCGGACGCTGAAGTTCTTCTTCGTCTCGAACGTCGACTCGACCCACCTCGCCGAGACGCTGCGTCAGGTCAAGCCGGCCGAGACGCTCTTCATCGTCGCGTCGAAGACGTTCACGACGCAGGAGACGATGTCCAACGCCGAGGCGGCGAAGGACTGGCTCGTGAAGGCGCTCGGCGATCCGTCGGCCGTCGCGAAGCACTTCGTCGCGCTCTCGACGGCGGCGAAGGAGGTGACGGCATTCGGCATCAGCCCGGCGAACATGTTCCCGTTCTGGGACTGGGTGGGCGGTCGCTATTCGCTGCCGTCGGCGATCGGCCTTTCGCTCATGATCGCGATCGGGCGCACGAACTACGCGAAGCTCCTCAAGGGCTACTGGAAGATGGACAAGCACTTCCGCACGGCGAAGCTCGAGAAGAACATGCCGGTCGTGATGGCGCTCCTCGGCCTCCTCTACTCGAACGGCTACGGCGCCGAGACGTACTGCTGCCTTCCGTACGACCAGTACCTCGCGCGCTTCCCGGCCTACCTCCAGCAGATGGACATGGAGTCGAACGGCAAGGGCGTCGACAAGGACGGCCGCGTCGTGGACCGCGAGACCGGCCCGATCGAGTGGGGCGAGCCGGGCACGAACGGCCAGCACTCGTTCTACCAGCTCATCCACCAGGGCACGCACCTCATCCCGTGCGACTTCATCGGCTGCGCGCGGACGCACAACCCGATCGGCGACCTGCACGACAAGCTCATGGCGAACCTCTTCGCCCAGACCGAGGCGCTCGCGTTCGGCAAGACGGCCGAGCAGTGCCGCGCCGAGGGCGTGCCGGAGAGCCTCGTGCCGTTCAAGACGTTCGAGGGCAACCGGCCGACGAACACGCTCCTCTGCGACGAGCTGACCCCCGAGACGCTCGGCGCGCTCATCGCGCTCTACGAGCACAAGGTCTTCACGCAGGGCGTGATCCTCAACGTCTACTCGTTCGACCAGTGGGGCGTGCAGCTCGGCAAGGTGCTCGCGAAGGGCGTCCTCTCCGACCTGACGGCGAAGGAGGCGTCCGGCAAGCACGACGCCTCGACGAACCAGCTCATCGCGCGCTACCGCAAGGCCGTCGGCCGCTGAGCATGCGGTTCCTCGTCCACACCTACGGCTGCCAGATGAACGTGCGCGACTCCGAGGCGGTCGCGGCGCTTCTCGTCGCGGCCGGCCACGAGGAGGTCGCGTCGGAGGACGCGGCCGACCTCGTCCTCATCAACAGCTGCACCGTGCGCCAGAAGGCCGAGGAGAAGGCGATCGGCAAGGCGGGCAACCTCCTGGCGGCCGGCAAGGTCGTCGGCCTCATGGGGTGCGCGGTGAAGCGGCTGGGTGCGGACGTCTTCACGCGGCTGCCGAAGCTCCACTTCGCCGTCGGCCCGCGCCGGTTCGGGCTCATCCCGAAGATCGTCGCGGACGCGCGGTATCCGACGCTGGAGCTAGGCGACGACGAGGTGCCGGAGGGGCTGGACGCGCATCCGGACACGCGGCGCGCCGGCACGTTCGCGCGGGTCCAGAGCTACGTCACCGTCCTCCTCGGCTGCGACAACCGCTGCAGCTACTGCATCGTCCCGGACGTGCGCGGCCACGAGTATTCGCGTCCCGCGAAGGAGGTGATCGAGGAGGTGCGCTGCCTCGCCGCGCGCGGCGTGAAGGAGGTCTGCCTCCTCGGCCAGAGCGTCCTGCGCTACGGCATCCGCAACAAGGCGTGGGAGACGGCGGGCGGCGAGCCGTTCCCGCGCCTTCTGCGCGCGCTGCAGGAGATCGACGGCCTCGAACGCATCCGCTTCACGTCCGCCCATCCGAAGGGCTGCACGGACGAGCTGCTTGCGGCCTACCGCGACTGCCCGAAGGTCTGCCGTCACCTGCATCTGCCGGTGCAGTCCGGCTCCGACCGCATCCTGGCGGAAATGGGACGGCACTACACGCGCGCGGAGTATCTCGACGCCGTGCGGCAGCTCCGCGCGTTCGATCCCGAATTCGCCGTCACGACGGACGTGATCGTCGGCTATCCGGGCGAGACGGAGGCGGACTTCGAGGCGACGCGCTCGCTCATGGAGGAAGCCGGCTTCGACAACGCCTTCGTCTTCAAGTACTCGCCGCGTCCCGGCACGCGCAGCGCGGCGTTGCCGGACGACGTGCCGACGGCCGAGAAGGAGCGCCGCAACCAGGTGCTTCTCGCCGACCAGGAGATTCGGGGCCAGCGCCGCAACGACGCGCTCGTCGGCACGGTGCGCGAGGTGATGGTCGAAGGCCCCTCGAAGCGCAACAAGGCGCGGCTCTCGGGGCGCGACTCGGGCAACCGCATCGTCGTCTGGGACGCGCCGGACGGCGCGCGCCCGGAGATCGGCTCGACGGTGCGCGTGCGCATCGACGCGGCCCATCCGCAGATTCTCGTCGGCACGCGCGTCGCGTGAGCCGTCCTTGCGCCGCGCCGCGTGGTTATGGTACAATGCGCGCCATGAAAACGCAGGTGCCAGAGCGGTGACGGACGGTCGCGAGACGGTCGAGGGGACGATCAAGTCCGTCGTCTACCACAACGACGAGAACGGGTACACCGTCCTCCACGTCGAGACGCCGAGCGAGTTCGAGCTCGCGCGCAACCCCGAGATCACGGTCGTCGGCAAGACGCAGGCCGTCTGGGAGGGCGAGGACGTCAAGGCCGAGGGCCAATGGGTGACGGACAAGGTGCATGGCCGCCAGTTCAAGGCCGACACGCTCACTTGCATCGCGCCGCGCTCGCTGAAGGGCGTCGAGCGCTATCTCGCCTCCGGCCTCATCAGGGGCGTCGGACCCGTCCTCGCCAAGCGCATCGTCGCGACGTTCGGCGAGGACACGATGCACGTGCTCCAGTACCAGTCGGCGCGTCTCGCGGAGGTGCCGAAGCTCGGCGCGGCGAAGGTGCGCCAGATCCGCGAAAGCTGGCACGCGAACGAGACGATGCGCGAGAACCTCATCTTCGGGCAGACCTACGGCATCTCCATCGCGAAGATGACGAAGATCGTCCGCAAGTACGGGCCGGACGCGATCGCCATCGTCAAGGCAGACCCCTACCGCCTCTGCCGCGACATCTGGGGCATCGGCTTCGCGACGGCCGACAAGATCGCGCTGTCCGTCGGCCTCCCGAAGGACTCGCCGCTGCGCGCGCGCGCCTCGGTGAGCTACACGCTGGAGACGGAGGCCGAGTCGGGCGGGCACTGCTGGACGTTCGAGAACGACCTGCTCCTGCACGCGCACGAGCTCACGGAGATTCCGCTGGAGGTCCTGGCCGACGCCCTGCGCGCGGAGACCGAGGAAGGGCGGGTCGTCGCCGTCGCGGGCGCGACGCCCGACGCGCCGCGCAAAGTCTATCTCAAGTCGCTCTACTTCTCCGAGCGCGACGTCGCCGTGCGCGTGAAGGCGATTCTCGCTGCACCGCCCTCGTTCGCCGCGTTCGAGCCGGCGCGTGCGATCGCCTGGTGGCAGTCGCGCCAGCGCTTCGAGCTCGCCGAGCGCCAGCGCGAGGCGCTTGAGCACTCCCTCTCGTCGAAGTTCTCGATCATCACGGGCGGGCCGGGCGTCGGCAAGACGACGATCATCCGCGCGCTCGTCGAGATCTTCTCCGCGCGGCGGCTGAAGGTCGTCCTCGCCGCGCCGACGGGCCGCGCCGCGAAGCGGATGACGGAGTCGGTCGGCGCGGGCGCGCAGACGATCCACCGCCTGCTCAAGTGGAATCCCGTCACGAACCGCTTCACGTTCGACGCGGAGAATCCGCTCGAAGGGGACGTCTTCGTGTTCGACGAGACGTCGATGATCGACGTGCGGCTCGCGTGCGAGCTCCTGAAGGCGATTCCCGACGCGGCGACCGTCGTCTGGGTCGGCGATACGGACCAGCTGCCGTCCGTCGGGCCCGGCTCTGTCCTCGGCGACCTCATCAAGTCGCGCGCGCTGCCGGCGACGCGGCTCGACTTCATCTTCCGGCAGGACACCGCGGGCCTCATCGTCAAGAACGCCCACCACGTGAACGCGGGCGAGCCGCTGGAGGTCGCGCACGGCGACAGCGACTTCTATTTCGTGCGGTGCGAAGACCCGGAGCTCTGCCTCAAGCGGGCGATCGAGTTCATGACGACGCGCATCCCGCGCAAGTTCGGGATGGATCCCCTGCGCGACGTGCAGGTCCTGACGCCCATGCGGCGGAACGTCCTCGGAACGGACAACCTCAATGTCGAGCTGCAGAAGGCGCTCAACCCGACGGGCGACTCGCTCTCGCGCGGCGGCACGGTCTTCCGCGTCGGCGACCGCGTCATGCAGCTGCGGAACAACTACGACAAGGACGTCTTCAACGGCGACGTCGGCTTCGTGAAGTCGGTGAGCGCGTCGGACCGCTCGCTCGTCGTCCTCTTCGACGGCCGGCCGGTGAAGTACGACGCGGGCGACCTCGACGAGCTTGTCCTCGCCTACGCGATGACGATCCACAAGTCGCAGGGCAGCGAGTATCCGGCGGTCATCGTCCTCGTCCACACGCAGCACTACGTGATGCTCCAGCGCAACCTCCTCTACACGGCGATCACGCGCGGCAAGCGGCTCGTCCTGCTGGTCGGCGTGCCGTATGCGGTTGACCGGGCGATCCAGACGAACGCGGTGCGCGAGCGCCGCACGTCCCTCGCCGAGCGGCTGGCGGCCGAGCCCGCCGGATGAGCGGTCGGCTGGCGTCGGGACGCGCCGTTTTTCCGAGCTTGCAGCCGCATCGGCGCAGGCGCGGTGGTTTTTGGTATAATATGCGCCCATCATTCCACGAAACTAAGGACTGCCTCAATCATGACGGAAACGAAGGATGACTTCATGGTGTTTTCGGGAACGGCGAACCTGCCGCTCGCGGAGAAGATCGCCGAGTATCTCGGCCGGCCTCTGAACAGGATCGAAATTCCGCACTTCCCCGACGGCGAGACGTTCTGCCAGGTGCTCGACGGCGTGCGCGGGCGCGACGTGTTCGTGATCCAGTCCGGCTCGCCGTCGCCGAACGAGGCGTACATGGAGCTGTTCATCATCATCGACGCGCTCCGTCGCGGCAGCGCGAAGCGCATCACGGCGATCCTTCCGTACTACGGCTACGCCCGCCAGGACCGCAAGGACCAGCCGCGCGTGCCGATCACGGCGCGCCTCGTCGCGAACCTCCTTGAGGCGGCCGGCGCCGACCGCGTCATGACGCTCGACCTGCACGCGAACCAGATCCAGGGCTTCTTCGACATTCCGCTTGACCACCTGCACGCCGAGCCGATCATCCTCAAGTACATCCGCGACCAGCACTGGGCGAACCCGATCGTCGTCGCGCCCGACACGGGCGGGGCGAAGACGGCCTACGGCTACAGCCGCAAGCTCGGGACGGGGCTCGCGATCGTCGCCAAGCAGCGCACGGGCGGCGATTCGGTGGACGCCTTCTCGGTCGTCGGCGACGTGAAGGGCCACGACGTCATCATGATCGACGACATGACCGCGACGGGCGGCACGCTCTCGGCGGCGGCGAAGATGTGCCGCGAGCAGGGCGCGAAGACGGTCCATGCCTTCGTCTCGCACTTCCCGCTCACCGACAAGGGCGTCGAGCGCCTGATGAAGGAGGTGCAGCTCGACGAGCTCGTCGTGACGGACTCGATCCAGCTCCGCAAGGACTTCGACGTCTCGAAGCTGCCGTTCAAGCTCACGCAGATCTCCGTCGCGCCGCTCATCGGCGAGGCGATTCGCCGCACGCACAACAACGAGTCGATCAACGACCTGTTCAACCACGAGTGAGGCGGGGTGCGCCGGGCGCGCGCCGTTCGGACGCGGCGTTGATTTGCGGCGGCGAACTATGGTATAATTTACACTCAAATTCCAATCAAGAGGACAACATTCAACATGGCTAAAGACTCGGTTGTGCGCAACAACATCTGGAAGTGGCTGATTCTGCTGCTTATTGCGGGTATCTCCTATTATGTCTGCACGCCGCCGGTCGAGAAGTTCCGGTTCGGCCTCGACCTGAAGGGCGGCACGTCCTTCACGCTCGGCGTCGACACCGACAAGCTCGCGCAGTCGATCATCGCGGCGAACCCGGCGATCACCAACACGCCCGGCGCCGTCGAGAAGAAGATCGAGGAGACGCTGGCGGGGTGCGACGACCGCATCATCTCCGTCATCCGCCGCCGCGTGGACGCGATGGGCACGAACGAGCCGGTCATCCAGGGCCTGAAGGGCCACCGTCTGCTCGTCCAGCTGCCGGGCATCGACGAGGAGGTGCGCAAGGCCGCGAAGGCCTCGCTCCAGAGCGCGGCCTTCCTCGAGTTCCGCCTGACGCACCCGAAGAACGACCAGCTCGTCGGCAAGCTCCTGTCGAAGGACGTCGCGCCGGAGGGGCTTCATGCTGGAGGACAACGGCGACGGCACGTATTCGCCGAACTACGTCGCGCGCTCGACCGAGCCGCGCGTGACGGGCGAAGACCTCGTCTCGGCCGCCGTCCAGCGCGACCCGACGACCGGCCAGCTCTCGATTGGCTTCCGCCTCTCCGGCGAGGGTGGGCGCAAGTTCTCGACGCTCACGCGCAACTACAAGGCGCACGGCCGGAAGAATCCGACCGACCGCGGCCGCCAGCTCGCGATCGTCCTCGACGACACGCTCATCTCCGCGCCGGTCATCAACAGCGAGATCGGCTCGCAGGGCGAGATCACGGGCCGCTTTGACGCGAAGGCCGCGAAGAAGCTCGCCGACGAGCTCAACGCGGGTGCGCTTCCGGCGCCGATGAAGATCCTCGCCGAGACGACGGTCGCCCCGACGGTCGGCGACGACGCGATCCACGCGGGCAGCGTCGCGGCGGCGATGGGCTTCCTCCTCGTGGCGATCTTCATGTTCGTCTACTACTGGCGCGCGGGCCTCGTCGCCGACGTCGCGCTCTTCCTCGACATCGCGCTCCTGCCGACGGCGCTCATCCTCTGCGCGAACATCCTCGGCGTCTTCGCCCACGATCCCTCGATGGGCGGCGGCGGCTCGATGCAGCTGCCCGTGCTCACGATGCCCGGCATCGCCGGCCTCGTCCTCTCGCTCGGCATGGCGGTTGACGCGAACGTCCTCATCTTCGAGCGCATCCGCGAGGAGTTCCGGGCGGGCCGCACGGCGGGCAAGGCCATCGAGAACGGCTATGGCCGCGCGTTCACGGCAATCTTCGACTCGAACCTGACGACGATCATCACGGGCATCATCCTCTTCGTCGTCGGCACGGGCCCCGTGCGCGGCTTCGCGATCATGCTCACGGCGGGCGTCGTCATCTCGATGTTCACGGCGGTCGTCGTCACGCGCCTCATCTTCGACCACTGCGTCGATCCGAGCCGCACGAAGCCGTTCAAGATGCTTCAGGTCTTCAAGAATCCGCGCTTCGACTTCATGAAGGTCCAGAAGTACGCCGTCGGCGGCGCGTTTGCGCTCGTCGTGATCACGATGGTGATCTTCGCGGTGCGCCTGGCGACGAACAAGGCGGCCGTCCTCTCGGTTGACCTGACGGGCGGCACGTCGATCGTCTACGAGCTCAAGCAGGACGCGAAGCCGGAGACGGCGGCGATCCGCGCGGCGCTCGACGACTTCGACAACGCGGCGGTGATCCAGTATCAGGAGGGCGTCGGCGACGCGACGCTTCTCGTGAAGACGGGCGAGACGGCCGAGACGGCCAAGGGTGCGGCGCTGGAGAACAAGGACGTCGGCGCGCACGTCACGAAGCTCCTGCAGGCGAAGTTCCCCGACGCCCAGTTCAAGGCCGCGTCGGTGGACGAGGTCGGCTCGATGGTCGGTGCAGACCTCAAGAAGAGCGGCACGTACGCGGTCGTCTTCTCGCTGCTCGCGATTCTTATCTACGTCGGCTTCCGCTTCCAGTTCGGGTTCGGCCTCGGCGCGATCGTCGCGCTGGCGCACGACGCGCTCATCTCGCTCGGCCTCTTCTCGCTCTGCGGCCGTCAGGTCTCGCTCATCGTCATCACGGCGCTCCTCACGATCATCGGCTACTCGGTGAACGACACGGTCGTCTTGTTCGACCGCATCCGCGAGATGCTCCACCACGACAAGAAGATGACGTTCGCCGAGCTCTGCAACGTCTCCATCAACGCCTGCCTCTCGCGCACGGTCATCACGTCGGTGACGACTTTCTTCGCGGTGCTCGCGCTCTTCGCGTTCGGCGACGGCTCGATCTTCGACTTCGCGCTCATCATGCTCTTCGGCGTGGCCGCGGGCACGTTCTCGTCGGTCTTCATCGCGACGCCGATCATGTACTGGTGGTACAAGGGCAAGCGCCCGGCGTTTGATGCCGAGGCGGCTCAATGACGACTTGAATCGGCTCTCCTATCTGATTCGACGTCTCATCCTGGTGGTCCCGACGTTTGTCGGGATCACCATCGTCTGTTTTGCCCTGACGCGCTTCCTGCCGGGCGGGCCGGTCGAGATCCGCCTGATGCGGATGAAGGGCCTGGCCGCGCAGGGCGGCGGTGCGGGCGAGGCGGCGGCCGCCGCGATGGCGGCGGGCGCTTCGGGGGTGACCGCGTCCTATCGCAAGGAGCTGGAGGCGCAGTTCGGCTTCGACAAGCCGCTTCTGCGGCAGTACTGGGACTGGCTGGTCGTGAACCGCATGGGGCTGACGCTGCCGAGCTACGACTATCCGGACAAGACGGCGTGGCAGCTGATCCGCTCGCGCATTCCCGTCTCGGTCAGCTTCGGGCTCGCGGCGTTTGTCCTGACCTATCTCGTCTGCGTGCCGCTCGGCGTCGCCAAGGCCCTTCGGCACCGTCAGGCGTTTGACGCCGTCTCCTCGCTCGTCGTCTTCGCGGCCTATGCCGTGCCGTCCTTCGCGTTCGCGATGCTCCTGAAGACGCTCTTCTGCGGCACGGTCGAGGGCTTCTGGGACGTCTTTCCGCTCGGCGGGCTGTCGAGCGACTTCGACGTCGAGCCGTCGTTCCTCGTTCGTCTTGCCGACCGCGCGTGGCACATGGCGCTGCCGGTCGTCTGCTATGTCGCCGGGTCGTTCGCGATGCTTACGCTGCTGATGAAGAACTCGCTCCTCGACCAGATCGCGGCGGACTATGTGCGGACGGTGATCGCGAAGGGCGCGACGCGCCGTCGGGCAATCTGGCTGCACGCCTTCCGCAACGCGCTCATCCCGCTCGCGACGGGCTTCGGGTCGATGATCGGGCTTCTCTTCGCCGGCTCGATCGTCATCGAGACGATTTTCGAGATTCCGGGCATGGGGCGGCTTTCGTGGGACGCGCTGATCGGGCGTGACTACGCGGTCTTCCTCGCGCTCCTCGCGCTCACGGCGAGCTGTCAGCTCATCGGCAACCTTCTGAGCGATCTCCTTTATCTGCTCATCGACCCGCGCATCGACTTCTCGCGAAAATGACGCTTCTCTCGCCACTGACACGAAAGCGGCTTTCTGCGTTCCGGCGGACGCGGCGCGCGTGGTATTCGCTTCTTGCGCTGGGCGGAATCTTCGTCTTCTGCCTCTGCGCGGACTGGGTCTGTCCCTGCGATCCGCGCGCCGTGGTCGATCCGGCGAGCCTCGAGAAGTACCGCGAGCCGGTCGTCGTGCGCGCGTATGACATCCGCACGGCGCGCGCCAGCATTCTGGACGACGGTTCGCTCGTCGATTTCGAGGGCCCGGAAGACGTGCGGAAACGGCTCGCGAGCCCGGAGGGGCTGGAACGCCTGTCGGACGAGTATGTTGTGCGGCAGACGCGGCGCGACGGGTTGACGCGCGTCTTCCTGTCGCCGAGGACGCCGCCGACGGCGGCCGAGACGGTCTTGCCGGCGCCGGAGGTCTCCTACCCGTTCCGTCCCGTGCCCGAACATCCCTTCGGCATTGACGCGGGTGGGCGCGACGTCTATGCGCGCGTTGTCCACGGTCTGCGCATCGCGCTTCTCTTCGGCCTTGCGCTGGCGCTGTCGGGGATGCTCTTCGGCGTGGTCATCGGCGCGGTTGAAGGCTATTTCGGCGGCTGGGCGGACATCCTTCTGCAGCGGTTCACCGAGATCTGGTCGGCGATGCCGTTCCTCTACGTCATGATTTTCATTGGCTCGACGGTCGGGCGCTCCTTCGGGGTGCTGCTCGTCTGCTATGCGATCTTCAACTGGATCGCCGTAAGCTATTACCTGCGCGCGGAGTTCCTGCGCCTCCGGGGGCGCACGTTCGTCGAGGCGGCGAAGATGAGCGGCTGTTCGACCGCGCGCATCCTCTTCGTCCACATTCTCCCGAACGCGCTGACGCCGCTCATCACGCTCTTCCCGTTTCTCCTGATGGGCGCGATTGGCTCGCTGGCGGCGCTGGACTTCCTTGGCTTCGGGCTGCCGCCGATGACGCCGTCGTGCGGCGAGCTTCTGCAGGAGGCCCAGCAGTTCCGCCACGCCTGGTGGCTTGTCGTCTTCCCCGCGTCGGCGCTGTTCGTCGTCATGCTCCTGACGGTGCTGGTCGGCGAGGGCCTTCGCGACGCCTTCGATCCGCGTCCGCGCGCCCGCCTGGAATGAACGGCCCGTCCATAGGCTGAAAATGGTATAATTCGCGGCGTCATGTTGCTGTTCGCCTTTTTGCCTCTTGTCCTGGCCGCGACGTTTACGCGTCCGATGGAGCGCGTGTCGTCTCTCGATCCGGCGCAGGCGCGGTCGCTCTACGACACGCACGCGGTCGGGCTGCTCTACGAGATGCCGCTGGCAATCGACTACAAGGCGCGGCCCTACCGGGTCATTCCGGGATTCTTCGAATTGCCCGACGTCTCGTCCGACGGCCTCGTCTACACGTTGCGTCGCGCGCGGCCGGAGTCGGATGCGCTCACGGCCCTGGACGCGGCGCGGTCGCTCGAACGTCTGCGCGACCCGAAGGCCGTTTCGCCGAACGGCTGGATCCTGAAGGACGTTGGGGCCATTTCCGCGCCCGACGCGCAGACGCTCGTCATCACCCTGCGGCGCCGTTGCCATTTCTTCCCGTGGCTGCTCACGATGCCGGCGACGGCCGTCTGCGGCCCGCACGGCGAGGGGACGGGGCCCTATCGGCTGGCGGCATGGCGGAAGAACCACGAGATGGTCTTCGCGCGGCGCGGAAGGGGGATGCCGCAGGGGTTCGACGTCGTGCGCTATCTGGTCATCGACGATGCGTCCACGCAGTGGCTCATGTTCCTGAAGGGGGAGCTGGACTTCCTTGGCGAGGTTTCGCGTGACAACTGGGATTCCGTCGTCGGCCCGGACGGTCGGCTTGCGCCTGCCCTTGCCGCGCAGGGCATCCGACTCCATTCGATTGCCTCGCTCGAATCCCTCTATGTCGGCATCAACTTGCGCGACCCCGTGCTGGGTCCGAACCGAAAGCTGCGCCAGGCGCTGAACGCGGCGTTTGATTCGGCCGCGTGGGAACGGTTCTACAACGGGCGTGTCCTGCGCGGCGACGGCCCGGTGCCGCCGGGCGTCGAGGGGCGCCTGGAGACACCGTTTCCCTACGCCTTCGACCTTGCGAAGGCGCGGCGTCTCATGTCCGAGGCCGGCTATCCGGACGGCCGCGATTCGCAGACGGGGCGTCGTCTCGTGCTGACCCTCTCGGTCGGGCGTGCCTCCCAGGAGAGCCGCGAGGCGGCCGAGCTCATGGCGGCGTTCTACGAGCGGATCGGCATCCGTCTCGAATGCGACTTCAAGACGTGGGACGCCTTCCTCCGCGCGACGGCGGAGGGGCGCGTGCAGCTCTTCCGCATGGGCTGGGTCGGCGACTATCCCGATGCGCAGAACTTCCTGCAGCTCTTCTACTCGAAGAACCGTGCGCCGGGGCCGAATCGCGCGGCCTATGCCAGCGAGGCGTTCGACCGCGCCTACGAGGCCGCGCTCGCCGCGCCGACGGCGGACGAGCGAAACGCGCACTGGGCGACGTGCCAGGAGATCGTCCGCGAGGACTGCCCCTGGATCTTCACGCACTACAACCGCGCGTATTCGCTGACGCGGCCGAATGTCGGCAACTACGTGCCGACCGATTTTCCCTATGGAGTCGAACAGCATTATGAAAACGTTGTACCTTGAGCGCTCGACCGGGTCGAGCCGCGACGGCCGTTGGGTCGAGGCGCTGGATCTTGACGGCGTCGCGCGGATCGTCGTGGGGACAGGCCCCGGCAGCTTCGCCGGCATTCGCGCGGCGCTCGCGTTCGCGCAGGGCTTCGCGCTTGGTCGGCCCTGCGAGGTCTTGGGGCTTCCGTCGCCGTGCGCGATTGCCGCGCAACTGGGCGGGGCGGGGCCTCTCGCCGTTGTCGGCGATGCGCGTCGCGGCAAGGTCTGGATCGCGCTATTTGACGGTTTCTCTCTTGTTCGCGATGTTTTCCAGGTTGATTCGGAGAATCTGCTGGGGTCTGTCCCCGGGGGTTGGCCGGTCGTCACGCCGGATGCGGCGCGGTTGGGCGACTCTCTCGCGGCGACGTTCGGGGCGCGCTATCGTGGGGGACAGACCCCGACGGACGAGGGCCTGCGGGCGTTCGCCGAGGCGAATCCGGCCGCGCTCGTGCGCGAGCCAAGGCCGATCTACCTCAATCCGGCCGTGCGGTAAGCGCGCGGGCATCGGAAGGGTGCGGGTCAAAATATGGTATAATACGGAAATCATGAGCGAAGAGAACGGAAACATCCTTGACCTCGGGTCGTTCGACTTCACGCCCGCCTGGGCGAAGACGGACGCCAAGGTCAACGTCGGCAAGATCCGTCCCGAAGGGGACCGTGGCACGGAACGCGGGGACAGGCCCCGCAAGCCGTTTGGCGACCGCAAGCCGTTTGGGGACGGACGGCGTCCGCAGGGCGGCCGGAAGCCGTTTGGGCCGCGCAAGCCGTTCGGCGACCGTCCGCGCTTCGAGGAACGTCCGCGTCCGCTCGCCTGCGAGGTGAAGGTCCTGCCTGAGACGAAGGCGCTCGGCACGATCATCCGCAAGCTCCAGGGCGATGCGCACGCCTACAAGCTCAAGGATCTCGCGTACTTTTTCCTCGACAATCCGCAGTCGGTTCTCCTGAAGATCACGCCCAAGGCACCCGAATCCTCCAACGCCCAAGCCGCCGCAACCTTCTTCCAGTGCAAGGCCTGCGGGTTTGCCTCGACGCGCGAGGAGGACGTGCTCGCGCATGCGCTCGCGGCGCATCTCGGCGACTACTACGACGCGAAGGAGATCGAGTGCGAGCCGCCGAAGGGCAACTTCAACTGCGTCGCGAAGTGCGGGCTCTCGGGCGTTCTCCTCGGGCCGCCGAACATCCACGAGTTCAACGCGACCGTCCGCGAGATGGTGCGCACGCGCTATCCGGAGATGAGCGAGGAGCAGTATCGCGCGCACATCGAGATGGTGCGTGACGCGGACGCGATCGAGGAATGGCGCAAGGGCGCGACGAAGAAGACCGTCTTCTTCGCGAAGGGACAGGCCGAGGTCGAGGGCGCGGCGCAGCTGACGCGCGAACAGGCCGAGGGCGAATTCCGCCGCACGATCCTGCCGTCGCTGCTGGAGCGTCCGAAGAGCCTCATGATCACGGCGGACGTCGCGCAGAAGTCGCCGGTGAAGCCGCTCGTCTGGGCGGTCAACGACGCGATCCAGGCCGAGCGGCGCGCGCCGGCGGCGATGTGCTTTGCGTTGCGCGGCGCGTTCCACCACCGCAAGCTCCATTTCTTCCGCGCGAACGATGCGCGCGGCCCGGAGTTCGTGACGGGCGTCGAGTACAAGCCGTTCGACGCGGCGCACGCGATTCCGGAGCTGGCCCGCGCGGCGACTTTCGTCGCCGAGAACCCCTGCTGCGACAAGTCCGAGTTCCCGGCGGACGACCCGGAGTTCGAGCAACACCTGAACTGGCTCGTCACGACGGGCCACGTCGTCGCGTTCACGAACGGCGTCTTCTCGGCCGTCGAGAAGTTCCCGAAGTACGGGCCGCAGTGGAAGAAGCGGGGGATGAAGGGGAAAAAGGTGGAGGTTGAAGGTGGAGGTGGAGAGCGGAAGGAAGAGACTCCTTGCTCCACCTCGACCTCGAAGCTCGAGCCTGGTGAGAAGGGACTCGAGGCTGGTGAGAAAGTTGTGAAAGAAGAAGAGGTGAAGGATGAGACTGCCCCTGTCGTGGCTGAATGAGTATGTCAAGGTCGATGACATCGACCCGAAGGAACTGGCCGAGAAGCTGACGCGTGCGGGACTTCAGGTCGAGTCGATCGAGACGGTCGGCGGCAATCCGCTCTCCGACCTCATCGTCGTCGCCGAAGTCGTCGCGTGCGCGGCGCACCCGAACTCCGACCATCTGCACGTCTGCACGGTGACAGACGGCACGGACTCGTTCCAGGTCGTCTGCGGCGCGCCGAACATGCGCCAGGGAATCAAGACGGCGTTCGCGAAGATCGGTGCGCCGATTCCCGCGTTCCTCGACAAGAACGGCAATCCGGAGAAGATCAAGAAGGGCAAGCTGCGCGGCGTCGAGAGCTTCGGCATGTGCTGCAGCGAGAAGGAGCTTTGCATCGGCGAAGGGGCGGACGGCATCATCGAGTATCCGTCCGACACGCCGAACGGCACGCCCGTGCGCGATGTCGCGAAGCTTGAGAAGCCAGAGGTCGTCTTCGACATCGAGGTGACGTGGAACCGTCCGGACGCGCTGTCGGTCGTCGGCCTTGCGCGCGAGTTCGCCGCGATCCTGGGCCGTCCGCTCACGCTGCCGCCCGTCGATTTCGTCGAGGGCGCGGGGAATGTGAACGACGAGGTCAAGGTGCGCGTCGAAGATCCGGCGAAGTGCCTGCGCTACACGGCGCGCGTCGTCACGCGCGTTACGGACGGGCCGTCGCCCGCCCTGATGGCGAAGCGCCTTGAGCTCTGCGGCGTCCGTTCGCTGGGGCTGGTCGTGGACGTCACGAACTACGTCCTCATGGAGCTGGGCGCGCCGCTGCACGCCTTCGACTACACGAAGCTCGCGGAGCGGACGGTCGTCGTGCGCGACGCGAAGGACGGCGAGACGATCCAGACGCTGGACGGCGTCACGCGCACGCTCGACCCGTCGATGCTCGTGATCTGCGACGCGGTGCGTCCGAACTGCGTCGCCGGCATCATGGGCGGCGAGGCGTCCGGCATTTCCGAGGGCGCGACGAAGAGCGTCTTCCTCGAGTCCGCGCTGTTCGAGCCGACGTCGACGAAGGACACGGCGACGAAGCTCGGCCTGTCGAGCGAGTCATCCTACCGCTACATTCGCGGCGTCGACAAGGACGTCGCCGACTTCGCCTCGCGCCGTGCGGCGCATCTCCTGCAGAAGTACGGCGCGGCCGAGATCGCGAAGGGCGTCATCGACATCGACAACCGCGCGCAGCCGCTCAACGCGCCGGTCGCGCTCGACTTCGACCGGGCGCGCAAGCTGATCGGCATCGGGATCGACAACGACACGATGGTGCGGCTCCTCACGTCGCTGGGGCTGAAGCCGACGGCGCCGGCCGCGTCGTATGCGGACGTGGCGGGCGTGACGTTCGAGATTCCGTCCTGGCGCTGGGACCTCTCGATGGAGGCCGACCTCGTCGAGGAAGTCGCGCGGCTCTACGGGCTGGACAACATTCCGGACACGATGCCGAGCGCGCCGTCGGTCTCGTCCCTCTCGGACGCGCCGTTTCGCGCGAAGTGCCGGCTGCGCGAGATCGCGACGGGCCTTGGCTTCTCCGAGGCGATGCATTACTCCTTCCTCTCCGCGAAGGAGCTGAACGGCTTCGATTCGCGCGAGGAGACGCAGAAGGCGCGGCTTGCGATTCCCGATCCTGTGTCCGCCGAATACGGCGTCATGCGCGACAGCCTGCTGCCGCAGCTCTACGCGACGCTGGGCAAGAACGCCGCGCACGAGACGTCGGCGATGCTCTTCGAGACGGGCAAGGTCTTCGGGCAGGTCACGATTCCGGCGCGGGGCGAGATGCCCGCCAAGACGCAGCCGACGGAGAAGGAGATGGTGTCGCTTGGGTTCGTCGGGCCCGTCGGGCGCGAGGCCCTGCGCCGGCGGCTGCCGCTGAACGAGGAGGAGGCCGTCCTCTGGCTGAAGGGCGCGGTCGAGGAGCTCGTCCGCCGTCTGCACGCCGGGCGCGTCGAGTTCGTCGCGGCAGACCATCCGGCGTTCGCGAAGGGCGCGGCGCTTCAGGTGCGGATCAACGGCAAGGCTGTCGGCGTCCTCGGCGCCGTCTCGGCGAAGCTGCGGCATGCGTTCCGCCTGACGACGCAGATGGCGCTGTGCGAGCTGGAGGCGAAGGCCCTGCTCAAGAAGTTCGACGAGGTCGGGCGCGTCTCGGCGGTTCCGGCGTTCCCGGGCGTCCGCCGCGACATCGCGCTCGTCGACAAGGGCGGCGTGCCGCACGCGCAGGTCGTCGAGACGATCCGGAAGAACGGCGGCAAGGATCTCGTGAAAGTCGAGCTCTTCGACGTGTTCAAGGACTCGCGCGCCTACGCGCTCGAGTTCCGCAGCGCGGAGAAGACGCTGACGGACGACGAGGTCGGGCGCGCTTTCCAGCGGATCGTCGAGGCGCTCAAGGCGACGGACGGCCTTGAGGTGCGGGAGGGCTGAGCATCTTTCAACGACGTGGGTCCTGGGTTGCACGCGGATTCAGCAGAAGTTTCTTCGACCGACATTTGAATAGGGAGCGTCAGCTCCACATTTGGAACGACGGGTTCCGGGGATTCTGTGCTACGGCAGTCTGGGATCTTTTTCAGGGGAAAGTCCGCCATGGGAATCGGGCATCTTCCGTTTGCCGCCGCCGCGCTGGCGGCCATTGCGCTCCTGTCGGGGTGCCATGTCGGGCGGCACTATTCGGTCGTGCCGGAGCGCAACCAGGTCTTGGCCGCCCAGAGCGGCGACCGCTTTTTCTTCGACCTTGAGGAGAACGCGACGACGGGATACGCCTGGCGTGCGACGTGCGACGACGCGGACGTGTCCGTTCGGGTGACGCACGTCGCCGGCGAGTCGGACGCGGGGCTTGTCGGCGTGCCCGGAAAGGCCGAAGTCGAGATTCGCGTCCATCGCGGCTACGACGGGCCTTCGGCCATCCGGTTCCAGTACCGCCGCGCGTGGGAGGCGCGTCCGCTCAAGGAATTCACGATCACCCTCCACAAGCGCACGGGCGACCGCGCGTTCTGGGAATGAGGGGCGGCTGAAATTATGATATAATACGAGCGTTTTTTAAGGAGAATCCATGTCAGAGATCAGCGAGCAGCAGAGACGGCATTCCGCCGCGCACATGATGGCGCGGGCGGTCATGAACCTTTTTGACGACGTGCAGGTCGACATCGGGCCGGCGACGGACGACGGCTTCTACTACGACTTCGACCTTCCCCATCGCATCACGCCGGAGGACTTCCCGAAGATCGAGGCCGAGATCGCGCGCCTCATCGCGTTGGACGAGCCGTTCGTGCGGAAGGAGGTCTCGGCCGACGAGGCGAAGGCCCTCCTCGCGGGCCAGAAGTACAAGCTCGAGCGACTCGCTGACGTCGTCGCCGACGGCGGACCGATCTCGACCTACGCGGTCGGCGACTACGTCGAGATGTGCCGTGGGCCGCACGTCGAGCACGCGAAGCAGATTGGCGTCGTCAAGCTCACGAAGATCGCGGGCAGCTACTATCGCGGCGACGAGAAGAACAAGATGCTCCAGCGCGTCTACGGCATCGTCGCGAAGGACCAGAAGGAGCTCGACGAGATCGTCGCCCGCGCGGAGGAGGCGAAGAAGCGCGACCACCGCGTCCTCGGCAAGCAGCTCGGCCTCTTCACGATCACCGACCAGGTCGGCCCCGGCCTCGCCCACTGGCTGCCGCGCGGCGCGCGCGTGCGCGTCGCGATCGAGGAGTACTGGCGGCGGAAGCACTACGAGGCGGGCTACGAGATCGTCTACACGCCGCACGTCGGCAAGTCGAACCTCTGGGAGACGTCGGGGCACCTCGGCTTCTACAAGGAGGGCATGTTCCCGGTGATGAAGGTCCAGGAGGGCGAGGGCAAGGACGCCTACGTCCAGGACTACTACGTCAAGCCGATGAACTGCCCGTTCCACATCCAGTGCTACCAGTTCGAGAAGCGCTCGTACCGCGACCTGCCGATCCGCTACGCCGAGCTTGGCACGGTCTACCGCTACGAGAAGGACGGCGTGCGGCACGGGCTCTTCCGCGTGCGCGGCTTCACGCAGGACGACGCGCACATCTTCTGCACGCCCGACCAGATCGTGCAGGAGATCAAGGACACGGTCGAGTTCGCGAAGAAGATGCTCGGCAAGTTCGGCTTCCACGACATCCAGGCGTATCTCTCGACGAAGCCCGCGAAGGCCGTCGGCGACCCCGCGCGCTGGGAGCAGGCGACGCAGTCGCTGCGGGACGCGCTCGACCAGGAGGGGATGAGCTACGAGGTCGACGAGGGCGGCGGCGCGTTCTACGGCCCGAAGATCGACATGAAGATCAAGGACGCGCTCGGCCGCCCGTGGCAGCTCGGCACCGTCCAGTTTGACTTCAACCTGCCGGAGCGCTTCAACCTCACCTATGTCGGCGACGACGGCAAGGAGCATCAGCCCTACATGGTGCATCGCGCGCTCCTCGGCTCGATCGAGCGCTTCTTCGGCATCCTCATCGAACACTACGCGGGCGCGTTCCCGCTCTGGCTCGCGCCGGAGCAGGTGCGTGTCCTGCCGATCTCCGACAAGGCGATGGACTACGCGAAGAAAGTCCAGTCGGCCCTGCGGGCGGCGGGCTTCCGCGTGGACGTGGACGCGTCGGCGGAGAAGCTCGGCGCGAAGATCCGCGCGGCGACGCTCATGAAGGTGCCCTACCAGGTCGTGGTCGGGCCGCGCGACGAGGCGGCGGAGCAGATCTCCGTGCGCAGCCGGGCGGACGGCGACCTCGGCGCGATGAAGCTGCCCGACTTCGTGGCGCGGCTGCGCGCGGAGCTGGAGGCGTAGCCAGACGGTTTGCGGGGTGCGGATGCGAACGGGCCAATCGCTCCTCGAATACGTGCTGGCGCTGGCGGGGGTCGCCGCCGTGGTCGCCGTGCTGGGATTTCTCGTCTTGGGCGCGGTCGGCTACGGCGTCCGCACGGAGAGTCTCGTTTCAAGCGAATGTCCGTAGGCAAAAAGGAGAACAAGAAATGACGAAAACGCTACGCAAAGGTCAGACGATGGTCGAGTACATCATCATCGTCGCGCTCATCGCCGTCTCCCTCATCGCCGTCTTCACCTACCTGAGCCGCGCGATCGGCAAGAAGGCCGCCGGCGCAACGGAGGCCCTGTCGTCCGAGGAGGGCAACAAGGCGAAGTCGGCGGCGGATTCGATCAGTTCGGATTCGATTAAGTCCCTCGGGGAGTGAGGCCGTGCGGCGGGCGCGCCGAGGCCAGGCGATGGTCGAGACGGTCTTGGCCGTCTTGATCGTCACGTTCGCGTTTCTTGCGCTCTTCCGGCTCTCCACGATGCTGACGGGCAAGATCCTCCTCGAACACGCCGCCATGCGCGTCGCGCGCGCCCGCGCCGTCGGGTTCAACGACTACATGTGCCGCAAGATCGCGCGCGTCGCCGTCATCCCCGTCGCGGGGCGGCGCACCTGGCCGGAGGCGGGGACGGACTGGCGGGACGGGATGGAGCGCGCGCGCGTCGGGGCCTATCTCGCGTCCGAACACGAGGCCGAGGCGCGCGGCATTCTCGACTACGAACGCTGGGGCGATCTGTCCGTCGCGCCCGGCGACGGCATGGACGCGCGCGTCGGGCTGGACGTCGAGTTGCTCGACGGCGCGGCGCGCGTCGGGCTGTCCGGCGTGGCTGGCGTCGAGCCGAACCACACGCTGTACTTGAACGACGCGGGACGATGAAGACGCGGCGGGGACAGGTTGCGCTCTATCTCGTGTTTGCGCTCGTCGCGCTCACGGTGCTCGTCCTCATGAACGTCGGCGTCTACCTCGCGGTCACGGCCAAGAACCGCTCGATGAACGCGGGCGACGCGGCGGCCCTCGCCGTCGCGCGCCATCAGGGCGAGCTGCTGAACGGGATTGGGCGCCTCAACCTCGACCATCTGAAGGCCGCGCTCCAGGGCGACGCGGAGGAATGCGCGCGTCTCGTGGCGGAGCAGACGCGCCGCTGCTTCCTCGACCCCCTGCAGTGCCTGTCGGTCGGCAGCGCCGCCGCGCAGGCGAACGGCGCGGAGCCGAGCGACGAAATGCGCGAGATCCTGGCGCTGCACGTCATCGAGATCCGCACGGTCTACGCGACGACGCCGGAGGCGTATCCCGAACCTTGGGACGGCGCGTGGGAGGAATATGCGCAGGCGCTGGAGGTCGCAATCGGCGCGCCGCTCTATGCGGGGCCGGACAACGTCACGTTCATGGACGAGGCGGGCGGACACCTTCTCCTCGAAAAGTCGTTCTACGATGCCGTCGCGGGCCGCAACTGGTGCTGGTTCCATTTCGACGCGGCGGGAATCCTGGACAACTATTCGAGCTTCCTCGACTGGGGGCCGTTGCCGCGCGCGGACGACGCGACGCGGCGGCGGCGCTGCGCGAACAGCGAGGTCTACTCGCTCCATCTCGCGCCGCGCGTGGGGCGCGCGATCGATCTTCTCGGCGACGAGCTGATTGCCCGCCTGACGGATGCGACGCCTGAAGAGATTGCGAATGCGCCGCTGCTGGCCGACCCGGAGCAGACCTGGTTCTTCTACGACACGACGGACGGCGCGTGGGGGCGCTGGTCGGAAATCGATCCCGACGGCGACGCGCGCTTCCCCGTCGTCGGGTCGGTGAAGCCGGAGTATGACGTGCAGGGCGCGGCGGCGGCCTGTCGCGTGCGGATGCCGATTCCCAACCTGCTGGAAACGGGTGCCGCGCGCGTTGCGAACTGGGCGGCGGCGGCCAAGCCCTTTGGCACGGTCGTGGACGAGGCGGGGCGGCTCTCCGTCGTCACGGCGCTGAAGGGGTTCGTCACGCCCGCCTTCGAGGCCGTGCGGCTCGTGCCGCTCGATGCCGTCGGCGGCAGCGACCTCTCGACCGCCGACCCCGAATGGATGCGCCATCTGCGCGAGGACTTGCCGGCCTATTTCCGGGGCGGGCCGGACGTGCTGAAGGGCTGCTACTACTGCCGGCAGCTGGTGGACTGGGAGAAGCCGTCCGTCCGCGAGCAGGGCCGCACGTGGCTGAAGTACAATTCGTCGAGCTGCCTGCGCCCCACGAGCGGCAGCGGCGGGCGGGGAGGCACGCGACATGGGCATTGAGCGCGAGATGCCCGGCGGCGCCCGTGGCCAGGCGCTGATGGAACTGGCCGTCGGCCTGTTTGCGCTCGCGCTCGTCGTCAGCGCGCTTTGCGGCTTCGCGCATTACATCGCCAAGTCCCTGCGCGTTCAAAACGAGCTGCGCGTCGGCGGCAAGCGGTCGGATTCCGTCGAAATTTCCTCGTGGGCCGCGCAGCACGTCTTTGGCGCGGAGACCTTGAAGATCTCTGAAAAACTTAACTGGCCCTCGACGACCATCTTGAAATGAAAGAGAGCCGGCCTTATAGCCTTGAAATGACGCCGGCCCGATGACTTGAAATCAAGCGGCCCGATAACCTTGAAATGAAAGAGAACGCGATGAGGCTCAACGAACTCGAAAAGCTGGCGAAGCGGCGGCGTCTCGACGTCGTCCTCGTTTGCGCAGAACCCAACATCCTTGCCTTGACGGGCATTCGGTGCGACAATGCCGTTCTGGTGGGGAAAGTGGGAAGGTGGGAAAGTGGGAAGGTGGGAAGGTGCCTCCACACCGACTTTCGCTATGTGCCGATGGTGCATCGCGTCGCGCCGGACCTCGATTGCCGCGACCTCAAGGAACTGAAGATCCGGGGGCGCCGCATCGGCTACGAGTCGTCGATTTCGCATGCGCAGTTCCTCAAGTTCCAGAAGCTCGCGCCGCGCGGCGCGACGTTCGTCGACGTCGCGGACGACCTTCTTGCGATTCGCGCCGTGAAGACGCCGGACGAGATCGCGAAGATCCGCGCGGCGGAAGCGCTTACCTGCAAAATCTGGCGCACGGCGTCCGCGCGCTTCCGCGCCGGTATGACGGAGCGCGACATGGCGCGGATCATCCAGAAGCTGATGATCGAGAAGGGCGAGGGCGAGGCGTTCGGGACAATCGTCTGCGTCGGGAAGAACGCCGCCGAATGCCATCATGAGCCGGACGAAACGGTCTGGAACGGACGCGAGCCCGTGCTCGTGGACATGGGCGTGCGCCTCGGCGGCGTCTGCGGCGACCTGACGCGCAACCTCGTCCCCGGCCTCCAAACCTCCAAACTTTACCGCCAGGTCTATGCGCTCGTCGCGGAGGCGAATCGTGCGGCGATTGCGGCGGCGAAGCCGGGGATGACGGGAAAGGCGCTGGACAAGGTCGCGCGCGACGTCATCGCGAAGGGCGGCTTCGGGAAGTGCTTCGGTCACTCGCTGGGGCATGGCGTCGGCTACGAGATCCACGAGGCGCCCGTCGCCTCGCCCAGGAGCGACACGGTCTTGAAGCCGGGGATGTGCGTGACGATCGAGCCGGGCATCTACCTGGAAGGCAACCTCGGCGTCCGCATCGAGGATCTCGTCCTCATCACGGAAACCGGCTGCGAAGTCCTGTCCAAGCCGTAGGCGCGGCTTCGGCCCGGAACCGTGTCGGCACGAAATGTGGTATAATGAGCCCCAATGAAGACATATGGAATCATTCCGAGCCGGTTCGGTTCGAGCCGCTTTCCCGGCAAGCCGCTCGCGAACCTCGCGGGCAAACCCCTCGTCGCGTGGGTCGTCGAGGCGGTGAAGAAGGCGAAGGGCCTGGACGCCGTTGTGGTCGCGACGGACGACGAACGCATCGTGAAGGCCGTCGAGGCGTGCGGCGGCATCGCCGTCCTGACGCCGAGCGACCTGCCGAGCGGCACGGATCGCATCGCCTGCGCCGCGCGCCGCTATCTGGGGGGTGACTTCGGCGACGACGACATTCTCGTGAACGTCCAGGGCGACGAGCCGCTGATCGATCCCGCGCTCGTCGAGGCGCTCGCGGCGAAGCTGAAGGACGACGCTCGTTGGTCGATGGCGACGGCCGTCACGCCGATCCGCTGCGCGGCGGACTTCGCGGCGAGGACGGTCGTGAAGGTCGTCCTCGACCGCGACGACGGCGCGCTCTACTTCTCCCGCGCGCCGATTCCCTGCGACCGCGACCACACCCCGACGTTCCAAACGCCCGCCCCCCCAAACTCCCAAACCTCCAAACTCCCAAACCTCCAAACTCCCAAACCTTCGAACTCCCTCTACGTCCGCCACCTCGGCATCTACGCCTATCGCGGCGCGTTCCTGAAGCGGTACATCGCCGAGCCGCCGTGCGAACTTGAGAAGACGGAGAAGCTGGAGCAGCTTCGGGCGCTTTGGATGGGTGCGAAGATCGCGGTCGTGCGGACGGACGACGAGGGCGTGGGCGTCGACACGCCCGAGGACGCCGCGCGCGTCGAACAGCTGCTCCTTGCGCGACATGCCTGAGTCCGTCGCCATTCCGCCGCGTGAACGCCGCGCGATCCTGCGCCGCGCGTTCATCGATTCGCTGCCCGTCCTGATGGGCTACACGACGATGGGCTTCGTCGCGGGCGTCCTTCTCGCGGCGAAGGGGGATGTCGTCCTCGCGCCGCTCTGGGCGTTCCTGACCTCGGCCCTCTGGGTCACGGGCACGCTGTCGATCGCGGGCGTGCCCGAGATTGCCGCGCGCGCGCCGCTGGTGACGTTTGCGCTCCTGACGCTCGCGGTCAACTTCCGCTATTCGTTCTACGGGTTCACGATGCTGAAGCGCTGGCAGCGCGTGCCGTTTCTGCACAAGGCGTATCTCGTCCTCATGCTGACGGACGAGAACTATGCGCTGGAGGCGGCGTGCGCCTACCATGACCCGGAGAAGAACCTCCGCTACTGCACGGTCCTCTCGGTCTTGAACCATTCGTACTGGGTCGTCGGCGTCGTGGTCGGCGCGCTGGTCGTCAGCGTCCTTGGGCATCTCGTCGATCCGGCGGTCATCCGGCGCTACACGAACGGGATGGAGTTCTCGATGGCGGCGCTGTTCATCGTGATCCTGACGGACCAGATCCGGGCGATGAAGACGGGAAGAAGATGAAAGACGAGATCCTCTACATGCTGGGCGTCGTGGCGGTCGGCTTCGCCGTGACCTATGCGCTGCGTGCGCTGCCGTTTCTCCTGTTCGCCGGGCGCAGCCGGTCGCTGCCGCCGTGGGTCGAGCGGTTCGGGAACCTGATCTCGCCCGTCATCATCGCCGGGCTCGTCGTCTACGCCTATTCGGGGCTCGCGTGGCGGACGGCGTGGCCGTATCTCGCGGGCGCGCTCACGGTGGGTCTCCAGCTCTGGAAGCGCAACCCGCTCGTCTCCATCGTCGCGGGTACGCTCCTCTACATGGCCTTGATCGCCACATGCGGCTGCACGACGTACCGGACGCTGGAGCTAGACGCGAAGAACCCGGCCGTCCGCGTCTCGACGAAGGGCGTTCTCTTCGGCGACGCCTACGTCGCGCCCGCGCGCGTGCCGGAGATCCTGGCGGACTACGACGTGCCGCGCGACCGCGTCATCCACATCCTGCTCGATCCCGACGTGCGCGACCTCCGTCCCGCGCGCTTCCTGATGGCCTGTCTGCGCAAGGGCGGCTACACGCGCCCCGTGCTCGTGACGGCGCGTCACGCCGAGTCGTTCGTGACCGAGAAGAAGCCGAAGGCCGCGTCGTCGCGCCGCGTGTCGCCGGCCCCCGCGAAGAAGACGATTCGCTACAAGGGGGCGAACGAATGACGAAGGGCGAGATTCAGGCGCGGATCGCCGAGCTGCGGCGGCTGATCGAAAAGGCGAACCACGACTACTACGATCTCCACCAGCCGACGGTCGGCGACCGCGACTATGACCTCTGGGAGGCGGAGCTTCTGCGGCTGGAGGACGCGAATCCCGAGTTCCGGAACGCGGCCTCGCCCGTCCGCAACGTCGCCGGCGGCGTCTCTGAGGGCTTTGCGAAGGTCACGCACCATCCGCCGATGCAGTCGCTCGACAAGACGCACGCGAAGGGCGAGCTCGCCGAGTTCGACGCCTTTGTCCGCAGGACGGTCTCGGGCTTCACCTACGTCGTCGAGCCGAAGGTCGACGGCGTCTCGCTCTCGCTGCGCTATTCGGGCGGGCGGCTCGTCCAGGCGGCGACGCGCGGCAACGGCACGGTCGGCGACGACATCACGGCGAACGTCCGCACGATCCGGACGATTCCGCAGGCGCTGCCGCCGGACGCGCCGCGCGAGCTGGAGGTGCGCGGCGAGGCGTACATGACGCGCGAGGGCTTCGTCGAGCTCAACCGCCGGCAGGCCGAGGCGGGGCTGGAGGAGTTCGCGAACCCGCGCAACGCCTGCGCGGGCTCGCTCAAGCAACTCGACCCGAAGGTGACGGCGCAGCGTCCACTCGACGTCGTCATCTACAACGCGGGCGGCGTGGGCTGCGACGCCTTCGCCTCCCATTCGGAGATGATTGCCGCGTTTCGGGCGTGGGGCTTTCCCGTCGCGCCGTGGTCGCAGTCCTGCCGCACGATGGACGAGGTCTTCGCCGCGATCGACGCGCTTCAGGCGAAGCGCCACACGTTCCGTTTCGAGATCGACGGCGCGGTCGTCAAGATCGGCGAGCGCCGGTTCTACGCCGCGCTTGGCGCGACGGCGCACGGCCCCCGGTGGGCGCGCGCCTACAAGTACGAGCCCGAGCGCGCGGAGACGGTCGTCGAGGCGATCACCGTCCAGGTCGGGCGGACGGGCATCCTCACGCCCGTCGCGGAGCTGCGGCCGACGGCGCTCGCCGGCTCGACGATCACGCGCGCGACGCTGCACAACGCCGACCAGGTCGCTCGGCAGGACATCCGCATCGGCGACCACGTCTGGCTCGTGAAGGCGGGTGACGTCATTCCGGCGGTCGATTCCGTCATCGTCGAGAAGCGCACGGGGGCGGAGCGCGTCTTCGCGATGCCGGCAGCGTGTCCCGTCTGCGGCGGCACGGTCGTGCGCGAGCCGGGCGAGGTGGCGGTGCGGTGCGTGAACCCGGCGTGTCCCGCCCAGCTCGCGCGGCGCGTCGAGCACTTCGCCTCCCGCAATGCGCTGGACGTGAAGGCCCTGGGGGAGACGGTCGTCGAGGCGCTCGTCGCGCGGAGGATGATCGCCGACCCGCTCGACCTCTTCACGCTGCGCGTCGTCGATCTCTACGCGCTCGAGATTTCGGGCCATCGCTTCGGCAAGAACGCGGAGACGGCGAAGGCCGCGCTGGAGGCCGCGAAGGCGCTGCCGCTCCATCGCTGGCTCTACGCGATCGGCATACCGAACGTCGGCGTGACGGTCGCGAAGGACATCGCCGCTGCGCACGCGAAGTTCTCCGACCTCGCCGACTCGCCGGTCTTGAAGGACGTCCTCGCGAACGACGCGCGGAAGGGGAAGGAACGGCAGATCCTGAAGATCAAGGTCGAGGCGGCGCGGGCCGTCCTCGCCTTCTTCGCGAGCGACTACGGGCGCGCGTTCGCCGTGCGGATGGCCGAGCTTGGCCTCGACCCCGTCTCCGAGCGCCCGGCGGCGGTGCGGACGGACGGGCCGCTCGCCGGCGCCGGGTGCGTCCTCACCGGTACGCTGTCGCGTCCGCGCGGCGACTACGCGAAGCTCATCGAGGCGGCGGGCGGCGTCGTCCAAAGCGCGGTCACGTCGAAGACGCGCTACCTGATTGCCGGCGCGAACGTCGGCGCGACGAAGACGGCGAAGGCGCGCGCGCTGGGCACGGAGGTCATCGACGAGGCGCGCCTCGTCGAGCTGCTTAACGCGGGCGGCCGGACGGAGGGGACGACCTGATGGCGAACGTGCTTCTCTGGGCGCGGGCGATCCGCGTCGAGCAGTGGACGAAGAACGGCGTCGTCCTGATGGCGTGGTTCTTCTCCGTCGCCGACGCCTCCCAGCGCGCGATCGCGCGAGGCTGGGAGTCCTTCCTCATGGCCGTGGCGATGGCCGGCGCGTTCTCCTTCGTCTCGTCGGCGTTCTACCTCCTGAACGACGTCTCCGACTACGAGGCCGACCGCCTCCATCCCGTCAAGCGCTTCCGCCCGGTCGCGGCGGGGCTCGTCTCCCGCATCTCCGCCGTGCGCGTCGCGCTCGTCCTCTTCGCGATCGGCTTTCTCTATCCGGCGCTGGTCGTCATCTTCCTGCCGTCGCGCACGGTCGCCTTCGCGACGATGCTCGCCTACACGGTCATGCAGTGCCTCTACACCGGCTTCCTGAAGCGCGTGCCGTATCTCGACGTCGCGACGCTCGCGGCGGGGTTTGTCCTGCGCGCGATCGCGGGCGCGGCGATCATCTCGGCCTACATCTCGCCGTGGCTCCTGGTCTGCACATTCACGCTCTCGATGTTCCTCGCGTTCTGCAAGCGCCGCGCCGAGATGGAGACGGCGAAGGCGTCGCGCGCCGTCCTCCGCCACTACCATCCGCGCGTGCTGACGGCGCTCATCCTGCTCGCGGGCGCGGCGTCCGTCGGCGAGTACCTCGCCTACACGCTGACGTCGAAGATGGGGGCGCGCTTTCCGTTCCTCTGGGTGACGTCGCTCTTCGTCGCGGCCGGCGTCGTGCGCTACCTCGTCCTCGTCGGGCGAAGGGCCGACGTCGGGCGGCCCGAGCGAATCCTCCTCTCTGACCGGCCGCTCTGGCTCGTCATCGTCGGCTACGGGCTCGCGTCCGTCCTCGTCGTCCTTTGGGGTTGATGCGCATGAAGGGGTCTTTTCTCGCGGAACTGGCGGCGCGGCGCCGCTTTGGCATGAAGCCGGGGCTGGAGACGATGACGGCGCTCTGCCGGGCGCTTGGCGATCCGCAGCGGCGCTTCCGCGCGATCCATGTCGCCGGGACGAACGGGAAGGGCGCGGTCTGCGCGATTCTCGACGCGGCGCTGGGGGCGGCGGGGACAGGCCCCGTCGGGCGCTACACGTCGCCGCACCTCGTGCGCCTCAACGAGCGCTTCTTTCTGGACGGCGCACCGGTCGGCGACGCGACGCTGGAACGGCTGTCCCGGACGGTTCACGAGACGGCCGGGTGCCTGCCGCCCGCCGCCGAGCTGACGTTCTTCGAGGCGCTGACGGCCGTCGCGTTTCTGCTCTTCGCCGAACGGCGGGTGTCGCACGCGGTTCTCGAGTGCGGACTGGGCGGGCGGCTGGACGCGACGAACGTCTGCGCGCCGGAGCTGTGCGTCATCACGAAAGTCGGCCTCGACCACTGCGACTGGCTGGGGAACACGGTCGAGAAGATCGCGGCGGAGAAGGCGGGCATCGTCAAGCCCGGCGTGCCGGTCGTGCTCGCGCGGAACGAGCCGTCGGTCGTCGCCGTCGTCCGTGCCGTTGCCCAGGCGAAGGGCGCGCCGTTCCACTACGCGCCCGACCTCGCCGACGCGGCGGAGATTCCGGCGGACTTCGCCCTGACGGGGGCCTTCAACCGGGAGAATGCCGTCACGGCCCTGGCCGCGCTGAAAGTCCTCGACGCCCGCCCGTCCGTCCCGCCGTCCGCCTTCGCGCGCGTCGTCTGGCCCGGACGCTTCCAGCGCGTCGGCGCGTTCCTGGTGGACGGCGCGCACAATCCGCCGGCCGCGCGGGCGCTGGCGGCCTCGCTCGCAGGGCTGCCGGACGTGGGCGGCGCGCGTCGCCTCAACCTCGTCTTCGGAGCCTGTGGCGACAAGGCCGTCGCGGACGTCCTGCGCATTCTCGCGCCGTTCGTCGCGCGGGCCTATGCCGTGCGCACGGGCAATCCGCGTTCCCTTTCGGCGGAAGACCTCGCGACGACGATGCGCGCCGTCGGACTCGCCGCGACGCCGTGCGCGTCGCTGGCGGAGGCGCTGGCGCGCGCCTCGGCGGACGCCGCGCCGGGGACAGGCCCCGCCGTGCTCGTCTGCGGATCCCTCTTCCTCGCGGGCGAGGCGCTCGTCGCGCTGGACGCGTATCCATGGCCCGCGACGCGCTTCGACCCGTCGGAGCTGCTGGGCCGTGTGGACACCTCCAAGGCAGAGGTGCAGAATGGAATCAGTCTCAAGGCAGAACAGGAGAAACAGTCATGAAAATCGGATTCCTCGGCGCGGGCAAGATGGCCCACGGCATTCTCTCGGCGATGGCGGACACGTCGTCCGTCGTCCTCTCGTCGGTGGACGACAACCGCAACGTCGAGATCGCGCGGACGTGCGAACTCATCTTCCTCGCGGTGCGTCCGCAGGACGTGGACGCGGTCGCGGCGGAGGTGAAGCCGCTTCTGACGGCGAAGCAGACGGTCGTCTCGATCGTCGCGGGCAAGACGCTGCGGAAGCTGCGCGCGGCCCTGGGCGCGAAGGTGAACCTCATTCGCGTCATGCCGAATCTCGCGCTCCGGGCGGGCGCGGGCATGTGCGCGATCTGCCCCGGGCCGAAGGCGCCGAAGCGCCACCTCGCCGAAGTCGAGCGAATCCTCGGCGGCGCGGGCGAGACGGTTGTCCTGAAGGAAAAGGACTTCGACGCGGTGACGGCGCTCTCCGGCTCCGGCCCGGCCTATTTCGCCTACATGGAGGAGGCGATGGCCGAGGGCGGCGTCGCGCTCGGGCTCAAGCCGGCCGTCGCGCGGCTGCTGGCGGAGCAGACGATGTACGGCACGGCCAAGTTCCTGCGCGAGTCGAAGATGCCGCTGCGGGACTTCATCGAAGGCGTCTGCACGAAGGGCGGGACGACCGCCGCCGGGATGAGGCGCCTCGCGACGCCGGCGTTCAAGCGGATCGTCGCCGGGACGCTCGCCGCCGCCGCGCAGCGCTCGCGCGAACTGGCGTGAAACGCCCAAAGTTTCCGTTGTCTAACAGGTCGGCGAGGTGATATAATACGCGCATTGTTTCAACCAACCACCAACAACGAAGGAGAACAGAACCATGGCTCACAAGATTGCGGCCGACAAGTGCGTCGGATGCGGATGCTGCAAGGACGCCTGCCCGGCGGAGGCGATTGCCGAGGGTACGCCCTACACGATCGATCCCGACAAGTGCGTTGACTGCGGCGCCTGCGCGGCGCAGTGCCCGAACGAGGCGATCACCGCCGCGTGATTGCGTTCGTCCAGGAAACCCTGCTGCTGCTCCCGTTCCTCTTCGCGACCTATCTGGTCCTGGAGGCCGTGGAGGCGCATGCGGGCGGTGCGCTCGAGAGAATTCTCGAGCGTGCGCGTTTGATTGGGCCGCTGGCGGGGGCGGCCGCAGGGGCGGTTCCCCAGTGCGGCGTCTCGGCGGCGGCGGCTTCGTTCTTTGCGGGCGGCGTCGTCACGGTCGGGACGCTTCTCGCCGTTTTCCTCTCGACGTCCGACGAGCTCCTGCCTGTTCTCCTGTCCAAGCAGGTTCCCGTTTCCATCCTCGTGCGGATCGTCCTTCTGAAGGTCGGCGCGGCGGTTGCCGTCGGCTTTCTTGTGGACGGGGTCTGCGCCGCCCTCCGCGTGCGGCGTCGGGCCCTGCACGTCCATGACCTCTGCGAGCACAGCCACTGCGGCTGTCGCGCGCACAAGGGCATTCTCGTCCCCGCGCTCATCCACACGGCGGAGATCTTCTTCTTCATCGTCCTCGTCTCGGGCGCGATCGAGCTGGCGATCCATTTCTTCGGCGAGGGCTGCTTCCAGTCGCTGCGCCTCAACACGCCGGTTCTCGGCGAACTGGCGGCGGGCGCGCTGGCCCTCATTCCGAACTGCGCCGTCTCCGTCGCGGGTGCGGAGCTTTACTGTTCGGGCGCGATGAGCGGGGGGGCGCTGATGGCGTCTTCGTTCACGGGGTCGGGCCTCGGGCTGCTCGTCCTCTTCCGCACGAACCGCAGTCTGCGCGAGAACCTGGCGATTCTCGCGACCGTCTACGTGGCGGGCGTCGCCCTCGGGCTTCTGACGGGGCCGCTGCTGTGACACGCCGCCTCGAACGCGCGTGGACGGTCGGCCAGGCGTCGTTCGCCGGGCGCGTCGTTCGCCGGTTCCTTTCCTGCAACTGCACGATGCATGCGGCGGGGCTGACGTATTTCTCGCTCCTCGCGGTCGTGCCGGTTCTCTGCTGCATTCTCGTCGCGGCGAAGGCTTGCCGCGTCGACGAGTATGCGCGCGTCCAGCTGAACGCTCGGATTGACGCGCTCATCGTCGAGATCGAGCGGGCGCCGGACGGCGAGCTGCCGCTCCTGGCCGCCGACGACGAGGAGGCGCGGCGCGCGAAGCGCCTCGCGGCGTCGGAGTTCGCGCGCGAGGCCCGCGACGTCTCGAACAAGCTCTTTGCGCGCGTCGAGTCGTTTGACGTCGGGACGTTCGGCTGGATCGGCTTCGGCTTTCTCCTCTGGACGGTCATCTCGTCGCTGGCGTCCGTCGAGACGAGCTTCAACGAGATCTTCGGCGTGGCGCGGGCGCGCCCGGTCTGGAAGCGCGCGTATCTCTACCTCTTCATACTCGTCGTCCTGCCGGTGCTCGCGACGGTGGCGATGTCATTGCCGATCCTGCGGACGGTCGAGGACGTCCTAACCTGGACGATGGGGCGGCTCTGGGTCACGAAATGGATGTCGGACGGCCTGATCGGCCTTCTGGACTCGCGGCTCTTCGGCTTCGCGTTCACGCTCGGCGCGGCGTCGCTCGCCTTCGGCTTCTTCTTCTGGATCGTCCCGAACTGCGCCGTCCGTTTCCGCTGCGCCGGGCTGGGCGGGCTCGTCACGGCCGCGTTGTTCGGCGGCTGGCTCAAGCTCTGCGCGGTCGCGCAGGTCGGGATCGCGAAGTCCTCGGCGCTCTATGGCTCGTTCGCGTTCCTGCCGATCGTCCTCGCCTGGCTCTACATGAGCTGGCAGATCGTCCTCCTGGGCGCGTGCCTCGTGCGGGAACTGGAGAAGGCGCCGCGCGCCGTCGCGTCCGCGCGACGGGGGCGGGCGGGCTTCACGCTCGTCGAGATGCTCCTGGCGACGCTGCTGGTGGGCGTCCTCACGGCGCTGAGCGTGATGACGTTCCAGTCCGTCTCGCGCGGCTGGCAGGTCTCAACCGACTATCTGGACAAGATGCAGCGCACGGACTACGCCCTCGGCCAGGTCATCGCGGGGCTGCGCTCGATGTACTACCCGCATGACGGCAAGCAGAACGCCGACTATGGCTTCGTACTCGAAGACCGGGGCTCGGGCGAAGACCCCGACCGGTCGGACGTCATCACCTGGTCGAAGACGGGCCCGGCGATCGTCGGCACGAAGAGCGCGCTCGCCGACACCGTCCATCGCGTTCAGGTGATGGTGCTGGAGGAGGGGAACGGCGACTATGCCGAGCCGATCCAGAAGACGGGGCTGTACGCGCGCCTCTGCGGCGACGCCGCGCTCATTCCGAAGGACGACGGCGACGACACCGACTACTCGTTCGCGAACGCCGAGCTCTACCAGCCGATCCTCGTCGCGGACGGCGTGACGGGCTTCAACTGCCGCGTCCTCGCGACGGCGGAGGAGGGAAAGGCCGGCGCGAAGGACGGCGCGGGCGAGAACGAGAAGCGGGACTTCGAGGACACGTTCGACGCCTCGAACGCCGTCCCCTACAAGGTCGAGCTGACGTTCCACATCGAGAAGCCGGACGAGAACTTCCGCTCGCAGACGGATCGCGCGCCGATGGTGCGCATCGTGCGCATCCCGATCCACGAGCAGTCGCTGGACGGCGC
This sequence comes from uncultured Lentisphaerota bacterium, assembly GCA_900320855.1. Classification (GTDB taxonomy): domain Bacteria; phylum Verrucomicrobiota; class Kiritimatiellia; order RFP12; family UBA1067; genus UBA1067. The sequence continues at coordinate 35,523 of ONTV01000005.1, forward strand.
GTCGCCGCCGGGCGGCGAGGAGGCCGAGAAGGAAGGGAAGGGGGCGAAGCGCAAATGACGGCGAGACGCGGCAGCGCGCTCATCGTTTCGCTCTGGATCATCGCCGTCCTCTCGGTGATGGTCTTCTCCTTCGCGTTCGAGGCGCACCAGCAGGCGGGCATCAACCTCTTCGTGCGCGAGCGCAACCGCGTCACGCGGCTGATCGAGCCGGGGCGCATCCTCGGCGAGACGATTCTCCTCGGCTTCAACGACGCGAAGGCCTGGAGCGACGGCGAGAACGCGAAGGAGCTGGACGAGGAAGACCGCTTCTACCTCGAGAAGCGCGCGCTCAAGTTCGAGTCGAAGTGCACGGTCGGCCCGATCCTGCTGGACGAGTCGGACGAGTCGTCGGGCACGGTGACGGTCGAGATCCAGCTCGCCGGCTCGGGGTCGTCGAACGGCATCAACGTCAACGAGCTCTATGCGGGCGGCGACAAGAACTACGCGCTGCGGTGGCAGATGATCCTGAAGGCCTCCGGCATCGACGAGGAGCTGGAGGTCGACGCGCCGGAGGCGGACGGGCGCGGCACGAAGCGCCACAACCTCATGAACCTCCTCATCGCGAGCTGGAACAACTGGCGCGACACGAGCACGTCGATGATGGGCCCGCTCCCCGACCTCAATCCGCAGGAGGACGACGGCGCGGACGAGGCGTGGTACAAGCAGCTGAACGAGCGGCTGGAGGACGAGGCACGCGGCAAGGCGGCGCGCAACGCCGCGAAGGAGGAGATGCTGCTGCCGCGCAACGGCGCGATTCCCGACGTCAAGGAGCTGGCCTCCGTGCGCGGCTTCCGCGACTTCCCGGCCGTCCTCACGGGCGGGCTGCTCCATCCGGACGCGGACGAGTCGGAGGAGAATCCGCGCCTCAAGGGCATCGTCAACGTCTTCGGCACGTCCGGGAGCGCGAAGGTGAACGTGAACGACTGCACGGTCGAGCAGCTTCTGACGGTGCCCGGCATCTTCAACGAGGACGCGACAACCGACGGGGACACGGCGGAGTCGGAGGAAATCGCGCGGGCGATCGTCGAGGCGCGCACCGTGATGCCGGAGGGCGAGGACGTCGACGAGTCACGCGACTGGTGGCCCTACAAGGACTGGCAGGACCTCTGCCGCCGCGTCTCGGACCATGCGAACGTCGACGTCGGACAGGAGGCGAACGAGTATCTCTGCTACACGCCGGACGCGGACACGGTCTTCCAGATGCGGATCGTCGCCGCGTCGATGGGCATGACGCACGAGGCCCAGTGCGAGTGTTACGTGAAGGACGGAAAGGTGCGCTACCTCAAGTGGCGCGAGGATTGATTCCTGGAAAACTTGGGGACAGGCCTTCGTTACGGCGCGGTGGCCGACGGCGCGCGCATTACGGCCCTAGGATCGCGTCGCGATGGTGTGGGAAAGGACGGCGAGGGACTGGGCGAGGTCGACGTTCTGGACGACGACCTTGTCCGGGACGTCCAGCTGGACGGACGTGAAGTTCCAGATGCCGCAGATGCCGGCCGCGACGAGCTGGTCGGCGCAGGCCTGGGCGGCGGCGCTGGGGACGGTCAGGATGCCGAGCTTGATCGCGAGGCGGCGGACGAGGCGCGGCAGGTCTTCCATCGGGCGGACCTTGACGCCGTGGAACGTGAGGCCCATCAGGCCCGGATTCGCGTCGAACGCGACGGCGATCGACAGGTTGTGCTCCTCGAAGCCGCGATAGCCCAGAAGGGCGTTGCCGAGCGAGCCGACGCCCACGAGGACGGCGTCCGTCGTGCTGTCCCAGCCGAGGGCCTTGTTGATGGCGTCCTGGAGCGCTAGGGCCGGGTAGCCGCGCCGGGGCTTGCCGGGGACGCCGGCCATGGCGAGGTCCTTGCGCGCAAGCACCGGGTCGAGGCCGAGGCGTTCCGCGACGACGGCGCTCGAAATGTGCAGTTCGCCGGCGGTGATCAGCTCGCGGATGCAGCGCAAGTAGATCGGGTAGCGGCGAATGGTCGGCAACGGGAGGACGGCGGGAGGCGTCTGTTCATTCATGGCAGGGCGTATTATATCACAAGATGCGGCGCATTCCTATCGCTCCCGCACGGACGGCGGAGGTCGATGCGAGTATTCGGAAAACAAAAAATCCACCGAACCCTGAAACTACCAGGTTTAACGGACTGCTTTCGTTATTGCGAGGCCTCCCAAGTTCCTGACTGAACTTTCAAGGCGCGTCGTCCTTCTATGCCCCGCGCGGGCCCTTGCGGTCGGCTTTGCCGTCGCCTCCGGCGACCTCCCCTCTGGGCTTCGCCCTTCGGCGCATGCGCCCGCGCGTCCAAAACCGATTCGGGCGCTCGGCGTCGGCTTCACAGCGTCAGAACTGCTGGCCGCGCGGAACTTTAGTAACGAGACTTTACGAAAGAGATTCACTTGCGTTATCGCTTATCCGTTCGTCCGGCGAGACTCGCGCACATCGGTCGCGGACTACG
>ONTV01000067.1 GCA_900320855.1 uncultured Lentisphaerota bacterium
GTGCTCGGGCATCTCGAAGGCCTACGGCAACCACTGGATGGAGGAGCTGGATCCGTCGATGGTGATGACAGACCGGGAGTTCATCTGCCACTTCACGTCCATCGTCGCGCGCGGCGGCAACCTGCTGCTGCTCGTGAACCTCGACGGGCAGGGCGCGATCCCGAAGGTGCAGGAGGATCGCCTGCTGTCGATCGGCCGCTGGCTCGCGGCGAATGGCGAGGCGATCTACGCAACGCGCATCATCGCCCCGTACTCGACGGCGGCGGTGGACTACACGCGCGCGAAGGACGGCGCGACCGTCTACGCGATCATCAAGGAGCCGGCGGCGGAAGTCACGCTCGCGTGCGCGCTGCCGAAGAACGCGATGGCGACGGAAATCGCCTCTGGCCGCCGGTTGGAGACCGTCCGCGCAGGCGGCGATGTCCGGGTGCGGCTTCCGGCCGACCTCGTGGCGTCGCCGCTTCCGCTGGCGGTGAGGATAGAGAGCAAGGAGTAAGTATGGAAGTTCAGTCTTTTTGTCGTCGCCTTCGGCCGTTGTTGGCTGGCCGTAATCGGCAGACCTTTATCCGACAGCGGACAGCCGACAAAGGACAGCCGGAGGGTAAGAGACATGAGACGCGAGACGTCAGAAGCCTGGAAACGTTCTGGCCGCTGTCGGCTGTCCTTTGTCTTTTGTCCTTCCCCCTCGTGTGCGCGGCGACCTGGAACGACGTAGACATTTCGAAGGCGCCTCTCGTGCAGGTGCGGCGCGAGACGGTTGCGGGCAAGGCGGCAAGCCTGTTGCCGCCCGGCAAGGCGTGGAAGCTCGTCTGGCACGACGAGTTCGACGGCGCGGCGATCGACCGCACGAAGTGGATGTGCCGCGAGTCGTTCTGGGGCTCGGACTTCCCCGCGTTCGCCCATGACTTCGAGGGCGTCGAGATGACGGGCGAGACGGTGCGGCTTCACCTTCTGCGCAAGGGCGATGACTTCTGCTCGCCGCACCTCCAGACGGGCTCACTCACCTACGACATCCCGAAGGACACGAAGGGCTTCTGGCCGTTCGGCGCCTACCGCCGTCCGCTCTTCATGCACAAGTACGGCTACTACGAGATCCGCTGTCGTCTGCCGAAGCAACCGGGCTGGCACGCGGCGTTCTGGCTGCAGGCGCCGGGCGTCGGCTCGTCACCCGACCCGGCGACCTGCGGGGTCGAGACGGACGTCATGGAGAACTACCGCCAGCACGTGGACGGGAAGATCGTCGGCGGCAACGGCTGGAACGGGTACGGGAAGGACTCGAAGTGGTACGGGCACTTCGCCTGGGACTACGAGGCGGACGCGGAGGGGTGGTGCAACTACGGCGTGGAGTGGACGCCAAGGGGTTACACGTTCTACGCGAACGGGAAGAAGGTCGGCGAGCAGAACGACCCGGTTTCGCACGTCGAGCAGTTCGTCCTCGTCTCGACGGAGCCGGGCGGCTACCGCAAGGTCGGTAGCGACGGCGGACTTACGGCGGGACGTGACGTGCGCACGTGGGGCAAGCCCGACCCGCGTCTCTTTGACGTCGTTTTGCCCGACTTCTTTGAGGTGGACTTCGTCCGCGTCTACGACGAGGTGTCGAACGAGCCCGAAAATAAAAACCCTGTGCGGAAGTAGGAGATTCAGACATGCAACTCACCACAATCTTGGCGGCTTCGGCCTTGCAGTTCGCGACGGGCATCACGACTGATCGTCCGGCGGGCGTCTTCATCGAGGGTGTCGGCGCGGCGTTCAGGACCGAGGGCGCGGCGGCGTTCACGCGCTGGACGGTGACGGACTTCTTCGACGAGACCGTCGCCTCCGGCGCGTGGCCGACAAACGGCATCTCGCTCGTTCTGCCCGCGCTGGAGCCCGGCTACTACGAGCTGGACGCCGAGGGGGCGGACGGGGCGCGCGGTCACTTCGCGTTCACGGTGGTGCGCGATCCGGCGACGCGGCGACCGCCAGCTGCGGACTCGCCCTACGCGATGATGGCGGGCGGGAGCGCCTGGCCGAAGGGCGACCCGGAGAAGACGAACGCCGACCTCATGCGTCTCGCGGGGCAGGCCTCCGTGCGCAAGATCTACCGCTGGGAGCACATCGAGAAGGAGCCGGGCAAGTTCGAGCTTGTGCCGCACCGCGACTTCACGCAGACCTACGCCGCCGACGGCGTCAAGGTCTGCGGCATGATCCACCGTCCGCCGAAATGGGCGGACACGGCCGTGGTCGTGCCGCGCAACCTGCGGCAGATGTACGCGTTCTGCCGCCGACTTGAGCGCGAGTTGGGCGGCGCGATGTGCGCGTGGGAGATCTACAACGAGCAGGACCTTCCGCAGTCCGTGGGCGACGGCTGCTGGAACTACACGGCGGCGCAAAAGGCGTCCTATCTCGGCTTCAAGTCGAAGAACGCCGAGCGGATCGTCTTCAGCGGGGCTCTCTGCCTCGACGTGGGGCTCGGCTATGACAGTCTCTGGCTCGACAACGACGGCGCGTACTATTCGGACGGCCTCAACTACCACACCTACTTTCCGCTCGGCGCGAACGACAAGTGGTTTGGCGAATGGCGTGGCCTGCTTGCGAAGTACGGCATCACGAACTGGGCGACGTGGGTGACGGAAGACTGCACGAACCAGGAGGGGGACGCGCTCGTGGAGCGTCCCGGCACGCCGAACCGCGCGCACACGAAGGACCAGGAGCGTCTGCTGGCCGAGTTCTACGCGAAAGACCAGGTGTTCAAGCAGATGAACGGCGTCAGCCGCTCGTACTTCTTCATCCTCGCGGCCTACAACGAGCGCGAGGGCCGCAAGGACTGGGGCATCTACCGCCGCGACGGGACGCTGAAGCCGTGTTATGCGGCGGCCGCGACGCTGACGGGCGAACTGGAGGGCGCGACGCTGCTGGGCGAGGTCGCGTTGCCGGACGCGCGGCTCAAGGGCTTTCTCTACGCCCAGCCGGACGGCCGGCGCACGCTCGTCTACTGGACGGTCACGGACTTCGAGCGCCAGGTCGAACGCGACAGGGCCTTTCAGGACGCGCCGCTGCAGGATGTCGCGTTTGCGCTGCCTTTGCCGAAAGGCGACTACCGCGCGGTACGGCTGACGGGCGACCGTCGCACCGTCTCCGTCACGGGAACGTCCGCCGCGCTTGTCGCGACGCGCTATCCGGCGTATCTGACGGGCCGCTTCGACCTGCCGGTCGTGCGCCGCGCCGTGCCGATGGGCAGGCTCGTCGCGCCGCGTCCGCCGGCGGGGGCGGACCTCACGCTGATCGTGCGGGCGGACGGCGAGAGGGACGCGACGCGCATCGGCTCGAGCGGTCGGCGGCTGGACTTGCTGACGGAGACGCCGAACCTGACGATACAGGTCTGGAACCTCTCCCGTGACCGCAAGCGCGGGCGGCTCGTCTGGGACGGCGCGAAGCTGGAGGGCGTGCCGGAGGCGTTCGACCTGCCGCCGGTGGGCTGTGCCGAGTTCACCGTGCGGCTCTCGCTTCTCGACCTGAAGTCAGGACAAGGGCGGCTCAACCTGCGGTGCGTGGCAGACAGCGGAAAATCGACGGCGTGCGTGATTCCGCTCTTCTCGGAATGGGCCTTTGCCCATGCCCGTACGCTGGAACCGTTCCTGCGGGCGAACGATCCGAAGGAATGGTACGTGAACGGCAACGCCTCGAAGATGTCGGTGACGTGGGACGAGCGAGAGCAGGCGATCTGCCTCGCGGCGGACTGGACGGGAGACAAGGTGGACGGCAAGTGGTTCTTTCCCGGCATCAAGATGGACGGGCCGGAAGGGCCCGTGTCGTCCGTCTGCGGCCTCGTGTTCGAGACGAAGAGCGAGCAGGACAAGGTGGAGAACGACTGGAAGACGTCGCTCGTGCAGGTGATGGGCGGCAAGATCGGCGGCTACGCGAACTGGCTGCAGGTGCCGCCGCCGTCCAGCGTGTGGGAGTCGCGGCAGGTCAACCTCGTTCATGATCCGGACATCCGCGAAGGGGCGAAGAGCCTCCAGTACGGCGGCATGCCGGGCGCGGGTAACAAGGTGCGGATCTGGATCCGCAACATCCGTCTTGTGCGTTGACATTGAACATGAAAAGAGAAAGGAAGACAACAATGAAACAGAAACAGGTTCTGAAATCAGAGAAATCCTGCGCAGGGCGGTTGTCTTGCGCCGTAGCCGCCGGCCTTGGCTGGGTCGGGCTTTCGGGTGCCGCCACGCTGCCGTGGGTTGACGTCTCGTTGAACATGACGCCTTCTTGTGCCGCGACGAGCGACGGCTCGCTTTCGCTGGACGCCCGCTGGCAGTCGTTTGCCGAGGGCGGCCCGATTGACATGGCGACGACACCGCGCGGAGCCGTGCTCATCATTCGCTGACAGGAAAACAGAGAGGAATGAGGATGAAGACCTTGGGAATCGTTTGCGCGGGGCTGCTCGCGGCGTGTGAGGCAGGAGCGGCCGATTCGACCGTTGAACTCCTTTCGGTCGCGCAGGATGCGGCGACCAAGAACGTCACCGTCACGTATCGCCTGACGGGTGCGGATGCGATCGTCACGCTGGACGTCTTGACGAACGGCGTGTCGGTGGGCGGCGTGGCGTTCGTTGCCGGAGACGCCAACCGTCTCGTGTCCGCTGACGAGTCCGCCGTGCGGACGATTGCGTGGGCGGCGGCGAAAGACCGTCCGGACGAAATCGGGCCTCTTGGCGACGCGGCACGAGTCGTCGTTCAGGCGTGGAAACCGTCCGAACCGCCGCCGTACCTGTGCCTCGACCTGATGCACGCCAACGTCGGCGCGACGTACTACGCCGGCCCGGCGGCCGTTCCCGGCGGCGTGACGAGCGACCTCTACAAGACCGAGCGTCTGCTGATGCGGCGCATCCCGGCCAAGGGGAAGCGCTGGCGCATTGGCAGTGGCCTCGACACGGGCGATTTCCCGTCCTGGTACGTGACGCTCACGAAGGACTACTATCTGGGCGTCTATCCCGTGACGGAGGCGCAGCGGAGGCTGATTCGCTCCAGCACGCGGGACTTCGCGAAGACGCTGGCGGATTACGCGGCGGCCGGGCTTCTGACGCCGGCGGTCAAAGTCGCCTGGACGTCGGTGCGCGGCAGCACCATCGGGGCGGCCTATCCGTCCGCCGCCGAGGGCCACGCGCGCACGGACGTCGACGCGGGCTCCGACCTGGCGTATTGGCGGTCGTTCACGGGGCAGAACCTCGACCTGCCGACGGACGCCCAGTGGGAATTCGCCGCCCGTGCCGGGACGTCGGGCGCGTTCTACAATGGCGCGGCGAATGCCGAGGCGCTGGACGAGATCGCCTGGACGAAGGAGAACGCGCAGGGCGTCGTCCAGCCGGTCGGGCTGAAGGCGCCGAACGCCCTGGGCCTTTACGACATGATCGGCAATGTCTACGAGCATTGCCTGGACTGGCTGACGCTCGGCGCCTATGAGGACGTCAACGGAACGGCGGTTGCGGTTGGCGGCGACGTCACGGATCCGGTGGGGCCGTCGGGCAATGAGAATAATTGGCGTGTGCGGCGCGGCGGGTCATGCGGTGAGCCCTGGAACTCGATTTTCCAGATGGCCTACTGCCGCGTTCGATACCTATCCTTCGACAACCCATGGAATGCGGTCACCGGCTATCGCCTCTGCGTGGAACTGCCGTGACAGGAACGATTGTGACAAGAAAGACGAAGAGAAAGGTTCATTCAATGAAAACGCTTTTCAGCACTTTGGCAGTTGCCCTGACGGCTGGCGCCCTGACGGCGCGGCCCGTGATCATGGACGTCGCGCTTGTGAACGAGAACGACCGAAACAAGAATGTCGTCGTCACCTACACGCTTGCGGACGAGGACGCCATCGTCACGGCCGCATTCACGGCGGACAACGTGTCAATTCCCCCTGCGGCGACGACAAACCTCACGGGGGACGTGAATGTCCGCGTGGGCGTTGGCGTCCGTCGCTTCGTCTGGCCGGTCCGTGCGGCGTTTCCGCAGACCGTCCTGAAGAACCTGAAGGTTTACCTGACGGCCTGGAGCGTCGGCCAGCCACCTGCGTATGTGGCGTTTGACCTGACGGGGCGGGATTGCCCGCGCTACTACGTGTCGGACGATGCCGTGCCGGGAGGCGTCTTGTCGCGGACGTACAAGATCGACAAGCTGCTGATGCGGCGCATTCCGGCGGCGGGCGTCGAGGCGAAACTGGGCGATGTCACGGGGGCGAGGACTTCGGAGTGTCCGATGCGCCTTGTCTCCTTCACGGAAGACTATTATATCGGCGTCTTCGAGCTGACGGCCGGACAGTGCGCCTGGATGAAGGGCAAGCCGATGTCCGAAGCGGACGAAGAGTCGGCGGTGAAGCCGACGATCAACGACCCTTCATCGACGTGGGAAGCCCTGCGCGGCAAGGGATTCTCCTGGCCGGCGGTGGCGGACGGACAGACCTCGGCACATGCGGTGTACGCCAAGTCTCTGCTGGGAAAGTTGCGCACGAGCCAGGGCTATGCGTTTGACTTGCCGACGGACGCCCAGTGGGAGTTTGCCGCGCGCGCGGGGCAGCGCACGGACTATCCGGGGGCGGATGCGTCGTCTCTGCTGGAGTACGGCTGGTATAATGACGAGACGAATGCCGTGGTGGAAGTCGGGCTGAAGCGTCCGAACGGGTTCGGCCTGTATGACATGGGCGGCAACGCGCTCGAGCATGTCCTGGATCTCTACGGCACGTCGGCTGAGACGCCCGCCTACGGCAGCCGCCAGACGGATCCGGTCGGCCCGACGACGCCGGACGAGAAGAGCTACCGCACGCGGCGCGGCGGGTCATGCGGCCAGACGTGCGTTGGAGGATTCGCGAAGGTCTACGCGCGGATACCCTATGGATTCGACAACTGGGCGGCTTTGACAGCCCCACGTCTCGTCTGTCCGGTCTGCCCCATCGAGTGAGTTGTCTCTGCTTGAAAAAGATTCGAACGAGTGTCGCCGTTGCTTTGTTCGCAGCAAGCGTGTGCGGGGCGGCGTCTGCGCCTGATCCGGCGGAGGCCTTTCGCCGCCCGCCGCAGACGGCGAAGGTCGGCGTCTGGTGGCATTGGATGGGGACGGGCGTCTCGCGCGAAGGCCTTGTGCGCGATCTCGACTGGATGGCGGAAAGCGGCGTCGGGACAGTCGTGGCCTTTGCCGGGCCGGACGTCTCCGCGCCCGGCAAGGTCGAACTCGCGGGCGGGCCGTCCGAGGGGCTTGTCGCGGCCACGCCCGCGTGGTGGGCGCTCATGCGCTTCGCCGTCGCGGAGGCCGTGCGGCGCGGACTGGAGATCGGCCTTCACAACTGTCCCGGCTATTCGCATTCCGGCGGGCCGTGGACAAGGCCCGAACACGCGATGCGCGAACTCGTCTTCGAGCAGGACGGCCGTCGGCTCGGCGTCGGCGGCCAGCCGTTCGCGGGGCCGCTCGTTGATGCGCGTGAGATTGCCCGTTATTCGCTCCCGTCCGGCGAACTGGTCGTTTCGCATGTCGCGAAGCCATCCTTCAACAGTCCGGCTCAGAAGGACGCGACGGGCTACGAATGCGACAAGATGTCGGCGGCGGCGGTCAACGCCCATTGGGATCATGTGCTGGACGACGTGAAGAAAGCCCTCGGCGACTTCATCGGAAAGGGCTTCAATTTCCTTCATGTTGACAGCTATGAGGCGGGAACGCCCAGCTGGACGCCGGACTTCCGCCGCGAATTCCAGGCGCGGCGCGGCTACGATCCGCTCCCGTATCTGCCGAGCCTCGCGGGCTTCACCGTCGCGGGCGCGCGGGCAGCGACGTTCACGCGCGACTTCGACCGCACGGTGGCCGACCTCTACCGCGACGTTTTCTTCCGGATCTCGCGCGACCGCCTGCACGCGGCCGGGCTTGCGTTCTCGTGCGAGCCGTACACGGGCCCGTTCGAGACGGACGCCTGCGCGGCGTTCGTCGATCGCGTCGGGACGGAGTTCTGGAGCGGCGGCTGTCCCTGGCGTGGCTACGAGCTGCCGGTGCCCGGCGCATGGGACGCAGTTCGGGACCGCCATTTCCCGACGGGCGTCACGAACCGCCTGTTCGAGGCGGAGGCCCTGACGGGCTGGCCCGAGAGCTCGCGCTGGGACGAGACGCCGGCGCGGCTCAAGCCCTACGTCGATTTCGCCTTTGCGCGCGGCATCAACCGGCTGATGCTTCACTCGGTTGCGCTCCAGCCGTGGGGCGACGGCATCCGTCCGGGCATGACCTTCGGCTGCTGGGGCACGCACTTCGGGCGGACGCAGACCTGGGCGACGGACGCCGCCGCGTTCTTCGCGTTCATCAGCCGCTGCCAGGCGCTCTTGCAGTGGGGCGCGCGGGCGGACGATGCGCGGTGGCCGGGCGGCGACTGGGGACAGTTCGTGCGGCGGTCGGGCGACGTGACCGTGCGCTTTCTCGTCAATCCGTCTGCGACGAACTTCACGCTGACGGCTCGTGGCGAATGGTTCGACCCGGCGACGGGCGAGATCGGCGCGCCGCCGTCCGTTGTCGCGCCGGGGCAAAGCGGCTTTCTCGTGACGGGGCGCACGGAAGGGCTCTCGCCGGAACCGCCGCCGCTGCCAGCGGCTGAACTGACGGGGACGTGGACGATCAACTGGCGGAGCGCGGCGCCGGGGCCGTCGCCGGAGACGGTGCGGACGACGCATCCGTTCTTCGACTGGACGACATGCGCGGACGACGAGATCCGCCATTTTTCCGGCACGGCGACGTATCGGCTTTCCTTCGACTGTCCGGACGCGGCGACGGTCACGGCAATCGACCTCGGCGACTTGCGCGGCAACAGCGCGCGCGTGCGCGTCAACGGCGTCTTCCTCGGCACGGTCTGGGCGCCGCCGCATCGTGTGCGCGTGAGGCCGGGACTCTTAAAGCCGACGGGCAACCGAATCGAGATCGACTACACGAACGTCTGGGCGAATCGGCTCATTGGCGACGAGCGTTTCCCCGAAGTCTGCGAACGGCGGACGGCGCAATGCCTTGGACGTGAGATCGGCAGCCGCCCGACGCGCTATCCGGCGTTTCTGAAGACGGGGCGGCTGCCGCCGGACACGCGGCGGCGCACGTTCTCGATGTGGAACTACTTCACGGCGGAGTCGCCGCTCGTGCCGTCTGGCCTCGTCGGCCCCGTGTCTTCCATGGTCAATGCAAAATAAGGCGGAAAAAGCAACAAGGAAAGACCGAAATCATGAATAAATTGGTTTTCGCGGCGGCGGCGCTGGCCGCCCTTGGCGCGGCGGCGGGCCCCGTCAAGGTCATCTTCGACACGGACATGATCTGCGACTTTGACGACGTCGGGGCGCTCGCGTGTCTGCACGCGCTCGCGGACGCGGGCGAGTGCGAGATTCTCGCGACGGTGAGCAGCACGCGCGGAAACGCCTCGGTTGGCGCGATTCAGGTCATCAACGCCTACTACGGGCGCGCAGGCCTTCCCGTCGGCGCGCCGAAGGGGACGTGCGTCCTCGGCGCCTGGCCCGGCGCGAAGGAGAAGGTCGATCCGATGGCGCCGCTCGGTGAGCGTCCGTCTTCTGGCGGTGACGGCGGGCACTACAAGTACCGCAAGCTCATCCGCGACTATCCGGCGGCGGTGACGTATCCGGACGCCGACGACGCGCCGGACAAGTCGGTCGTCATCTGCTCCGTCGGCTTTCTCACGAACCTCCGCCGGCTTCTGGAGACGACTCCGGACGACATCTCGCCGCTGGACGGGCGGACTCTCGTCGCGCGGAAGGTCATCCGCTGGGTGGCGATGGCCTGCAGCTACCCGGACGGGCTGGAATACAATGCGGAACAGGACGCGGAGTCCTCGCGCATGGCCCTCGCGAACTGGCCGACGCCAATCGTCTTCTCGGACTTCCAGTACGGATACGACGTCTATGCCGGGCGGGCCGTGGCGGACCTGCCGGGGCCGCGCAACCCGGTCAAGGACGTGTTCGTCGGTCAGCTTCCGTCGCTCGCGGATGTCGCCGCCGACCCGGCGAAGTGGCGGCGGGCGTGCTACGGCGCGGGCGGACGCTCGGCGTGGGACGAGACGGCCGTCCTCGCGGCGGTGCGCGGCGTCGAGCCGTATTTCAATGTCCGTCGCGGCTTCTATCGCATCGTCGGGCCGAAGGGCGAGGACGAGTGGGTTCCGGACGAGGAAAACGGCTCGCACCTGCGCCTTACGGAAAAGGTCTCCAAGGCCGAGATCGGCCGGATCCTTGACGATCTCATGTGCCGACCGCCTCAATCGGCCACGCGCAACGCGGCGACCGTCGGGCGGTTCTCGCGGGCGGGCTACTGGGACGTGACCGGGTCGCCGCGCCGCGTGACGTCGCTGAATCCCGGCTGGACGTTCTCGCTGGACGGCTTCCGGACGGCGAAGACGGTCAGCCTGCCGCATTCGATCGACGAGGGCGAGATCGGCTTCGCGGCCTCCGGCGGCGTGAACCGGCAGCAGCCCGCCTGGTACCGCAAGACGCTATCGTGGTCGGGCGGCAGCGCGCGGCAGTTCCTCCACTTCGAGGCGATCATGGGCAAGAGCCGCATTACGCTGAACGGACGGGAAGTCGCCGCCCACTTCGGCGGTTTCCTGCCAATCCACGTCGAGGTGACGGGCCTCCTGACGCGCGGCGAGAACCGGCTGGAGGTCTGGTGCGACAACTCGGACGACCCGACGTTTCCGCCGGGGAAGCCGCAAGACCAGCTGGACTTCGCCTACTTCGGCGGCATCTACCGCGACGCCTGGCTCGTCGAGACGGGGGACGCCTACGTGACCGACGCGGGGCGCGGCGGCGTGTACGTCTCGTCGCGCCTCGGCGCGGACGGCGGCTGGACGGTCTTCGCCGACGTCACGCTCGGCGGCG
>ONTV01000003.1 GCA_900320855.1 uncultured Lentisphaerota bacterium
GTCTATTCGACCCAGCATTGCGAACTATACCATATTACCCATTTGGGTGTCAAGAGCGAACAGAAAAAAATTTGCTCGCGTACTCGCCCGTGATTTTCAGCTGTGGCAAAGCGCCGTTTCGTGTCCGCGCGAAGCGCCAACGCCACGCGGCCGGCGTCCGCGACGCGCCGCCTAGTCCGTCAACTTCCGGTACTGCTTTCCATCAAAGGAGACGTCCTTGCCCGCGCAGAGCCAAGAGGTCAAGGACTTGAGCTGCCCCTCGTCAACCTGCGGATTCTTGATGGTGCCCGAAAATGGGATGCGCAATTTCTCGACATGCCCATCGGCAAAGACCACATGGGCAAAGAGGTTCTTGCCCTGCACATGGTTCGCCCCGAGTGTCTCGTTGCCCGGCGAGCGCGGCACATCGCTGCCCGTCAAGTCAGACGTCGCGTACTGAAGAACGGCATCCGTCTCCTCCGTACCGGAGGTTCCATCTGGTTGCCAGGCGCTGTAGCCCATGAACGGAACTTCCGCAAACAGCAACCGCCGGTCAGCGCGCACAAAGCCGTTGAACCACTGGCCCTGCGAGCTGGTCGAAATCGCGTACGCGCGCGACCCCTTGTATTCGTCCCAGCCGAAATACCCATTCATCAAATAGCTCCAGACGGGCTTTGTCCCCCGCACCCCCATCTTTTTGGCGTGACTCGGACACACGTACGTCTCGCGGTTGCCGGCGACGTACTTCCAGAGACAGCCATTTGTAAGCGCGAAAATCGACTCTTCGTCGTCGGTCGAATAGAGACTGACGCTCGCGTTGGCTCGATGCGCCGAGGACACGCCATTTGGATAGCCATTACGCGAGTTCCAGCTGATCCAGCCTGGACGCTCCGTGTAGGACATTTTCGTCCTCCGCTTGCCGTCCGTCTGGTCGGCCTTCACATATTCGCGCGATCCGGCCAACGGATACCGGTGGTCCTTCATGCCATAGACCTGGCAAGCGTTGGCGAGGTTCTTCATGTTCGAGAGACAGCGTGCGGCGCGCGCCGACTCGGACCCGCCGGAGAACGTCGACAGCAACACCCCGGCCAAAATGCCAATGATGGCAATGACGACCAGAAGTTCGACGAGGGTGAAGGCAGGGGAAGAAGAAATAATCGAATGGTCGAATGATCGAATGGTCGAATGAGAATGAGGGGAATCAGAAGAAATAATCGAATGGTCGAATGATCGAATGGTCGAATGAGAATGGGAGAATGGGAGAATGGGAGAATGGGGGGACATGGGAGATTTCATTTAGCTGATTTCCTTTCGCTTTTCATGCAAACGCCGCTTGACCGACTGGAATAGGCAGACAAGCTCACTGCATTCTTTTACTAGTTGAGAATAGACGTCTTGATCCGGATAAAGCCTCCTTAGCAACTCAAGCCAATAGAGTGATTCCGAACACTCTTTGAGAACAATCCCTATCTTGTGGTTGAAATCATCCCTTGATTCGGCTCGATTCGCCTCTCGATAGTTTGCGCCAACCGAAGAGGCCGACTTGCCAAGCTGATACGAAATAACCTTCGAAGAAACGAACGGCGGCAGGGCATCCAAGGAGCGAAAGACGGCAATGGCGAAGTCAGACGTTCGGCTCTCCAGACTTTTCTTGAACGCGAGCTTCTCCGCCACACTCCACATTTCGCCCTCCCTTATTTCTCATTCGCCATTCCATTATTCCATTCCATTCACTATTCGACCATTCAAACATTCGATTATTCGATTATTCGATTATTTCCCATTCGATCATTCGATTATTCGATTATTCGATTATTTCCCTAATCAAACTGCCGATAGAACAGGATCCGAGTCCGATGGGGGCGCGGCTGGCCCGCGCCGACATCAGTCTGCGTCTTCGCCGGGTCGCGCCACACAAGCGCAACCGCGCGCGCGCCCAGCTGCGGCGGCGTCTGCCCGATGGCTCCGCCACCCATCATCAAAGGCTCGGCTCGGACAAAAACAAGGAAGAGCTGCTGCTTCGCGGCAAACGAGTCCCGCCAGAACCCATAGAGGAACTTGCGGTCGGCATCCGTCAAGTCGCATGTCTCCCCAGACAGGGTCACACCCGCCAATTCGTCCGCGCTGTTCAGCCCCGCCCAGTCCAGCGCGTCAAACGCGGCCTTCCAGTCACCATCCGAGCGGCTGCGCACGGCACTGCGAATGTTTGCGGCGATGCTCTTGAGATCATCCCACGCAAACTTCGACGACGAATCGCCCTGCTGGTTAAAGCAGTACTTCCTGTTGAAGTCCTCGGCTTTCCGCTCGGACTCCTGAATCGCATTCGGCCCCGTCGTGTTCGTCGAGGCGACCATCCAGTTGTACGGCGTATTGGCAAGCGCGGCCAAGACCGGCGCATCCGAATCCGCATACGGATTCACGCGGAAGCCCGTCCCCTCGCTCGTGAAGCCAACGCCTCCGAAGTCGTCGCGCGCCGCACTCGGAAGGGCAAATGGACGATAGGTGCGCCAGGCAAAGGCATTGTTGGGCGTGGCGGAGAAATTCGCGGCAAAGTCTGTTGCACCGTTTGCAGGCGACACCATGTCGCCGCGAATCTTGTTTCCGCCCGAACTCGTGAGATCTGTCAAACGCGGCAGAAACGCCAGCTCGTAGACCGACTGGAGATACCCGGCATCGCTCGTCGCCATGAAGATGTCGCGGTCGCGCCCGTCATTCCCGCGTTGACAGTTGTCGAGCCAGCCCTGTGCGGAGAAGCCGCCGGGCATCACAAACCAATGCTCCGGTGCCCAATTCCAGCGCGGATCGGCGCACATGATTGCCGATGTCGTAAAGCCGAAATCCGATCCCGCCGCCGTCGCCGCCGCAATCGTGGTCGGATTGTAGTCAACCGTCACCCCGCCAAAACGCAGAAGCGGATACGGCGCACCGCCAATCAAGGTTGCATCCGGCCCCATCGTCGTGAAGTTCATGCACGAATTGAGATCATCGTCGTCCCTTATGCAGGCCGGAACGAGGTCAACGTACTTTCCATTCGAATCCTTCGCGTACAGCCACACGCACATCTGCAGCCGCACGGTCTTTCCCCCGCCCTTCTCAACGAGCGCCCTGAAGTTGGCCGCCGCCGAATAGTCGGTGTCGACCAAGCCATTCGCCTTCAGTGGCGGCACAAGGCATTCGGTCGGGTCGGCGAGAACGGCCGAACTGTCCGGCTCCTCCGGCAACCAGGGACCAAGCGTCCCCGTGATTTCGTTCTTCGTGCGCGTCTGCTTCCATTCGCGCGTCACCTTGAACATCGGGTTGTCATTCAGCCACGTGGCAACCCGGTTCGCCGCCGAGCCAAAGTTGAGCGAGATCTGCTTGACGGCATCTTCCTCCTTGTCGATGCCCGTGAACGTGAGCGACTGCTCCTGAAAGGGTACATAGAAGACGCCATTCTGAACAGTCGCCTCCGAAAAGGCACTCGTGGCACCGAGATGCAGGACATCGTTCGCGTTATCCGTATGAAACGCCATCGCCGTATCAGAGAAGAACAGTGCGAGACGTCCGCCGATCTTGAACGTGCCGTTCACGTCATCGTCACGGCGGAAGGGAAACGTGACGAGCGTATCGACCTTTCCGCCCATGAGTCCGTAGGAAAACATCTTCGGGTCGATGCTGTAGACGTCCGTCCGCCGAACGGTACGCTCAAGCGCCTCGTCGGGCAGATTCGGATTCGTCGGCTCGACCGTGCCCTTGCTTTCCGAGACCTTCAACTGCGATTTGCCCAGCTGCGGCTGGACGGCCGCGAACATCGGCACCCGCTCCGTCGTCGGGATCGCCAGAGACAGCGGCACGCTGTCCTCGTCAAGGTAGTCCCAAAGCGCACAGAGACCCAGGCCGCAGACGGACTCAAGAAGCCTGGTCACGCCGTCTGACGAATAGGTGAGCGCCGTCGTCATCGACCGCGTGGTCTGCAGAAGATCAGTGGCGCGGAACGGTTGCTTGTCGGTGTCGTTCAAGTCGTAGTCGGCGTCGTCGCCACTGCCGAGGGACGAGGGGAAGTAGCTGTCGGTCACGAACGCCATGCTCCGCATCATCTCGCTGTCGGTGCCCGTGTTGCTCGTGACGAAGTCCTGTCCCCCGCGCGAGCCGACAAAGCGGCAGAAGGGGCTGACCACCTGAGACGGGCAGCCGTAGGCGCTACTGCCGCCGTAACCAATCGCGAGATTGAGGTCGGCCAGCGAGATGAGCGCCAGCTTCGCGCTGTTCGGAAGCAGATGCCCACCGTGGCGATAGGCATCGACGGCATCGACAAAATTGTCCATAAAGGCATCCCACGACGCGGGATTCACCGTGTAACCGGTATGCGCGGCGTTCTCGAACACATAGGCGAGCGAGACGCGCCCGTTGTCGGACGAATTGCGCCCGACATTTGCCGCAATCCGGTTGACGTCAAGGTGGTCGGAAACATCCACGGCGAAGAACGCGAAACGCCCCGCGTCGAAGCCCATCGACTGCCAGCGCGCGGCGGCGCTGTGCCGCGAATAGTAGCGCGCCTCATTGATCAGTGCCGGAGGCAGGTAGGCAAGCGCCTCCAGCGTCAGGGTCGAGACGGTCTCATCCGCCGAGACGAGACGATTCGTGCCAATGAAGCAGTGGTTGCGCCAATAGTTGCGCCTCGCCAGATAGGCGCTCTCGTTCTCGGTGTCGGCGCGGGGCGAGGCATAGGTCGTCCCGTTGTCGCCCATGCCGGGGAACGGATCGTTTCCGATGGCAATGTCGATCTGGTCGATTGCCTCGGCGAGCGCGGCCTTAACGAGGTGGCGCGACGACGAGGTGCGACGCAGGTAACTCGACGGCAGGCGCGAAGCGCGCATGTACGCCGAGAAGGCGACGGCCGAGATCACCATGAAGGAGACCATGCCAAGGACAATGAGAAGGGCCGAGCCGCGTTTCATCGCTCATCCTCCGAAAGACGGTAAAAGTTCGGCAGATAGTAACCCGTGTTGAGTGCGCCTGTCGCCGTCTTGACCTTCAGCGAAACACCCTTTGACTTGATTGTGACAAGGTACGGATGTCCCCACGGATCGAGGATCTTGCCGCCCGACGCAAGCGCCGCCTGCAGAAGGACAGGCATCTGCCCGCCGCTCTGCGGGCCGCTGCCATCGCCCAGCAGAAAGCCAAGCGTGTCCTTTCCGGCCTCGGCGCGCGTCAGCGTCGGCAACTCGTAGGTTCCGCTGCTGCCGTAATTCTCGTAGGCTAGAATCGCCTGCGAAATCACCTTGACGTCACTCGTCGCCTTCTGGACGCGCGCGCGGTGGCGCGCGGCACGGACGGACGTCGTCATCGCACCCATCAGAACGGCGATCATGCCGACCACCACCAGCAGTTCCACCAATGTGAAACCCCTTCGCCTACCATTCGCTCGGATCATCTGGAAAACTCCATATCGCCTGCCAATCGTCAACATTGTTGTTCGGCCCGCCGCTCATTACGTTGACCGTATAGTTTTGGACACGCCCCGGCGTCTGCGCATTGCCGACGTTGATGAGACGCAAATCACTCGGCTTTAAGTTGGATGCGTTGAGCCTCGAGCGCAAGATCAGCGCCCGGTACTTGCCGCCCTCTTCGGACTTCACCCGAGATCCTGGTGCATCACACGCGCGATCACGCAAATCGCCATTCTCATCCCAAAGGCCCACCGTGCGGTAAATCTCGTTACCGTAGGCAAAGGCATTGTCGGCCTCCTCACGCAGTTCCGCCATGTTGTCGCGCACATCATCCATGTCGGAGACACCCGCAACGCCAATGCGCCAGGCGATGGATGACTGGTTGAAGATCATGGTCAGAATCGTGACGAGCATGCCCAAGAGCATGGACGCGACGAGCAGTTCTATGATTGTAAAACCCCTTCTCATTTGTCTGCAACCCCCTGAAACCTGACTTCGGTGTAGAAGAGCGGCATACCCATGAGCTGCCCGAACATATCTGACTTGACCGCGCGGAAGGCGATCTGGACAACCGCCGAATCCGTCTCGTGCAAGACGACAAGGCCACAGCTCATGCCCGAACCGGACAACGCCGACGAGGGGAAGCTCCGATCGCCATCATAGCTGCCGTCAAAGCTTAACGCACCCATCACCGAAGTAAATGCGCTTTGCGCCTTCGCCTGCGGATCGGTCGTCACAATGCCGTTCGAATTGAAGTAGCCCTTCCAGCCATCCTTGCCCGGATAACTGCCAAGGTTGCGGAAGCTCGTCCATGTCACATTCGTCGACGACAGGGCCATCACGAGCGGACTCATCACGCTGTCGGCAAGCGCCGTCGCGGCGACGTCCTCGCGACTCTGCCGGTTCTCACGAAATCCAAGGGCGTACAGCCCGACGACCGAGAGGATGCCACCCGCCATGATCAGCATGGCGAGATTCACCTCAATAAGCGTAAATGCCTTTCTCATGTTAGTTCAAGTCCTTCGTCGGGTCTGAGCTCTGTCCAACCGACCGCGCAACCAGATTGCCGCTCGCATCGGGGCGAAGCGAATAGACGGTAACCGCCGTGCGCGTGCCCAACCCGGACGAGCCCGAAACACCATTGCCCTGGTTCAAGCCCACATTGAATGTCATCGTCCCCGCCGGACGAATCGGGTCTGCCACGTCCGTCGCATAGGACGAACCGAAAATGTACCCATGTGGCAATTCGAGACGCGCGAATTCAAAGCCATAGGCCATACCGGCCTGCCAAGTCACGCCACCCGCATCTTCGACCTTGAAGGCATAGACCTTGAGCGCGCCCTGCGTCTCGCCCGACGGCACGTCAGACAGTTTCGTGCCATTGGCATCCAACGCGGTCAGGACGCCGTTCTCGCCCGACAGGTAGAGCGGCGTCAATTCCTTGCCATAGACCTTCTGATCGACAATCGAGCGCTTAAGCTGCGTCGTGTCCTCGATGTCCGAGAGACGGTCGATCGGATAGAGGTACATCGTGTTTTTCCGGCTATCGCCGCCGCCTTCGCCCGCCGAGGCACTGCCGGATGTCGAGTCGTCCGTCTGGTACGAGAGATTGAGATCTGCGAACTCGTCGTAGAGGTACTGCCCGTCGGCCCGCGTGATGCGCCCCTGACGGCGAATCGCAACCGCTTTGCCGACGACAATCTCGGTGCGATCATCGTCCGCAGCACGAAGCGTCTCGTTCCAAAAGTAGATGGCTGTCGGTTGCCGGTCGATCTGCGCGCGCTGGTAGGCCGCGCGCACAAGCGCATTGACATTGTCCAGGACGCCGCGTTCGGCCATGCCGCGTTGCATCGCCCGGTAACCGCCAACCGACACCGTACCGAGAAGGCCCATGATGCCGATCACAACGAGCAGCTCAATCAGTGTGAACGCCTTTTTCATGGCCTTAGTTGTTCCCCTTGTAGTCGTCACGCCAGCCGACACGCAGCTGATCGGTTGCGATTGAATAGCCCATGCCAAAGCGCACGAACCTGCCATTCGACGCATGCGGATAGCCGAAGTACATCTCGGCAAGTTTCATCTTCTTGGACGACTTGCGCGTACCCCGAATGGCGCTCATAAAATCCATGCCTGCGCCACGTCCACCGGATGTATCGCCATCCGACCGCGAGACCCAAAGCCCCGAGACGTCGATGAGGGGATTGCCCTCCTTCGCCGACTCGACGATCTTTCGCACGCATTCGCGCACCTCGTTCGCCGTGAGGTCATACTGGTTCTCGTCGATGTCGTCTGAACCCTTCTTATGGTTGCCGACCTTTCCCTTGAAGCTGATCGGCCACTCGTCGTTCTGCGCATAGTACGCCGCGAGGCCCGACTGAACCAAGGAGACGAGAGCCTCGGCGCGACGCGTTCGTGACGCTTTCATCGATTCGGACGCAGCCGTCGTCACGATACCCATCAGGATCGCAATGACCCCAATGACCATCAGAAGTTCAACAATGGTAAATCCCCTCTTCATCACTTTACCTGCTGTGTCTGTCCGAAAGTCCACGAATAGACGTCGTCCGCCCGACGGCCCTTCGAATACGGCCAAGGCTGACCCTTGTTGCCGCCCGACTTGCCAATGCACCAGACAATCGCCGTCGCTCGGACGTCCACCCCCTCGCCACCCACGCTCGCGCCCTTGATGATGCCATCGCCGTCAAGGTCAAGCGCGTAGTGGAGGATATGATCCTTGACAGTCGTCGAGCCAAAAACCTTGTCGGAAAGCGTTGCGGCCGATCCCTTGCGCTTGATCGCCGCCGTCGCCCACGGCGTAACGACGCCGAAGCGGTCAAGGCCAGCGAGTTTGCCGTTCTCTGTCGTGAGCGACAGGTACTTCGTCGTTCCCGCGACGAGCGCGTAGGCCGTCTCGGCGTCCAGTTCGCCGTCCGACGTGCCATTTCGCGCAAGCCGTCGCGGCCAGGCCCCCTCCTGCTGAAAGAGCGCCGTGAGCGCCGTCGCGACATTCGAGACGAGTTCCTGCGCCTTGGCCTTCTCGGCGGACTTTGTCATCTGCGCGAAACCGCCAATTGACGCGCCAACCAGCACCGCAATGATACCGACGACAACGAGCATCTCAATGAGGGTAAAGGCTGGGCGAGAAGAAATAATCGAATGCTTGAATAATCGAATGGTCGAATGAGAATTCGTCGAATAATCGAATGTTCGGTCGTTCGAATGTGCATCCGAGTTCTGAATCTTGTTCGTCTTTTTCATCAATTCCTCCATATTCTCTCGCTTATTCAATTATTGATCATTCCCATTCGATTTATTCAAACATTCGATTATTCGATCATTCGACCATTCGATTATTTCCCATCTCCCATTCCCCATTCGATCATTCAAACATTCGATTATTCGATCATTTCTCAATGACTCATATTCACGACATCGTCTTCCGTCCAGTAGGCAGCACCTGCCGCCGCATTGGCATCTAGCGACTCACGCGAAACCCACGGCGGGAAGGTCTTCCCGTTCGGGCCCGCCGACCACAGCACATACGATTGGTAAGGAGCCGGCGAATAGTAGTAAAAGTCGTTCTGCCATCCATCGACGACCGTGACGCCATCCAGAATGTACTGACCAGAGGTCGAGTCGTTTGCGTAGCCTCCGGGAGAATAGATTTCCGTCTCTGTCGAAACAATCGGCCCTCCTGCGTCCTGCGACTCCGGATCGCGGATGTCAACCCCATAGAACGTCGTGGGGTGACCATATCGGCAGATCCCCTCCAGATTTGGTAGCCACCGCGCACAGACAGATTGGGATGGAATATTCGCCACATGGGCCAAGTCGGATGGCGTTTCGCTATTGGCATAGTTTTGTACGCTCTGCCAATTGGCAAACCGCCTCCCCGACAAGGGGTCACACGGCAGGGTGTTGTTGTCAAGCCACTGCTCATGATCACGGAAGAGAGACGACTCCGAGTCCATCATCACGAGATAGCGCGGCAGAAGAAAGCTCATCAGACCGAATTGGAAAATCTGCACTTCGCGCCAATCGCTCTCGTTGTTGTAGGCGCTCAACCCCGTCACCTCAACGGAGAAGCCGCCGCCGTATTTGTTTTTCTGGTTCTCGCTGAGACCGCTGGCATTAGATTCTTGGACAAGCAAGTCAGAAGTTGCCTGCGCCCACTGCCGCCAGTTGGCGTCTTGCGGGAAGGGGAACTTACAGGCTAACGGCTGGGCTCGACAGGCGGCCTGAACCTGCTCCCAGTCATCCGCTTCGTCCTGCGAATTGTTCACCGAATGACTGCTACGGTCGAACCAACTCCACTTCAAGTCTTGCTCATCGTCTACGCTCTGGATGCCGTGACCAGAGACCTTGAGCCGATAATTGCGGCTCCCTTGTAGACGGACGGGCGGATAGGAGCCGAATGCCGCATAGTAGCCAGAAAGACAGTTTTCAAGTTTCTGCAGCCGCGCAACCGTCGTCGTCCGAGCCGACTGGCTTGAACCGATTGACGACAGGCGGAACGTCATCGTCATCAGCGTGACGAGCACGACGACGACAACCAGCAGTTCGACGAGTGTGAAACCTTTTTTCATTCTTCGCGCATTATACCACATCCCCCCAAATCCCCGCAAGCACCCCACGAAAAAATGAGAATTCAATGCGGAATTCTTTTTCGGCTGCCCCCGCGTGCTGCTACCACTCCCGCCTCGCCTGCGTCTGTCACCACGTTGGCTTTTGCCACAAAGAACACACGCGCGCTTCGCGCGCCACAAAAGAGAACGGAGACAAGAAGTAGAGAGAAAAGAGCAGGGGGGTAAGGTGTAAGGAGAAATTGACCACCACACTTACTCCCTCCTACTTTCTCCTTGCTCCTTCCTCCTTCTTGCTCCTTCTCGTCGAGAACGGGGCGAAGCGCTTTCGTGTTTCGACGAGCGGCTTGGACGCTTTCGTGTCCCGCGCCAGCGGGCTTTCGTGAACGGCGCACCGCGCCGTTTCGTGTCCGCGCGAAGCGCCAGCCCCCTTGACAAATTCGCAATTCGCGAATACAATACACGCCATGATCAAAGGACAAGATCTCGTCGTTCTGTCCGTTCTCATGGAGAACGGTGCGGACAAGTTCGCCTACGCGGAACTTGGCCAACTCGCGCACGTCAGCGCTTCTGAAGCGCACGCCGCCGTCCGACGGCTGAAGGAATCCGTCCTGCTCAACGAGGGACGCCGACCCATTCGGCGAAACGTCTGCGAATTCTTCGTCCACGGCTTGCGCTATTCGTTCCCGATGCGCCCTTCCGGGAAGCGCACAAGGGGAATTCCGACGTCATATGCGGCGCCTGTCGCGACCGATGCGTTCGCCGCGACAGGCCTTCTGCCCGTCTGGGAATGCCCAAACGGAACTGTCTTCGGACAAGCGGTCGAACCCGTCTACCACACGGCCCCCGAAGCGGCCAGAGGAAACCGAGGCGTCTACGATCGACTGGCGCTAATCGACATGCTGCGCGGCGGCCGCACGCGCGAGCGGCTGTTTGCCGAACATAAACTGGAGGAAATCCTGTCATGACGACAGTCGAGACGGCCATTCTAACCCGCTCTCCGCCTCATCCCCCCAAATCTCCACAGACGGGCGGTCGGTGGCCGCGACCACGAAAGCCGACGGCGCCGCGCGCCGACGGCCACGAACGCGCCCTACGGGCGACACGAAACCCGCCATCGCCTCATGTCGAGGCACGAAAACGCTTCGCATGCCTCTCGACCTTCAATCCGCTCCTAACGCCCTTTCGCGAAATGAGAATTCAATGCGGAATTCTTTTTCGGCTGTCCCCGCATTCTGCTACCACTCTCGCCTCGCCTGCGTCTGTCACCTCGTTGGCTTTTGCCACAAAGAACACACGCGCGCTTCGCGCACCAAGCCTCTGCCACTTGGCGTCCGATGGCCGCGACAAAGGATTGGAAACACAGAATCTTTCCCCCAAACCCAGAACCATCTCTACGCCCTCGCGCGACATCATCGCGCGAGGGCCTTGACAGCGAATTCACGCTTTTGATAGACTGTTCGTGTTTCTGATAATGAAATCGAGGTGAAATTTAGTTTTTGGAACAACGAAATTTTCACATGAATTCGTTCTTCTGACAATGAAATTGCTTCTGCGAGAACGAAAAATCGCAAGAGCGAAATCGATTCTGCGATAACAAAAGTCACAATAATAAATTGACGAGGTTCACCACTTGGGCAAGGACTGGTCGTTGCTGATCAAGAACGTCTTTGACCAGTTCCCGTCGTTGTCCATCGTCTACAGCGGGTCGTCCTTGCTCCAGATCGAGACGGCGCGGGGCGACCTTTCGCGTCGCCAGGGATGCTACGAGCTGAAGGGCCTGTCGTTTCGCGAGTTTCTGGCTTTCGAGGGCGTCTACCGGGGCGATGTCGTGCAATTGGAAGACTTGCTGAGGCATCATCGCGAGATCGCGCAGCCGCTTCTCTCGGCGTTCAAGGTCTTGCCGCTGTTTGACCGCTATCTTCGCCAAGGGTACTATCCGTTCTACAGGGAGCCGGGCGGACTGTACGAACAGCGTCTGGGCGACGAAACGGAACTTGGGCTGGGGAACAAGATTCCGCTTTGGCTGTTTGGGTTCCTGTATTGAGGCCTCGCACCTCTCGACGCCTCTCCCAACGCCGTCAGTTCTTGAACGAGTGGATCGGCGCGGGGATGCGGCCGGTGCGGGCGATGAACGCCTCGCACGAGAACGGCGAAACGCGCATCACGGGCGCGTGTCCGAGAAGGCCGCCGAACTCGACCGTGTCGCCGACCTTCTTGCCCGCGACGGGAATGACGCGCACGGCCGTCGTCTTCTGGTTGACCATGCCGATCGCCGCCTCGTCCGCGATGATGCCGGCGATCGAGCTCGCGGGCGTGTCGCCCGGAATCGCGATCATGTCGAGACCGACCGAGCAGACGCACGTCATCGCCTCAAGTTTCTCGATCGTGAGCGCGCCCGCGTTCACCGCGTCGATCATTCCCTGGTCTTCCGAGACGGGGATGAACGCGCCGGAGAGTCCGCCGACGTAGGAGCTCGCCATGACGCCGCCCTTCTTGACCTGGTCGTTCAGGAGCGCGAGCGCGGCGGTCGTCCCCGGCGCGCCCGGCTGTTCGAGCCCGATCTCCTTCAGGATGTCCGCGACCGAATCGCCGACGGCCGGCGTCGGCGCGAGCGAGAGGTCGATGATGCCGAACGGCACGCCGAGACGCCGCGAGGCCTCCTGCGCGACGAGCTGTCCGACGCGCGTGATCTTGAACGCCGTCTTCTTGACCGTCTCGCAGAGGACCTCGAACGACTCGCCGCGACAGGAATGCCGCAGGACGTGGTTCACGACGCCCGGGCCGGAGACGCCGACGTTGATGACCGCGTCGCCCTCCGTCACGCCATGGAATGCGCCGGCCATGAACGGATTGTCGTCCGGCGCGTTGCAGAGGACGACGAGCTTCGCGCAGCCGATCGAGTCGCGGTCGGCCGTCTTCGCCGCCGTCTCCTTGACGATCTCGCCCATGAGCCGCACGGCGTCCATGTCGAGGCCCGTCTTCGTCGAGCCGACGTTCACCGACGCGCAGAGATGCTCGGTCGTCGCCATCGCCTCGGGAATCGAGCGGATCAGCAGTTCGTCCGCCCGCGTCATGCCCTTCGAGACGACGGCCGAGTAGCCGCCGATGAAGTTGACGCCGAGACGCTTCGCCGCGCGGTCGAGGGTCTTCGCGAGACGCACGAAGTCCTTCGGCTTCCGGCAGCACGCCGCGCCGACCAGGGACATCGGCGTGAGGGAGATGCGCTTGTTGACGATCGGCACGCCGAACTCGCGCCCGATCTCGTCGCCCGTCTTCACGAGGTCCTTCGCATAGCGCAGGAGCTTCTCGGAGACGTTGTCGCACGTCTTCGCGAGCGAGGCGTCGATGCAGTCAAGAAGCGAGAGGCCCAGCGTGATGGTCCGGACATCGAGGTTCTCCTCGAGGATCATCTTGTTCGTTTCGAGGACTTCAGCGAGGTTGATCATGGCCTTACACCCGGTGCATTTTCTCGAAGATTTCGGACTTCTGGCAGCGGATGCGCAGCCCGATGTCCGTGCCGAGCTTCGCAAGCTCCGCGCCGACCTTGTCGAACGGCTTCCGGCACGCCGCGCCGTCGACGATCATCATCATGTTGAAGTAGCCGCCGACGACGGTCTGCGAGATGTCGAGGATGTTGATGCCGTTCTTGGCGAGATACGCGCTCGTCTTCGCGATGATGCCGACGGTGTCCTTGCCGACGACGGTGATGATGACTTTCTTCATGTCCGAGTCCTTTCTTTTCTTCAAGCCCTTGTCACGAATCGTGGAAAAGCAGCCCCTTCTCCGTGACGACGCGCGTCGCCGCCGGATAGTCGAACGACGGCTCCGCCTCCAGCCGCGCGACGAACTGCGCGGCCTCCCACTTCGCCATCGCGAGGTCGTGCAGGCGGAAATTCCCGCACGTCTCGGCCGTCGTGCCCGGCACGACGCCGTCGTAGTCGCGGCAGTGGCGGAACGCGGCGAGAACGAGCGGACAGATCTCCTGCGGCGTGGGCCGCCCCTTCACGAGCAGGTAGTTGCCCGTGAGACAGCCCATCGGCCCCCAGTAGACGATGCGCTCCTTCCACGTCGGATCGTTTCGCAGATACGTCGCGACGATGTGCTCGATCGTGTGGAGCGCGTTCGGATGAACGGCGGGCTCCGCGTTCGGGCGCTTCATGCGAACGTCGAACGTCGTCACGAAGTCGCCGCCGACGGCATCGACGCGCGACACGTAGATGCCGGGACGGATCTTCGTGTGGTCTACCTGAAAACTTGCGATCAGTTCCATGCCTGTTCCTCTCTCGTTCCTCGTTTGCTCTCCGTGTTCTCGCGCCGCGTTTCCTATTCCCGCGCGGCCGGACGATTCGCCAGCTCGACGCGAACCGTCGCGCCGCGCACGATGTCCGCATGCCGCAGCGGTTCGCACGCGCCCTTCGCCCTCGCGTTCATCGCGACGCTTTCTTGCGAATGACGGGAATCTGCGCGGCCGCGACGGACTGTCCGAGGCGACGCGCCTTCTCGTCGGGCATGAAGACGTCGATCTTTTCGGCCCATTCAGGATAGACGTCCGCGAGAAGCGTCTTTGCCGTCTCGACGATCACCTCGCCGCCAAGGCCCGACGTCACGCGCCCGAGGACCATCAGGTTCTCGTAGTCGTAGAACTCGCTGTACCACGGAATCGCGTGCGCAAGGAAGCGCCCGATCTGCACGTAGACCTTGAGGGCGCGCGCGTCGCCCTTCTCCATGGCCTCCTGCACGGTCTTCAGACGCTCCGGCAGCTTCATCGCCTTCGGAAACTTGAAGCCGTAGTCCTCGGCCAGCCAGTTGACGGCCTGCTGCGAGAACGCCATCGCGCCGACACCCGCGTCTCCCGACCACTCGTCCTTCGGCGCGCACGGATTGAAGTCCACCGGGGCGAACGCGAGTTCGCTGATGCGTCCCGTCATGCGGCCCTTCGGATCGACGTAGCCGACGGCCTCGGACGAACCCATCGCGACGCCGAGGATGCCCTTGCGGCCCATCGTGATCATGCCCGCGAGCGCCGTCACGTCGCCATCGTTGTAGACGGCAAACGGCACGCCCCAGTCCTTCTCGATGCGGTTGAAGAGGTTCTGCGCCTCCGGGAACTTCTCCGGATTCTTCTCCTTCACCGCGCGCAGGAGCGAGGCGAGGCCGAACTTCTGCCCGACGAGGACGCCCGCCGTCGAGCCGCCGATCGCATCGACGCGCGGCAGGGACGCGGCCGCCTCCTTGAGGCCGTTCGTCAGCATCGCGTAGTGGTATTCGGGGTCGGCGTTGTTGCGCGGATCCCACGGGAACTCCTTCGAGAAGACGACCTTCCCCTTGTTGAGGGCCGAGATCTTGAAGTCCGACGCGCCGAGGTCGAAGCCCAGGCGGCAGCCGTCCGCCACCGTCTTGACGAGGGCCGTCTTCTCGCAGGCCTCCGGCATTTTCGCGAGCGGCACGACGACGGCCTCGACGGGACGCCCGTAGATCGACGTGAAGAAGTCGTAGTCGAACGCGCGCGCGCCCTTCTTCGTGTAGGCCTTCGCGATAGGCTTGACGATCGCGTCCGGGCCCGCGAGGTAGAGTTTCCAGCCGCCCGCCGCCCAGACGATGAACTTCGCGATGCGCTCGACGACGAGCGAAACGAACTTCGTCGCCTCCGGATCGAGCCGCTTCGGAACCGGCAGGTCGTAGCGGAAGATCTGGCCGTTCTCGCGCTCCCACGCGATCGCGACGACCTGGGCGTTCGCCTTCGTGTCGATGCCGTCGTAGATTTGCCAGAGCGCGCTCATCGGCGCGACGAACTCGGCGTGGTGGTGGCAAGAGCACGTCGCCGTGCCGCCATGCTTCTTTCCGCAGGAACAGGCCATTGTCAGATCTCCTTTTGTCGTGTGTGTTGTCGTTGTTTCGCGAATTTGAATTTGATGAATTTGATGAAAGCGTCGTGTCACGCGGCGTCGAAGGCCGCAAGCAGGGCCGGCGTCACGTCGACGAGCGAGGCGACGCGGTCGCGCAGAAACCTCTCCTTCGGCCCGTAGGCGATGAACGGCACGGGATTGCGCGTGTGGCCGCGCTCGCCCAGCGCCTCGATGTTGCCGTGGTCGGACGTGATGACGAGCGTCATGTCCGCCGCCTCCACGTAGCGGACGAGCGCGGCCAGGAAGCGGTCGTACGTGCGCAGCACCGCGCACGCGCGCGCGTAGTCCATCGAATGGCCAGAGACGTCCGTCTGGAAAAACTCGTAGAGCGTCAGGTCGTTCGCGCGCGCGAGGCGAAAGAGGTGTTCGGCCGCGCGCGACGGCGGAATGACGGGAATGTCGGGATAGCGATCCTGAATCGTCTCACGCGTCAAGTCCTGCAGCAAGGCCCGGTCGTCCACAAGGTCAGCCACCGTCGAGACGGTTTCCGGCACCGTCAGGGCCATCACCGTCGTCACGGACTTGAACCGCCGATCCGCCAACTCGCTCGGCGACTCGACGAGGTAGGCATCGGCGAACTTCACGCGCCGCCCGCGTTTCTTCAGTTCGAGGAACAGGTTGTCGCGCGAGACGATCTGCCGAAGCTCCTGCCCGGGGAAGCCCTCGCAATGGCGGCCGACCGCCTCGGCGCAGTTAACGCCCGTGAACATCGTCGCCTGCCCGGTCGCGGACTGCGGAATGCCCGCGACGCCAAGACAGGCGTCAATGGGCTTCGCGTGCCGCGCCAGAAGACGCCGCAACGTTGGACAGACCTCCGCATTCAGCGGGTTCTCCGAAGAAGGCCGCCCCATGCCGACACCGTCAATGAATAGGAAGATGACTTTCAAGTGCCAGAAGTATAGCATAATTCGGCGAAAAAGTGCAAGTTGGACGCAGATTGTTGATAACTTTTTGATAAGTGTAGACATGATTTAATATCTTTTCACTTGACAAAAATTTAAATCATTAAAAATTAATAAATATACTTCAAAACTGATAAAAATAACATTTTCCGTGTTGCATAACCTGTGTATATTTTTTGTTCACAATCCTGTTGAGAATGTGCTATAATGAGGCCATGAAACTGAAGGATGCCTTTGAGGTTCTTGTCGTGGGCGGTGGCCATGCCGGCGTCGAGGCGGCGCTTGCCGCCGCGCGCATGATGGCCCGTACCTTGCTCGTCACGACCCGTCGTGACGCGATTGCTCGTATGCCCTGCAATCCGTCAATTGGCGGTCTCGCCAAAAGTCACCTGGTCTGCGAACTGGATGCCCTCGGCGGCGAAATGGGCGTGAATGCCGACCAGACGGCCCTTCAGGCAAAGACGCTCAACTTTAGCCGCGGCCCTGCCGTCTGGGCGACGCGCTGCCAATGCGCCAAGGCGGAATACGCCGCGCGAATGCAAGCCGTCGTCTCCGCACAGGACAACCTAACTGTCCTTGAGGATGCCGTTGTCGGCATTTTCACGGACGCTTCGCGGCACGTCATGGGCGTCCAGACCGAAAACAATGGTCTCATTCGCGCCGCGACCGTCATTCTGACAACGGGGACAACGCTTCGTGGACGCGTCTGGATTGGCGACAAAAGCCAAGAAAGCGGCGGAGATGGACGCCCTGCCGTGAATCTTCTTTCAAAAAGTCTTGCGAATCTCGGATTTGAATTGATCCGGCTTAAAACCGGTACGCCTCCACGACTCAAGGCCTCGACCTGCGACTTTTCGCGTTGCATTCGACAGGATGGTGATACTCCACGACCTTTGTTCCACGTGGAACAACAAAGCAAATTTCAGATTTCAAATTTCAAAAGTCTGTTCCACGTGGAACAAAATTCGTTTGTCGCTCGTGGCCAACATAATTCGTCAATAGCCTGTGGTGCCCCGTCGTTCAATTGTGTTCAACAGAAAAATTCGTCGACTAGATGTGTTCCACATGGAACAATAAAACCAAACAGCAATCAAGAGATATGTTCCACGTGGAACAATGAAGTTAATCGGTTAGACGTGTTCCACGTGGAACAAAATTCGTCATCCAATCGTGCTCGTCAAAATTTGTCATTCTTCTGTGTTCAAAAGCAAAGTTTGTCGAATAACCCTGTTTTGAATGAACGATCCGATGTTTTGACTGCGCCAAATTCGTCATGCTCAAGTAACCAGCCCGAAAATTCACACCAACAACCGTGTTCCACGTGGAACAATCTGCTGACAGGTCTACCAAGTCTGCCTTGTTGGATGACGCAGACAAATCCAAAAACACACGAAATCATTCGTGCAAATCTCGACAAGTCATCTCTCTATGGCGGCAAAATCATCGGAACCGGCGTTCGCTACTGTCCAAGCATCGAAGACAAGATCGTTCGCTTCGCGACAGTCGAACATCACCATGTCATTCTCGAACCGGAAGACAGCCTGGGCGAAGTCATCTATCCGAATGGACTGAGTTGCTCGCTTCCCGAAAACGTTCAGCGCGAAATGGTCCACTCGGTGGCGGGACTCGAAGAGGCCGAGTTCTTGGCCTACGCCTATGCCATTGAATATGACAGCATTGATGCGCGTGAACTCCGCCATACGCTTGAGTCAAAGCGCATTTCGGGGCTCTACTTTGCTGGACAGATCAATGGAACGACCGGATACGAGGAAGCCGCTGGACAAGGCATTCTCGCCGGAATCAACGCCGCCTTCGCTGTCCGAAAGGCGCAGCCGTTTATTTTGAGTCGACAAGATGCCTATCTCGGCGTGATGATTGACGATCTTGTCACAAAGGGAACAGACGAACCCTATCGCATGTTTACAAGCCGCGCCGAGCGACGCCTGATTCTACGGCAGGACAATGCCCGCTATCGCCTCTTGTCGGCCGCCAAGCGCGTCGGCATTTTGTCTGATGAAATCATCGCGGCCCGCGAAGCGGAATGGGCCATCATCCAAGTAAAGCTTGCCGATCTCACAAAGAAGAAGGGGAGAGTCGTTCAGTCCGAAACCGAGAAACTTGACTCTCCTGACATGACAACGGCGCAAGGACGAATTGATCGTGAAGTAATGATTATGCACCATTACGCCCCCTACATTGCGCAAGAAGAAAAAGCCGCCGCGCAAGCCAGGAAGGACGAGGCGCTCGCCATTCCCCGTTGGCTTGACTATGACAAATGCACAGGCGTCCGCTACGAGAGCCGTGAAAAGCTGAAGAAGTACCGTCCAGAGACACTGGCGCAAGCCAGCCGCATTCCCGGCGTCAACCCCGCCGACATTGCCGTCCTCGCCGTTCTGATCAAACGCGGTCATGTCTAACGTGCAGGCGCATTTTGTGTCCTCTGTGGCATAAGAACAATATATCCATTCGAATCTAACGCCACATTTACGCTTCCACCGGATAGCACAAATCTGAATGAATAGGATTTAAAATTCGTGTAATCTTTGAAAATTCGTGGACATATTCTAGTTATAAACATTAAATGTTGATAACTTGAAGACATAAGTTGATTTCTCGTTGCGCATTTCGTGCCCATTTTATGGTATTATGTAGGACTTTACGAGTAGTAGACAAAAAATGAGCGAAACGATCGACATCAAGTCAAAGGAGACGTGGGAAAGGGCGAAGCAAATCTACCTTTCCACGTTATCGTCCGCCGCCGAGCGCGGGCAGGTCGAGCGCTATTTGGAGACGATTACGTCCGTCATGCACGAAAACGGTGTCTTCGTCATCTTTGTCACGAACGACTACTCGGCCAGTTTCCTGCGCGACAAGTATTCGGACAAGCTGAAGAAGTGTCTTGAACTCGTTTCGTCGGAGGGGAAGGTCGACATCGAGTTCCGCACCAGCGAACGCGCAAAGCCGGCAATCGTCGTCCCGTCTGAACCGCCGCCGGTCGCGGCATCGGTCTCCCCGCCGCGCGCGCACGCCAAGGCGCCGCCGCTTGCCTCGACCATGCCCCTCAACGAAGAGTACACGTTCGACAATTTCGTGAGCGGCAAGTCGAACAGCTGGGCGCTCGCTGCCGCACAGGGCGTCGTCTCCAATCCCGGCAAGAGCGGCTACAACCCGCTCTTCATTCATGGCGGCACGGGCCTCGGCAAGACGCACCTCATGCAGGCAATCGGCAACGAGCTCAAGAAGAAGAACCCCGCGCTGAACATCTGCTATCTCACGGCCGAGACGTTCCTGAACGAATACGTGAACGCTCTGCA
This sequence comes from uncultured Lentisphaerota bacterium, assembly GCA_900320855.1. Taxonomy (GTDB): domain Bacteria; phylum Verrucomicrobiota; class Kiritimatiellia; order RFP12; family UBA1067; genus UBA1067. The sequence continues at coordinate 20,117 of ONTV01000003.1, forward strand.
GAACGGTAACCTCGAAAGCTTCCGCAAGCGCTACCGCAAGATGGACTTGCTGATGGTCGATGACGTGCAGTTCCTTCAGAAGGGCAGACAGTTCCAGGAGGAGTTCTTCAACACGTTCAACGCCCTCCAGCAGGCGCAGCGCCAGATCGTCATGACGTCCGACGTCGCTCCGAAGAACCTGCCGTCCATCGAGACACGCCTCATCTCGCGCTTCGAGGGCGGCATGGTGCAGGAGATCGAGTCACCCAACTACGAGACGCGCCTCGCGATTCTGAAGAAGAAGTCCGAGGCGATGGTGCCGTCCATCCCCGACAACGCGCTTGAGTTCATCGCCGACACGATCAAGAGCCACGTGCGCGCGATGGAAGGCGCGTTGAACCGCGTCCGCATCTTCCGCATGGTCGAATCGACGACGCCACTCACGAATGACGTACTGACGCACATGCTCCGCGACTACATCGAGAAGGAGAAGTCGCTCCGCAGCCTGACCGTCGAGGAAATCCAGCAGTCCGTCGCGAAGAGGTTCCACGTCTCGATTGACCAGATCCTCTCCGCTGAACGGACGCAGTCGCTCGTCACCCCGCGCCAGATGGCCATGTACATCTCGCGCAAGTACACGACGAGGAGCCTCCCGGAAATCGCGCAGTCGTTCGGCAAGACGCACGCCACGATTCTCCACGGCGTCAAGAACATCGAAAAACGGCTCGACGTCGAGCCCGACCTCAAGTCGATTCTCAATGAAGTGCTGAACGAATTCGGCTGTTCGCTCAAGGACAACCTCGATTGACAACTGGCGGAAGAACTGAAGACAGGTTGAAGACAACTCGGCAAGATATGAACAGAAACGAACAGGTCAGAGCCATCCGTCAACTTTCCTCGTCAGGATGTCGAACGGGCCTTCAACAGGGTGAAAGTTGCTTTCAGCCCGTTTTTAAAGGGGGCGCCGCGACTTGTCAACAGTATCGACACACCTAATAGTAATACAATCACACTTTCTTTAGTCAGTAGTATTTGATACAATTCAATGACACGACGCATCAGAAGGAAATAAAAATGAAATTCAAGATCGTTCGCTCCAAATTCCTCGAAGGGCTGAAGTCCGTCCAGAACATCGTCGGCGGCAAGGCTTCGCTCGCGATTCTCCAGAATGTCCTCCTGGAGGCCAGAGGGCAGGAGATCGTGATGACGACGACCGACCTCGACATCTCGATCAAGGCCGTCTGCCCGTGCGAGGTCATTGAGAAAGGCGGCACGACGATTCCCGTGAAGCTCCTCTTCAACGCGATTTCGAAGGTGGCCGAAGGCGAGGTCGAGTTCGAGACGGACACGAAGGACCGGGCGACGATTTGCGCAGGGAACACGAAGTTCAAGGTCGCGGGCCTTCCCGAATCCGAGTTTCCGAAGCTTCCGCAGGACGAGGAGGCGTTCGTCTACACGATTCAGCAGGCGACGTTCCGCGACATGTTGCGCAAGGTCTCCTACGCGGCGAGCCAGGACGACACGCGCCGGACGCTCAAGGGCGTTCTCCTGAGCTTCAAGGACTCGAAGCTCACGATGGTCGCGACGGACGGTCGCCGCCTCGCGCTTGTCGAGCAGGAGATCGAGTTTCCGAAGGACGCGGAGAAGGACATCATCCTGCCGTCGAAGGCCGTCGGCGAACTCCAGCGCTCGCTGAACGGCGAGGGCGACCTGTCGATGATGGTGCAGAAGTCGCAGATCTGCTTCAAGCTCGAGAGCGTGATGATCTACTCGAAGCTGATGGACGACGCCTACCCGAACTACCGTCAGGTCATTCCCGTCGAGCCGAAGGAGCGCATCGAGGTCGATCGCCAGCTGCTGCTGGACGCGCTCGACCGTGCGAGCGTCATGACGATGGACGAGGCGCATTCGACGAAGCTCATCTTCTCGGAAGGGAAGCTCACCGTCACGTCGGCCGCGTCCGACATCGGCGAGGCGAAGGACGAGGTGCCAATCAAGTACGCCGGCGAGAAGATCGAGATCCTGTTCAACCCGTCCTACGTGATGGACTGCCTCAAGTCGATTGACGATGACGAGGTGACCATGAACCTGACGGACGGACATTCGCCGGCGGTGATCAAGTGCTCGATTCCGTTCCTCTACGTGCTGATGCCGCTGCGGATCAACTGACGGATTCGAAAGGGGGCGCGGCCAATTGCGTCTCGCCCCGCTGTCTGAAAATTCTCAAGGTCAAAAGGTAAGCCAACATGAAAATCTGGACGGACAAGAACTATCCGATCATCATCTCGTGCGCGAAGGGGCTTTCGTGCTGGACGGAGATCGAGGTGCGCGACATGGGCTACAAGCCCATCGAGGTGACGGAGAACACGGTCGTTGTGCGCGGCGCGATGCGTGACGTCATGCGACTCAACCTCTGGCTGCGGACGGCGCACCGCGTGCTGGTGCCGCTCCTGCGCACGACGTGCCGCAACATCAAGGATCTCTACCAGGCGGTGTCGTCCATCGACTGGGAAAACCTGCTGGAGGCGGACGGCTATTTTTCCGTGTCGTCGATCGTCCACAACTTCACGATTCGCGACACGCGCATTCCCTCGCTCTACACGAAGGACGCGATCGCCGACCGCATGCGCGAGAAGTGCCAGCGTCGTCCCGACTCGGGCGGCGAGAACATTGGCGCGGCCGTCTTCGTCTACTGGGAGTATGACGAGGCGATCATCTATCTCGACACGTCGGGCGAACCGCTTTCAAAGCGAGGCTATCGCAAGATTCCGGGTTCGGCTCCCATGCAGGAGACGCTGGCTGCCGCGTGCGTGATGGCGCTTGGGTGGAAGGGCACGACGCCGTTTCTCTCGCCGATGTGCGGCAGCGGCACGCCCGCCATCGAAGCCGTCATGTTGGCGATGAACAAGGCGCCCGGTGCGCTCAAGGGACACTTCGCCTTCCAGTCCATCAAGGGCTACACGCGCATCATCCCCGGCGAGACGGCGCCTCTTGTCGCGCCGCGCCAGCGCATGGGCGCGACGCCGGAACAGATCTGGAAGGAGATGATCCTCGACGCGAAGTCGAAGGAATGCACGGACAGTTTGCCGCAGGTCATCGCGACGGACATCTCGCCGGAGGCGGTCGAGAACGCGCACTCGAATGCGATTGCCGCCGGTGTCGCGCCCTACATCACGTTCAAGGCCTGCGACTTCGCCGAAACGCCCATACCGGAGCAGAAGGGCTGCATCTTCTTCAATCCCGAATACGGCATTCGTCTCGGCGATCCGAAGGAACTCGCGCCCGTCTACGAGCGCATCGGCACGTTCATGAATGAGAAGTGCCGTGGCTATACGGGCGGACTCATCACCGGCAACCCGGAGCTGGCACATCTCGTCAACCTCTATTATCGTACGCGGGCTCCGTTCTTCAACGGGCCGATTGACTGTCGCCTCTTCATCTACGAAGGGTGCGAACGGAAGGGAGAGCATGTCAATGGACATCAGTGAGTTTCTGAACCGCCCGACCAAGACCGCCGAACCGGTCGAGGTCGAGGAGACGGTTGCATTTGAAGAGCCTGAGGAAATCGACGTTCAGAAGGCTGTCGTCGAGTCATTGGCGGCGGACAAGGCCGAGCAGGACGAGATGATTTCGTCTCTGCGCCGAGTCAAGGAGGAGCAGGAGCAGGAGATTGCGTCCCTTCGCGCCGCCAACGTCGCCTTGCAGAACGAAGTCGCGGTTCTGCGGGAGAAGTTCAAGAAGGCGGGCGAAGAACTTGCGAAGATTGGCGATCTTCTCGCGAAGAACGCGGAAGGCGAGGCGTCCAACAAGATTGCGCTCATTGACCGCAATGCGGAACTGGACGATCGCTTCGAGGGCGAAACGCGCGATCACGTCCTTGAGGTTTTGCGCGAAGGAAGAGACGCGGCCGAGAAGAGCGGACGCTTTCGCCGCGCGCAGGTTCTTGAAAGCGTTCTTGTCGCGAACGAGGCGAACGGCGAACTGGCGCGACGGCGGGCTTCTCTCGAAAAGCTGTTTGCGGACAATGCGAACATCGTTTCGGGAACGGTGATCGAGGAACTCAAGAAGCGCGGCCTCTCGCATAAAAACGGCGAAGACTACCTTCTGCCGTCCGAAATTCTCGCGAGGAACTACTGGTGAACAGCGCGCCGCGCCGTTTCGTGTTCGCGCGAAGCGCCAGCCCCGCTCTCCACCTCATCCCTCCAACGCGCCTCAGACGTGCGGCCGGTGGCCGCGACCACGAAAGCCGACGGCGCCGTGCGCCGACGGCCACAAACGCGCCCTGCGGGCGACGCGAAACCTGCCACCGCCGCTCCACCCTCCCACTCTCCCACCCTCCCACCCTCCCACTCTCCCACCTTTTCCCAAACTTATCAACAATCACCCCGTTTACAAGTTTATAAAACTGTTCACAAGTTGATAAAGTTGTTGATAGTGTTGATAATATCCCCCTTGTCAGCCGGAAAAATAAAGTCCATAATATGCACCCGTGACAGAACTCAATCCAGCGGTTTGCCTGAAGATCAAGGAGGCGCGGCGCGCGGCGAAGCTTTCGCAGAGCGTCGTGGCCGCCGAGGTCGGTTGCAAGCAGTCGGCGCTCTCCATGTTCGAGCAGGGCGACGGCACGAAGCTGAACGACGAGGTCATCGAAAAGCTCGCGAAGAAGTTCGGCGTCGAGCTGACGCCGCCGCCAGAAGCGTCGGCGGTCGTCGCGGCGCCGCTCCCGGCGCGCCGTCTGCCGCTGGAGGCGTCGCGCGGCTTCTGTCCGAATCCGCACTGCCCGTCGAACCATCCCTACGAGGTCGAGGGGCGCGCGTATCTCCTGCCAGACCGGGCGAAGGCCGATCCGGTCGGCGGCACGTTCTGCGCCTTTTGCGGGGAAGTCCTCGAGAAGCGCTGTCCGAACTGTGGCGCGCCCGTTCACGATGGCGCGGTCTGCTCGCTCTGCGGCGACCCGTACATCGCCATCTGACGCGGATTTTTGGTACAATATGTGGAATCTTCGGGTGCTGGGGCGCGCGGGGCGCTTCGGCTGAGAAAAGACCGACGTAACCTGAACGGGATAATGCCCGCGGAGGAAAGGAAATCAAATGACGCAGTTGCAGGCGGCCCGCAAGGGCCTTGTGACCGAGGCGATGAAGGTCGTCGCGGAGGACGAGGGAGTTGACGCGGAGGCCGTGCGGGCCGCCGTCGCGAGCGGCGAGGCCGTGATTCCGCTGAACATCCACCACACGAACGCGCGCCCCGTCGGCGTCGGCCGTCTCTTCCGCACGAAGATCAACGCGAACCTCGGCCGGAGCGTGACGCATTCGGGCAAGGGCGACGAGTTGGAGAAGCTCGCGATTGCGCTCAAGGCGGGCGCCGATTTCGTCATGGATCTTTCGGTTGGGTCGGATGACCTCAAGGCGATTCGCCAGGGGATGCTCGACGCGAGTGATCGTCCGCTCGGCACCGTGCCCGTCTACGAGACGATTTCACGTCTCGAAGGCGACATTCCGCATATGGATCCGTCCTTCCTGCTGGACGTGATCCGCGCCCAGGCCGAGCAGGGCGTCGATTTCATGACGCTCCATGCCGGTCTCCTGCGCGCGGCCATCCCGCTTGCGATGAAGCGCAAGATGGGCATCGTCAGCCGGGGCGGCTCGATCATGGCCGAATGGATGATGGCCAACGACTGCGAGAACCCCCTGTTCGAGAAGTGGGACGAGGTTCTCGACATCCTCGCCGCGCATGACGTCACCGTCTCCCTCGGTGACGGCCTGCGCTCCGGCTGCCTGGCGGACGCCTCGGACGCCGCGCAGTTCGCGGAACTGGACGTTCTGGGCGAGCTGGTCGATCGCTGCCGCGCGCGTGGCGTGCAGGTGATGGTGGAAGGCCCGGGGCATATTCCGTTCAGCGAGATCCAGATGAACATGGAACGCGAGCAGGCCGTCTGCAAGGGCGCGCCGTTCTACGTGCTCGGTCCCGTCGTCACGGACGTCGCGCCTGGCTATGACCACATCGTCTCGGCGATTGGCGCGACGGCGGCGGCGACCTACGGGGCCTCGCTCCTCTGCTACGTCACGCCCGCCGAACACCTCGGCCTCCCCGACGCCGACGAGGTGCATCGCGGCTGCATCGCCTCGCGCATTGCCGCGCACGCGGGCGACGTCGCGCGTGGTCTGAAGGGCGCGCGCGCGCAGGACGACGCGATGGCCGATGCGCGGCGAACCTTCTGCTGGGACGAGCAGTTCGCGGCGTCGCTCGACCCCGAGCATGCGCGGGCGCGCTGGCAGAAGACGCGTGCGCTTTCCGACGCCGACCATGGCGACGACCACTGCTCGATGTGCGGCAAGCAGTTCTGCGCCGTGCGCACGTCGCGCCGCATCCGCGACCTGGCGGAAGGGCAGAAGAAGTAGGCTCGTTTCGCAGAGTCGAAGGCAAGGAGAGCGGCGCCATGAAGCGAAAACTGTTTGTCGCGACGCACAACGCGCACAAGGTCGTCGAGATCGCGGCGATTCTGCCCGACTGGGAGATTGTCTCCGACGACCCCGTCGGCGTCGAGGAGAACGCGCCCGATTTCGTCGGCAATGCCCGCATCAAGGTGCGCGCCATTGCCGCGCGCCATCGCGGCGACTGGTGTCTGGCGGACGATTCGGGGCTGGAGGTCGCCGCGCTCGGCGGCGCGCCGGGCGTCCGCAGCGCGCGCTACGCGGGCGAGCCGTCGAACACGCCCGCGAACAACGCGCTCCTTCTCAAGAACCTCGCCGGCGTCGCCGACCGCCGCGCGAACTTCACGTGTGCGATTGCGCTCGTCGCGCCGGACGGCACGGAACACGCGGTCGAGGGGAAATGCTTCGGCACAATCGCCGAGGCGCCGTCGGGCGCGGCCGGATTCGGCTATGATCCGCTCTTTGTGCCGGACGGCTTCACGGCGTCGTTCGCGGCGCTGACGGCGGCGGAGAAGAACGCGATCTCGCATCGCGGCCGTGCGTTGGCGGCGGCGAAGGCGATTCTCGGCTAGGTTCGGTCGGATGCCGCGTTTCGTTCTCGGCCTTTTCCTGGCCGTGCTGTCGGTCGCCGGCTTCGCGTCCACGTTCATCGTGGGCGCGGCCCTGACGAAGACGTGCCATGTCTCGCCGGAGGCGCTGGCGTTCCTTCGCTTCCTGATCGCGGGCGGCGTGATGGCCGCGTGGGAGGCGGCGCGTCCGCCGGCGCGCGCGCGTCTGCGGAATCTGGCGCGGAGGGATTGGGCGGACGTCCTCTGGCTTGGCCCGGTCGGCACGACGCTCATGGCGTGGTGCGTCTTCATGGGGTGCGCGCGCGTGAGCGCGGCGAACGCCTCGATGGCGGACGCGCTTACGCCCATCATGATTTTCCTCTTTGGTCTCGTGAAGATGGGCTGGGGGCGCGTCACGTGGTGCCGAGGAAGGGCCTCCGGGAATCGGGGACAGGCCTCGGCGCGCGGCGTATTGGCGAGGGAGATAACTGCGCTTGTCTGTGGTCTTGTCGGCGCGGCGCTCGTCATCCAGGTCGTGACGGCAGAGGGGTTGGCGCTTGACGCCTATTCGTCGGGCGATGTCTACGTGATGCTGGCGGCGGCGACGTGGGGCGTCTACACGGTGTACGGACGCGAGCCGATCGCGCGGTTGGGCGCGTCGCTCTTCACGATGCTCACGATGCTCGTGGGCGCGGCGGCGCTGGGTCTTGTCCTGCCGTTCCTGGATCTTGCGTGGCCGACGACGCCGAGCGCATGGGGACTGGTCGCGACGCTCGGTCTTGTCTCGACGCTGTTGCCGTTCTGGACGTGGAATGCCGCGCAGAAGTACCTGCCGATGTCCGTCCTTGGCGTGAGTGCCTACTTCACGCCGGTCTTTGCCGTTGCGTTGGCCGGCATCTTCCTCGGCGAGTCCGCGACGACGCTCCAGTGGCTCGGCACGGCGTTCGTCGTCCTCTCCGGCATCCTTGCCGCGCGGCGGTGAGTGGAGTTGTCAACTCCCTTGCTCCACCTCTCCCTTGCTCCACATCCCGCTTGCACCTCCAACTTAATCTCACGCTTGCGTGCGCCAGGCGCGCATCGTCAGGCCCGTGCGGGCCTTGAAGCGCCGCGCGAGGTTCGTGAGGTCGCGGAAGCCGCAGGCGCTGGCGACGCGGGCAATCGGCTCGTCGGTATCCGCGAGTCGGCGGAAGAGCTCGTCGAAGCGCCGCGCGTCGAGAGCCGCCGCGACGGTCGTTCCCTTGAACTGTCGGAAGCGCAGCTCCAGCAGCCGACGCGAGACGCCGAGCTCGTGCGCGAGCGCCTTCACGCTGAGGCCCGTCGTCGCGCGGCGGTCGATCAGGGCGAGTGCCCGTCGGATGAGCTGGGCGGCGGGCGCGACGGGCGAGGTCGATTCGCGGGGAACGAGGACATGGTACGTCCAGGGCAGGAGGTTCGGGCCGCGTGACGTGCCGTCCATCAGCTTCTCGAGCTCGCGCGCGACAAGTGCGCCCTGCCGCTCCGTCACGAAGCGGATGCTCGACAGGCGCGGCGAGGCGTTGTCGCAGATGATCTCGGCGTCGTCCGTGCCGAGGACGGCGGCCTGGTGGGGCACGTCGATCCGCGCGGCGCGGCATGCCGTGAGCACGCGCACGGCGAGGACGTCGGTCGCGGCGAAGAGCGCGAACGGGCGGGGGAGCGTCCGGAGCCAGTCCTGCAGCGGCTCTTCGCCCTCTGTCGATGAGAGGCAGCTAGGCGGACAGGTTGTGCAGGTATGTCCGGCGGCGGCGAGCGCGTCGCGGTAGCCGGCTTCGCGGCGCGCCGACCACCGGGTCTCGTCGGGCGTCGGCACGAAGGCGAAGGCCCGGAAGTTCCCGACTGACGTCAGATGCCGAGCCGCCAGGCGTCCAATGCCCTCGTCGTCCATGCGGACGAGGCGAAGCGCGGGCGTGGGCGGCAGGTCGGGCGGATAGCTAGATTCCAGCGAGACGGTGGGCACGCCTGATTCCGCGAGCGTGCGCCAGAGGTCGGGGGCGAGCTTCTGGAAGGCGATGAATCCGTCCACGCCGTCCTTGAGCGCGGCGGCGAGCGTGTCGGACGAGAGCGCCCCCTCCGTCTCGAACAGCCGGATCCGCCAGTCGCGATCTCGCCGCAGGAAGCGCAGGATGCCCTCCAGGCGGATGCGGCCGACGGCCTCGTGCATGCGCACGGCGACGACGACGGTTCGGGGCGTTGACCTCGGTGACTTCTTCATGCGCATAGTATAGCATATCCCATGCGCTCGGCCTCCCGAACAAGGAGGTGCGAGACGCGAAATCTGTCGATTTTGGGGCAAAATTCCGTTCAATTTGGGGCCTAAAAACGGGGGTTAAGGAGGGTTTACGCAAAAAGCATAAAAAGTCTTGCGCAAAAAGTTGTTCAAAAAATGGTATCATACCATCTGCCTGACCGCAGGGTGCGGTTTTGAAGGGCAATTGAAGGACAACTGACAAGGAGGATTCGAGATGGATTCACGGAGTTTTGCCGCGTTTGCGGCGCTGGTGCTGGCCGTTCCCGCCGCTTGTGGCGCGGGGCGTTCGGTGATGTCGGACGCCTACTGGGCGATCTGGAACGACGCCGAGCAGGCGCGGATCGACGCGGACATCGAGCGGAACCGCAAGGCCGACGCGACGGTGCGCGTCGCCGCGCCGTCCGGCACGGTCGTGAAGGTCGAGCAGCTTGACCACGCCTTCCGCTTCGGCGCGCACATCTTCAACTTCAACCAGCTCGGCAAAAGCGCGTACAACGCGGCGTACAAGGCGTCCTACGGACGGGGCGGCCTCTTCAACCAGGCGACCGTGTCGTTCTACTGGATCGACCACGAGCCGACGCCGGGCGCGTTCCGCTTCGGCGGGGACTACCGCGACACGGAGCGCTACTGGAACTCCCTCACGCGGGACGAGGCGATGGCCGACCGCTTCTGGCGCCGTCCCGCGCCCGGGCCGGTCGTCGACTTCCTCAAGGCGAAGGACGTCGCGATTCACGGGCACATCCTCATCTGGGGCAACGCGAAGCCCTACTGGATCTACGACTGGTATTGTCCCGAATCGGAGAAGCGGGTCTTCGACGCGCTTGGCATTCCGCGCCACTCGTCGTCCCTCGGCTGGGAGCCGTGCGGGCAGAACTGGAACATGGGCTTCATGGGCAAGCAGGCGCGTGTATGGCGCAGCCGCTACACGACGCTCGACGAGCGCGCGCTGGAGCGGGAGGCGCCGGTCTACGCGCGGAACCTGCGCCGGATCTTCCAGAAGCGCGTCGCGGACGTCGCCGCGCGCTTCGGCGAAGTGGTGGACAGCTGGGACGTCGTCAACGAGAGCGCGATCGACTTCGCGCGCTACCGCCAGTCGCGGACGGGCCTCGGCTACTGGTTCAGCGTCTATGGCCTGATGCCGGGCGACTATCCGCTCCACGCCCTGCTCGACGCGAAGGCGGCGCTGCCGTCCGAGGCGAAGCTCGTGATCAACGACTACTCGATCAACACGAACTTCCTCGCGCAGGTACGCGACCTCGAGCGCGAGGGCGCGCGGATCGACCTCGTCGGCTGCCAGATGCACATCTTCAACACGAACGACAGCCTGCGCCTGTCGCGCGGCGCGACGGACGTCAACTGGGTCGGCTCGCCGACGATCATCCGCGACCGGCTCGACATGATGGCGAAGACGGGCAAGGCGCTCCACGTCTCCGAGGTGACGATCGCCGCGCCGGGGACGGACGCGGTTTCGCGCGAGATCCAGGCCGTGCTCACGCGCAACATCTACCGCGTCTGGTTCTCGCATCCGAAGACGATGGGCATCACCTGGTGGAACACGGTGGACGGGGCCGGCGTCGCGGGCGAGCCGCTCGTCTCCGGGCTGTTCACGCGTGACCTGGAGAAGAAGCCCGTCTACGAGGCGCTGGACGCGCTCATCAACCGCGAGTGGCGGACGAATCTCGACGTCACGGCCGGGGCGGACGGCACGGTCGCCTTCCGGGGCTTCCGCGGGCGCTACCGCCTGTCGTGGACGGGGAAGGACGGCCAGACGGAGACGGTGCTGGCGGACGTGAAGTGAGCCAAGGACAGAAGACAGGAGGAAAAGGGAAATGCAGGAGATCGATTTTCGCGGCAAGGTCGCCGTCGTGACGGGCGCGGCGTCCGGCATGGGTCTGAAGACGTCGGAGGAGCTGGCGGCGCGTGGGGCGTCCGTCGTCATGTGCGACGTGAACGCCGACGCACTGTCGCGCGCCGTGGCGGATCTCGCCGCGCGCGGCGGGCGCGCCGTGGCGTGCGCGGGCGACGTGCGGCGGTTCGCCGACGCCGAGCGGGCGGCCGCCGAGGCGGCCTGGCTTGGCGGGTGCGACATCCTCGTCACCTGCGCGGGCGGCAACGAGGCGCGCATGTGCCAGAGCCGCGTGCCGTTCTACGAGCAGCCGGTGGACGTCCTCGACTGGGGGCTGGACGTCAACCTCAAGGGGCCCGTCTACTTCGCGCGCGCCTGCATGCCGCAGATGGTCGCGAAGCGGTCGGGCGTGATCGTCTGCCTCGGCTCCGTGACGGCCTTCGAGGGCGACGGGGTCGGCGCGATGTACGGCACGGCCAAGAACGGCCTCGTGAGCTTCGTGAAGTCCCTCGCGTTGGCGGGCGGCCCGTTCGGCGTGCGCGCCGTCTGCGTCACGCCCGGCCCCGTGCTGACGCGCGCGGCGATGAGCGGCATGCCGACGGCGCTCGGCCGCGCCGGTGAGCCGCGCGAGCTGGTGGACGTCATCCTCTTCATGTGCTCGGACAACGCCTCGTTCATCACGGGGTCGAACCATGTCGTGGACGGCGGACGCCTCTGTATGTACCAGCCCTACGTCGCGCCGGAGGCCACGTGATGGGACGCGCGGCGATTCTCCTGGGCGTGGCCCTCGGTTTGGCGGCCGTGGGCGCGCGGGCGGCGGTTCCCGACGACGTGCGGATGAAGGGCCCGTTCCTCATTGCCTCGACGCCCTACCTCGCGGACGGCGCGGTCGATTTCGACGCGCTGGTCACGGAGGCGCGGTACCTGGACGCGGCGGGTTGCACGGGCGTCATCTGGCCGCAGTCGAACGATTCCATCGACCTGCTGACGCCGGCTGAGAAGCGCGAGGGCCTGCGGCGGCTCGTCACCGCCGCCGCGTCGTTCACGAACGCCGTGCTGACGATGGGCGTGAGCGGCACGAACACGGCGGAGACGCTGGCGTTCGCCGCCTTCGCGGAAGAGCTGGCGGCGCAGAGCCCGGCGCCGGTCGCGCTCGCGGCGCGTCCGCCGACGGATGCGCGCACGGCGGCGGAGGTCGAGGCGTGCTTCGAGGCGCTGGGCCGCGTCGCGAAGCGTCCCGTCATCATCCAGACCTTCGTCTCGGATGACTGTCCGGCGCCGTCCGTCGCGTTCCTCGTCGATCTCGCGCGGCGCTTCCCCGGCGTCTACGGCTACATCAAGGAGGAGAGCGAGGGCGCGCGCGCGAACGCGCGGCAGGCGGAGGAGATCGCGGCGAAGCCGGTCGTGAAGACGGTCTTCAGCGCTTGGGGCGGCTGGCAGTGGCTCTACCAGCGTCGCGCCCTCGGCACGGAGGGGCTGGTCTCGGAGCGTCCCGCCTACGCGCCGCTCGTCGCGCACATCTGGCGGACGATGCAGGCGGGCGACCCGGACGGGCGCCTGCAGGAGGCGTACGCGATGTACCGCTATCTGATCGACCAGCGGGCGATTCCCGGCGGCAGCCTGCGCGGCTACTCGCTCCACTACCTCAAGAAGCTCGGCCTGTTCCGGACGACGCTGTCGCGCACCTACCTTTCCTCGCGCGTCACGGAATCGGGCACGTTCGGCGTCGGGCACGACTGGAAGCTCGTGGACCTTGAGCTGACCGACGCGCAGCGGGCGGAGCTGGACGCCAACTTCGAGGGCATGCGGCGGTTCCTCGCGCGGGAGGCGGCGCGATGAAGGCGCGGCTCGACTACAGGTGGGGGCTGCTCGCGCTCCTCTCGGCGACCTACTTCCTCGCGCAGGGGACGCGGCAGATCTACAACGCCGTCCTGCCTCAGATCAAGGCCGACTTCGCCGCGTCGGGGCTGGACGACCTTCAGCTGGGGCTCGTCGGCAGCGCGTTCACGCTCGTCTTCGGGCTGGTCATCCCGTTCGCCGGCACGCTGGCGGACTTCCTGCGCCGCAAGTGGATCGTCGTCGCCGGTACGCTGCTCTTCTCCGTCGGCATCTTCACGTCGGGCTTCGCGTCCGGCCTCGGCCTCCTCATCGTGTCGTACGGCGTCCTCAACGCGGCGGGGCAGTCGATGCTGCCGCCGTCGATCTCGTCCCTGATCGGACAGTTCCACGTCGAGACGCGGGCGACGGCGTTCTCGATCTACCAGACGGTCTTCTACGTGGGGATCGTCGTGTGCAGCGCCGTGTCGGGCTGGCTGTCGGGCCTGGGGTCGGGCGGCTGGCGGTGGGCGTTCGGCCTCTTCGGCGCGGTCGGGATCCTCTGGGCCTTCGCGCTCGCGTTCCTCCTGCGGGACACGCCCCAGCCCGTCGCGGCGGCGGACAAGCCGTCCGTGCGCGAGGCCGTCGGCGCGTTCTTCGGCCGTCCGACGGCGATCCTGCTGACGGTCGGGCTGGGCTTCTACATTTACGCGACCTACGGGTTCAGGACGTGGTGTCCGGCGTTTCTCCTGCGCACCTTCCCCGGCATGACGCCGTCGGGCGCGGCGTTCCACGCCGTGTTCTGGTTCTACTGCGGGGCGATGGCGGGCGTCCTGCTCGCGGGGCGGCTCTCGGACTGCCTGATGCCGCGCCGGTCGGGCGTCCGGATGGAGATGAACGTCGCGGGGCTTCTGCTGATGGTCCCGTTCATCCTGCTGACGGCCTTTGCGCCGGGCGGCGTCGTCGCGTGCGCGGCGATCTTCGGCTTCGGGTTCGCGACGGGCGTCTACGACTCGAACCTCTATGCGTCGCTGCTGGACGTCGTGAGTCCGCGCTACCGTGCGGCGGCCGTCGGCATCTTCGGCTGCGGCGGCAATGTCCTCGGCGCGCTCGGGCCGGGGCTGATCGGCTGGCTGAACGGGCGCCTCGGCATGCGGGCGTCGCTCGCCTCGCTGGCCGCCTTCGCGCTCGGGGGCGCGGCCGTCATCCTCGTCGCGCGGTTCGCCTGGGGATGCGGCCGGCGCGCGAAGGCCGATGCGTGACGGGGGTAAGGCAAAGAGGTTTGCCTTCAAGCCGTTGAGGCCAGATTGGACGGGCGCGGGGCTTGCGCCCGGGCCCAGTCTCCACCTCCACCTTCAATTTTGGTATACTCCCGCGCATGAAACGAAACGTTGTTTTGGTGGCCGTTCTCTTGGGGGCGGCAGGGGGTGGCGCAGGGACGTTGCGCGACGGCGCACTGCAGGTTCTCCCGCTTGGGAGCATTCGTCCCGAAGGGGCGCTGCGCGCGCGCCTCGAACGTCAGGCCGAGGGTCTGACGGGACATGCCGAGGAGCTCTACCGCGACATCGGCCAGAGCGATTGGCTGACGAACGCCGGCGTCGGCGGCGAATTCGCCTGGGAGCGCGGCCCGTACTATACGCGTGGCCTCGTCGCCCTGGCCCTGACGCTCGGTGACGCGAAGCTGACGGCGCGGGCGCGCACGTGGGTGGACGCGGCCCTCGCGTCGCAGCGCGCGAACGGCGACTTCGGGCCGCGCACGAACAACTGGTGGGCGAACATGCTGCCGCTCGCCTACTTGCGCGACTGGGCGGACGCGACGGGCGACGCGCGCGTCGTGCCGTTCGTCGAACGCTACTTTGCCTATCAGGAGAAGGCGTTCGATGCGCAGCCGCTCGAAGGCGAAAGCTGCTGGGCCTGCGCGCGCGGCGGCGACGAGACGGCGGTCGCGCTCTGGCTCTACGGAAAGACGGGCGCGCCCCGCTGGCTGGCCTTTGCGAAGCGTCTCGCGGCGATGACGGCTGACTGGACGGGCTACTACCATGTGGGTGGCGACCCCGGCGGGCACGGAACGTATTGCGGCGGCTACCGCAGCCACATCGTCAACTTCATGCAAGGCCTCAAGGCTCCGGCGCTCGCCTGGCTCTTGGGCGGTGACGCGCGCGACCGCCACGCCTACGCGGCGGCCTTCGACCCGCAGGGCTGGGTGATGCGCCAGTGCGGACGCCCCGATGCGATGGTCAACGGCTCGGAGCCGCTCACGGACCGCAGCGCGTCCGGCGGCACGGAACTCTGCGCGATGGCCGAGCGCATCGTCAGCAGCCTCGACGTGCTGGCGGCCTTTGGCGACGCGGCGGTGGCGGACGACCTGGAGGACGTCGTCTACAATGCGCTTGCGGCGACCGTGATGTCGGACATGAAGGGGATTCGCTACTACCTCCTCCTGAACCAGCCGGCCTGCGAAGACAAGAATCTCCTGTTCGCGAACAACGGGGCGGGCACGGGCGCAATCTGTCCGGGCCCGCATGCGGGGTTCGGCTGCTGCCGCTCCAACTGGCATGTCGCGTGGCCGAAGTTCGTGCAGGCGATGTGGATGCGCCGGGAGGACGGCCTCGCGCTCGTCGCCCACGGGCCGTCGTCGGTCGTGACGCGCCTCGCGTGCGGCGACGTCACGCTGCGCGCGGAGACGGACTATCCGCGTTCGGGCCGCGTCACGGTTCGCGTCGTGTCGGGCGGCGGCCGGTTTCCGCTCTTCGTGCGCGTGCCGCGCTGGGCGCGTCTGTCGGACGCGGGGACGTTCCGTCGCTACGACCGCGACTGGAAGGCGGGGGACGCCGTCACGCTCGACTTCCCGATGGACATCGCGCTCGTGCGCGGGGCGAACGACGCGGTGGCCGTCCGTCGCGGGCCGCTCCTGTATGGGCTGCGAATCGCGGAGGACAGGAAGAAGATCGTGCGGCACAAGATTCCGTATTCGAAGGAGTGGTCGGAGAACGCCGACTTCCCGAAGTGGGAGATCCGTCCGGCGTCGCCGTGGAACTACGCGCTCGTCATGAAGGACGGGCATCTCGCGGGGGCGGACGTCCGGGATGGCGGTCGGGAGATTCGCGTCCGCGCCGTCCGCACGGAATTCGCGGGCTGGGGATACATGCGCGCCGACGCGCCGGGGCGGGCGATCGATCCGCCGGCGAGTCCCGTTGACCGGCGCGTCTGCACGGCGGAGGAGACCGTCTCGCTCGTGCCGCTCGGCGACGCCCAGCTGCGCATCACCTTGTTCCCGTGGGTGGAGTGAGCGGATTTCGGCGGATTTTTGCGTCCGTCCGTTTGCCGACAGTCGGCAAAAGTGCTATACTATGCGTTCAATTTTGACCAATAGGGAGAAATAGACATGAAACTCGAAGACCTCAAGGGCAAGACCGTTGGCGTGTGCGTCTCGGGCGGCCTCGACTCGAAGACCATCTGCTGCGTCCTGAAGGACGCGGGCGTGAAGGTGAAGGCGTTCTCGGCGAACGTCGGCCAGCCGGACGAGAAGGACATCAACGACATCAAGAAGAAGATGGCCCCCACAGGCGTCGAGACGACGATCGTCGACGTCACGAAGGAGATGGCCGACATCTGCTTCGAGACGGTGAAGTGCCAGGCGATGTACGACGGCGGCTACTGGAACTCGACGGGCATCGCCCGCGCGGTGACGGTCCAGAAGCTCCTCCCGGCGATGAAGAAGGCCGGCTGCACGGTGCTCGTCCACGGCGCGACGGGGCGCGGCAACGACCAGATGCGCTTCGAGCGCTACACGAACGTGATGGACCCGAAGTTCGGCGTCTACGCCCCCTGGCGCGACTCCGACCTGCTGAAGAAGTTTCCGGGCCGCACGGAGATGGTCGCCTTCCTCGCGAAGCGCGGCATCACGGCGTTCGTCGGCACGAAGAAGAAGTACTCGACCGACGCGAACCTCGCGGGCCTCTCGCACGAGGCGGAGGACCTCGAGTCGATGGAGACGTCGATGCGCATCGTGAAGCCCACGATGGGCGTGTGGCCCGAGAAGGCGCCGAACAAGGTCGAGAAGGTCACGCTCAAGTTCGAGAAGGGCCGCTGCGTCGCGGTGAACGGCAAGAAGATGACGCCGTACGAGACCATGCTCGAGCTGAACAAGGTCGGCGGCCGCAACGGCATCGGCATGAAGCACGCGCTCGAGAATCGCATCATCGGCACGAAGAGCCGGGGTGTCTACGAGGCGCCGGGCATGGAGGTGCTGAGCTGGGGCCTCAAGTACATCTACGAGGGCCTCATGGACCGTCGCTCGACGCTCCTCTTCCAGCAGCTCTCGAAGTTCGTCGCCGACCAGATCTACGACGGCCGCTGGTTCGACCCCGCGACCCAGGCGGCGCGCGCGGCGATCCAGGTCTGGGCCGAGAAGGCGACGGCCGAGGTCACGCTCGGGCTCTACAAGGGCAACATCTTCTTCGAGAGCCTCAAGGGTCTCAAGGCCACGATCTACAACGAGGCCGACAGTTCGATGGAAGCGTCGAACGGCCTGAATCCGCACAGCTCGCAGGGCTTCGCCGAGATCCAGTCCGTCGAGGCGAAGATGCTCGCGAAGGCCGGGCAGATTAAGGCGTAAGCGCGTGGCCATGAGCGAAGAGAAGAAAGAAGACGCGGTCGAGACGGCGGCAGAGGAAGCCGCCGCCTCGGCCGAGGCCACGTCCGAGTCCCCTGAGGCGGCGGCCAACGCTCAAACGCCTGACGCCCAAACTCCTGACGATGAGGCCTCGTCCCAGACGTCCCGTCCGTCCCAGAAGTCCCAATCGGCGTCTGCTGAGCCCCCAAACGCCCAAACGCCAGAACCCGACTGGAAGACGCTCTACGCCCTGACGCTTGCCGACTTCGACAACTACAAGAAGCGGGCGGCGCGCGACCGCGAGGACACGTACCGCTACGCCGAGGCCGACATCCTGAAGGACGTGTTGCCGGCGGTGGACAACCTGCAGCTGGCGCTCGCGAACGCGAAGGAGAAGGCCGACGACCCGTTCGTGAAAGGCGTCCAGCTCGTTCATGACACGTTGCTGAAGTCGCTCAAGGACCACGGCGCCGAGCCGTTCGATTCCGTCGGGCTTGACCTCGACACCGAGCGGATGGAGGCGATCGCGACGCTGCCGCACGCGGAGATCCCCGAGGGCAAGGTCTCGATCGAGTCGAAGAAAGGCTGGATGCTGAAGGACAAGGTGCTGCGCGCGGCGCAGGTCGTCGTTTCGTCCGGCCAGCCGGACGGCGCAAAGTAACCGCGCATTCCGGCTTCGGCCCATTGCCACTCGCCCATTCGTCACTTGCCCATTCGATCATTCGACCATTCGATCATTCGATCGATTATTCGATTATTCGGTCATTCGATTATTTCCCTAGTGATGGCAGAGAAGAGAGACTACTACGAAGTCCTGGGCGTGTCCCGGACGGCCACGGCGGACGAGATCAAGTCCGCCTACCGCAAGCTTGCGATGAAGTACCACCCGGACCGCAATCCGGGCGACAAGGCGGCCGAGGAGAAGTTCAAGGAGGCCGCCGAGGCGTATGATGTCCTGCACGACGCCGAGAAGCGCCAGCGCTACGACCAGTTCGGCCATCAGGCGTTCGCGAACGGCGCGGGCGGGGCGGGCGGCTTCGGCGCGGGCGGCATGAACATGGACGACATCTTCTCCATGTTCGGCGACATCTTCGGCGGCGGACGCGGCGGCGCGCGGTCGGCGCGCGGCGGGTTCGGCGGCTTCGAGGACATCTTCGGCGGCGGGGGCGGCCGTGCGTACCGCGCCGACCCGAACGGCCCGCAGGACGGCGACGACATGACGTTCCGGCTGGACGTCGATTTCGACGAGGCGCTCTTCGGCAGCGAACGGACGCTTGACCTCGACCTTCCGGCGCAGTGTCCCGAGTGCCACGGCACGGGCGCGGCGGCGGGGGCGCAGCGCGTGACGTGCAAGACGTGCGGCGGGCGCGGCGTCGTCATGGGCGGCGGCGGCTTCCTGCGCATCCAGCAGACGTGCCCGACGTGCGGCGGCGAGGGGACGGTCATCGAGAAGCCGTGCCGCAAGTGCCGTGGCTCCGGCCGCGTCACCCAGCCCCAGCACATCGCGCTGAAGATTCCGGCAGGCATCGACAACGGCTCGCGGCTGCGGCTCGCGGGCAAGGGCGCGGGCGGTCTGCGCGGCGGGCGGCCGGGCGACCTCTACGTCCTCGTCAGCGTGCGCGAAAGCGACCTCTTCGAGCGCGAGGGCCAGCACCTGTTCGTGGACGTGCCCGTCTCGCCCGTGACGGCGGCCCTGGGCGGCGCGATCGCCGTGCCGACGCCGGAGGGCGAGGCGCAGCTCAAGATTCCGGCGGGCACGCCGAACGGCAAGGTCTTCCGCCTGCGCGGCAAGGGCGTGCCGTCCCTGCGCGGCGGCGCGGCGGGCGATCTCGACGCGCGCGTCGTCTTCGAGGTTCCCGCGAACCTCGACCGCAGGCAGAAAGCCGCGCTGGAGGAGTTCCAGAAGCTCGCGTCCACCGCGAACTACCCGGAGGCGCAGTCCTTCGCGAACAAGACGCGCATCTTCTTCTCCCACCGCGACAAGCTCCGAAAGTGAGTCCGACATGAAGCCCAGAGGCCTTGCGCTCGTCCCGTTCCTCGTCTTTGCCGCGTTCTACGTGGGCCTTTCCCTCTGGGCCGGGCAGCTCGGTTTCGAGATGCCGTGGTACAAGGTCTCGATGCCGGTCGCCTTCCTCGTCGCGTCGGCCGTCTCGCTCCTGATCGGCCGGGCGTCGCTCGACGAGAAGGTCGAGACGTACGCGCGCGGGATGGGCGAGCCGAACATCATGATCATGTGCCTCATCTTCATCCTCGCCGGGGCGTTCGCGACGATCGCGAAGGGTTCCGGCGCGGTGGATGCGGCCGTGACGATCGCGCAGTCGCTCGTGCCGGCGCGCCTCATGGTCGCGGGCGTCTTCCTCGTCTCGTGCCTCATCGCGCTCGCGATCGGGACGTCGTGCGGCACGATCGCGGCCGTCACGCCGATTGCGCTCGGCTTCGCCGCGCCGCTGGGGCTCAGCCCCGCGCTGCTCATGGGCGCCGTGATCGGCGGCTCGATGTTCGGCGACAACCTCTCGATGATTTCCGACACGACGATTGCCGCGTCGCGGACGCAGGGCGTGCGCATGAAGGACAAGTTCCTCGCGAACGGCCTCATCGCCGCGCCGGCTGCGCTCGTTGCGCTCTTCCTCTACGCGGTCTCCGGCTTTTCGGCGGGGACGGTCGCCGCGCCGGCCGTGACGTGGCAGCACCTCGTCCTCATCCTGCCGTACGTCTTCGTCCTCGCGCTGGCGCTTGCCGGATTCAACGTGATGATGCTCCTCTTCTCGGGCACGGTGCTGTCGGCCGCAATCGGCGGCTGCCTCGGCAAGTTCGCGTTCTTCGACGCGATGGACCTGCTCGGCAAGGGGACGCTCGGCATGGGCGAGACGCTGATCGTCGCGCTGCTCGCGGGCGGGCTCTTCAAGTCCGTCCAGGCGAACGGCGGCGTTCTCTGGCTGACGGAGAGAATCGCGAAGGTGATTCGCGGGCCGCGCACGTGCGAGCTGGGCGTCTTCGTCCTCGTGTCGGCGGTCAACTGCTTTACGGCGAACAACACGGTCGCGATCGTCATCGCGGGCCCGATCGCGAAGGAGTGCGCGACGAAGTTCGGGGCGAATCCGGTTCGGATCGCGTCCGTGCTCGACACGGCCTCGTGCGTCGTCCAGGGCCTCATCCCCTACGGCGCGCAGATCCTGATCGCGATTGGCGTCGCGCGCGGGCTGGATCTCACGGTCGATTCGTTTTCGCTGGTGAAGTGCCTTTACTATCAGCCGCTGCTCGCGCTCGCGGTCTTCTGTTCGCTGTGCTTCGCCGGCCGGCGCACGAAGTCCCCGATTCCGGGCGTGGTCTGACGGCGTTTTCCCGCTGCACCTGTGGTGGAATGGCAGACACGGTGGATTTAGGTTCCACTGCGCAAGCGTGGGGGTTCGAGTCCCTCCAGGTGCACCAACGGACACGAAACGGCGCGGCGCGCCGTTGACGAGAGGAGATGGTTGACAACTGCCCAACTCGCGTTCCCGCCTCATTCGCCTCTCCACGATGGATTTTGCTATAATGTCCGCATCATGAAACCGCTCGCCACCAACATCGCCGACTTCGAGACCCTGCGCAAGGCAGGGCAGCTCTACGTGGACAAGACCGCGCTGCTGCACCGGCTCGTCACCGACCCGAGTCGCACGTTCTTCTTCTGCGCGCGGCCGAGGCGCTTCGGCAAGTCGCTGAGCGTGACGACGCTCAAGTCGATCTTCCTCGGCCACCGGGAGTTCTTCGACGGCCTC
>ONTV01000034.1 GCA_900320855.1 uncultured Lentisphaerota bacterium
CCACCTTCCCCCTCAAATCCCCTTCAGCACATTGACCATCTCGACGGCGGACTGCATCGCCGAGAAGCCCTTGTTGCCCTGCTTCGTGCCGCAGCGCTCGACGGCCTGCTCCAGGTTCTCCGCCGAGACGACGCCATCGAGGACGGGCACGCCCGTCTCGACCGAGATCTCCTCAAACGCCTTCGCCGTCGCCTGGTTGATGAGGTCGGCGTGCGCCGTCGCGCCTTGCACGACCGCGCCAAGCGCGAGGACGGCATCGACCGCCTTCGCCGCCGCAAGCCGCTTCGCCACGAGCGGGATCTCGTACGCCCCCGGCACGCGCACGAGGAGGAGGTCTTTCTCGTCACCCCCCAGGCGCACGAACGCGTCCGCCGCGCCCTTCACGAGCTGCTCCGTCAGGAAACTGTTGAAGCGGCTGACGACCAAGGCAATCTTCATGCCCTGCGCATTCAGCGTTCCAATGACTTCTTTCATCGCGATTCCTTCCTGTATCTACGAAATTGGCGTAATATTATAGCAGTTTCGGCGAGTCGAGTCTACCGACCCCCGCAGCGCCGCGAGCGGCTCACGCCGCGTCGGCGTCGACGGCCGCGAATTCGTCGAGCATCTCCTGCGACGGTTTCTTCGTCACGAGCGAGACGACGACCGTCGCGACGAACGACAGCAGGAAGCCCGGCGCGAGTTCGTAGAGCCCGAAGACGGGGTGCGCCGTCGCATAGCCCGAGAGGACGAACTTCCAGACGAAACACGTCACCGCGCCGACGACCATGCCCGCGACCGCGCCCGCGAGGTTCGTGCGCCTCCAGAAGAGCGCGAGCAGGATGAGCGGGCCAAACGCCGCGCCGAAGCCGGCCCACGCGAACGAGACCATCTTCATGACGACCTTGAAGAACTCCGACTGCGTGTTCATCGCCAGCGCGATCGCGACGAGCGAGACGGCCCCGACGGCGAGGCGCGAGACGAGGATCAGCTCGCGGTTCGACGCCTTCTTGCGCAGGACGACCTTGTAGAAGTCGTTCGAGAAGCTCGACGCCGAGACGAGCAGCTGGCTGTCGGCCGTGGACATGATCGCCGCCATGATGGCCGAGAGGAGGATGCCCGCGAACACGCGCACGAGGAAGCCGTTCGCGAAGATGCCGTTAATCATGACCATGAAGCACCGCTCCGGATCGCCCCCGACGTCGGCGAGCGTGAGCCCGCGCTGCTTCAGGTAGAGGTGGAAGACGAGGCCGATTACCGTCGCCGCCGCGAGCGAAATCGTGACCCACGTCATCGCGATGCGCCGCGAGCCCTTCACCTCCGCCGGATTGTCGATGGACATGAAGCGGACGAGGATGTGCGGCATGCCGAAGTAGCCGAGGCCCCACGCGAGGCACGAGATGAGGCCGACGAAGCCGTAGGCCTTGCCCGTGGACGCCGTCGTGAAGAGCGACTGGAGATAGGGGTTGATCGCGTTGAGGCCGTCCACCGTCGCGGCAAACCCGCCCGCCTCGCAGACGACGACCGCCGGCACGAGGACGATCGCGACGAACATGATCAGGCCCTGCACGAAGTCCGTCCAGCACACGGCCATGTAGCCGCCCAGGAGCGTGTAGCTGACGACGACGAGCGCGCCGATCCAGAGGCAGAGCGTGTAGCCCGACAGCGTGAGGCCGCAGCAGGAAATCGTCTCGGGGATGCCGAACGTCGTCGTGAAGAGCTTCGCGCAGCTCACGAACCCCGACGCCGCGTAGAACGTGAAGAAGACGAGGATGATGAGCGCGGCGAGGATGCGCGCGATGCCCGTCCGGTCGTGGAAGCGGTTGTTGATGAAGTCGGGGATCGTGATCGAGTCGCCGCAGGCCTGCGAGTAGCGCCGAAGGCGGTGCGCGACGATCTTCCAGTTGAGGTAGGTGCCGATCAGGAGGCCGATGCCGATCCACGCCTCGGAGAAGCCTCCGAGGAAGATCGCGCCAGGGAGG
Organism: uncultured Lentisphaerota bacterium; assembly: GCA_900320855.1. GTDB lineage: Bacteria > Verrucomicrobiota > Kiritimatiellia > RFP12 > UBA1067 > UBA1067. The sequence continues at coordinate 1,962 of ONTV01000034.1, forward strand.
CCCATGAGCAGCCAGCCCGACATATCGGAGGCCTGGGCGGAGAGCGCGACGACCCACTTGTTCATCTTGCGCCCGCCGAGGTAGTAGTCGCCCAGCGACTCCTGGCGCTTCGAGAAGAAGAAGCCGAACCACAGCATCAGCGCGAGATACCCGATGAACGAGCCCAGAACCGTCCAGTCCAACATTGTTTTAGAGTCTTCCTTTGATTGATAAAATTTTCGAATAGTTTATCATTTTCAGTCGGTTGCTGGCAAGGGGGCAACCGCGAAAACGACCAACGGCCCGACGAGATTCGCTGGTTTTCCGCGTAAAAAGCGCCGCGCGATATGCTATAATCCGCGCATGAAGACATCGCCCGCCTCCCATGCGGCCGCGCCGCACATCCTCGTCACCCTGCCGACGGCGAATTTCACGCACCGCCGGATCCTTGAGGGCATCCTCGCCTACGCCCGCGAAAACGGGCCGTGGCTCTTCCACCTGAACACGGGCGACATCGCCGCGCAGGGCCTCAAGCGCGCCCGGCGCTGGGGCGTCGATGGCGTCATCCTCCTCTCGGCCAACCGCGACATCCTCGCGCGCGCCGCGCGGCTCAACTGCCCGACCGTCCTCATCAACGCGCCACTCAACGTACGGGCGCGCCGCCGCAACGTCGTCATCGTCCGCCGGGACAACCCGAACCTCGGCCGTCTCGCCGCCGAGCATCTGCTCGCACGCGGCTTCCGCTCCTTCGCGTTCGTCGGCTCGCCGCGTCCTTCGGAATGGTCGGACGGACGGCGCGACGGCTTCGTGCGGGCGGTCGCCGCCGCCAAGAGGCCCTGCGCCGTCTATCCGACGCCGTCGCCCGACGAGTGCGCCGACTTCTCGCTTGAGGCGCCGCGCCTCGGCGCCTGGCTCAAGGCCCTGCCGAAGCACACCGCGCTCTACACCGTCAAGGACATCCGGGGCCAGCAGATCCTCGCGGCCTGCCTCGACGTCGGCGTGGCCGTTCCGGACGACCTCGCCGTCCTCTCGACGGACGACGACGAGCTCCTCTGCGAGACGACGACGCCTTCGCTCTCCTCCATCGCCCTCGACGGCGAACATACCGGGAAGATCTGCGCCAAGGCCCTCGATGACCTCCTGCACGGGCACACGCGCCATCCGCTCGTGGACATCGCCTTCCCGCGCATCGTGACGCGGCGCTCGACCGACACCTTCGCGATCGACGACCCGATTCTCGCGCGCGTCATCGCCTACGCGCGCGAACATCTCGCGGAATCCCTGCGCATCGTCCAGATCGCCGACGCGCTCGGCGTGTCCGTCCGCACGATCGAGACGAAGGCCGCACGCCACTTCGGGCATCCGCTTCGGGAGGAGATCCGCCGCCTCCGCCTCAGCGAGGGCATCGCGCTCCTGACGAACTCGCGGCTGTCGGCGTCGGAAATCGCCGAACGCTGCGGCTTCTGCAACGCGAGCCACTTCTCGCGGACGGTCAAGGCCGCCTTCGGCTACCCGCCCGGCGTCTTTCGCCTGCCCTCGGCCTAGCGGAAGAGCCCGGCCTCCGATGCCTCCCGGCGCGCGTCAGGCCGCTGCCACGCCCTTTCCCCATGCGCCATCTCGACCTCACGCCGCCAACTGAGGGTTCGTTCCCAATATCTGCGCGTCAGCTCAGCGCGAGGAAGAGGGCGAGATTCGCGCAGGCGACGGCGTCGTAGAGGCCGTCATGCCACGTGCGCCCGTCCAGCTGCGGCACGCAGCCGAACATCGTGCAGAGGTCGCCGAGCGCGTAGGATGGCAGACGCGGGTAGCGCGCCTTCGCGAGCTTCATCGTGTCAACCCACGGACCCCACTTCGTCAGCGGCGCCGTGCGCGTCAGGATCGTCCGCTCGCAGGCGATGTTGTGCGCGACCAGGCGCCGGCCCTCCAGCAGGGGAAACCAGACCTCGAACGAGGTCTGAAGCGTCCCCAGCGCGTCCCGCTCGTGCGCCCGCGCGGGCGCGCCCTCGACGTCGAAGAAGAACTCGCGCGCCTCGGCGATCGCGCCGTCCCGCACGGTCGCGATGCCCAGCTGCCACGGCTCGTTCGCGTTCCCGCCCTCGTAGCCGGTCGTCTCGAAGTCGATCGCGACGAATTCCATCTCGCCCGCCTCGCCGTCAGAGCCGCTGCAGGACGCCACGGATCGAGCGCTCGCGCGCCTCGACCGACTCGCAGAGGCGGAACTGGACGCGCGCGCGGTTCAGGTTCTGCTCGGGCGTCTTCGTCTTGAAGTAGACGTTCCCGTTCAGGTAGTCCTGGAAGAAGCGGAGCCCGAGCTCGAACGGCAGAAGGCGGATCGAGTCGTAGAGGTAGGCGCGGTCGGCGTCCGTCAAAAACGCGCCCGCCTCGCGCATGTAGCCCTTGCAGAACGCCGTGCAGAGGTCTTCGTCGAAGACGACCTTCGCGAGGTTCGTCTCCTCCTCGCCCGCCGGATTGCAGATCGAGCGGAGCGCGTCGCCGAAGTCGAGGTGGATGAGGCCGGGGCTCACGGTGTCGAGGTCGATCATCGCCGTGCCCTTCCCCGTCACGTCATCGATCATGATGTTGTTCACCTTCGGGTCGCCGTGGAACATGCGCTTCCTGAGCTCGCCCCGCGCCTGCGCGTTCTCCAGGCAAAGCGCGAGGTCGCGCCGCTCCTCGATGAACTTCGCCAGGCGCTTCGCCTCCATCGAGCTCTTCAGGAGCTCCTGCGCGGACGCCGTCTCAAGCGTCTTGTCATAGGCCCGGAGGTAGCCGGACGTGACGTGGAAGCCCGGCAGCGGATCCGCGATCGACTTCGGGTCCATGTCGGAGACGAGGTAGTGGAAGTGCCCCAACGTGGCGCCGCACTCCATCGCGTGCTCGGGGCCCTGCGCGACGTCGAAGGCGTGGGCGGACATGATGCGCGTGATGACGCGCCAGACCTCGCCCTTCTCGTCGACGACGTAGTCCCGCGCATCCTTCGCCTTGACGATGCGCGGCATCTGCCAGACGCGGTCGTCGTTCCCCTTCGCGGCGTCGTCCTCAAGCTTCTCGTGGCAGTGCTTGGTGATCGCGTGCATGTTCGCCATGATCACCTCGGGGCGCGGGAAGACGTTGCGGTTCACGCGCTGCAGGATGACCTGCGTCTCGGTGAACGTGTTGCGGTAGATCGCGAGGAACGTGTCGTTGATGTTGCCGTTTCCGAAGGGCTGCAGGGCGACGAGCCGCCCCGTGATGCTGAACTTGTTGATGAGGATCGAGAGTTCCATGCGTAAACGGTCCTTTCCGTCTTTTGTCGTTTTCGGTTGGTCCAATCAGAATGCGACCCCGCTCATCGCAGCCCCAGCTCCATCTGCGCGACGGGCCCGAAGCTGCGCCGGTGTTCGGGACACGGTCCGAGGCGGTTGAGCGCGGCCATGTGCGCGGGCGTCGGATAGCCCTTGTGCTGCGCGAACCCGTAGCCAGGGTAGAGCCGGTCGAGCCGCAGGCAGTCCGCGTCACGCGCCGTCTTCGCGAGAATCGACGCCGCCGCGATGAGAAGCGACTTCGCGTCGCCCTTGACGACGTTCGTCGAACGCGGGAGCGACGCGACGGGCAGGCCGTCCACGAGAATCGAGACCGCCGCCGCGTCGAGGTCGCCCGCGCCCAGCCGCGCGGCTACCCGCTCCGCCGCGCGGCGCATCGCGAGGTGCGTCGCGCGCAGGATGTTGAGCCGGTCGATCTCCGCCGCGCTCGCCGAGGCGACCGCCCAGGCGCAGTCCGGCGTCTCCCGAATCGCCGCCGCGAGCGCATCGCGCCGCCGCGCGGTCAGCTTCTTCGAGTCGGTGACGGCCGCCCAGGCGCCGGACAGCAGCACCCTCGCCCGCGCAAGCGGCACGGACACGGCGGCGGCGTAGACGCCGCCCGCCAGCGGACCGCGCCCCGCCTCGTCGATCCCCATCACGGGATCGCCCGCCGTCGTCTCGAAGTCGAGGGAGACGGCCATCGCCCTACTTGAGCATCAGGCCCGCCAGCAGCTTCGCGAAGCGCGCGCCGTCCGCGACAGGCGAGCCCTCGGCGATGAGCGCCGAATCGTAGAGGAGCGTGACGGCGTCCTTGAGCGCGTCGCCCTCCAGCCCCTTCACCTTCGCGATGAGCGGATGGTTCGGGTTCACCTCAAGGATGCGCTTGTCGTCCGGCACCTCGTTCTTCATCGCGCGCATCATGCGCACCATCGACGGCGGAAGCGCGTGCTCCTGCGCGACGAGGCAGCACGGCGAGTCGGTGAGGCGCGTCGAGACGCGCACGTCCGAGACGCTGGCCGCAAGCTCCTTCTTGACGGCCTCGAGGAACGGCTTCAGGTCGGCGGCCGACTTCTCGTTCGCCGCCTTCTCGGCCTTCTGCTCCTCCTCGCTGCCGAAGGCCACGTCGCCCTTGGCGACATCGACGAACTTCTTGCCCTCGAACTCGCGCAGCGACTCGGTCAGGTAGTCGTCGACGGGATCGCAGAAGAGGAGGACGTCGCAGCCGTGCTGGCGCGCGGCCTCGAGGACGGGAGACTTGCGCGCGTCCTCCTCGCGCTCGGCCGTGACGTAGTAGATGTCCTTCTGCGTCGCGGGCATGTCCTTGACGTAGTCCTCCAGGAAGACGCGCGTACCGGCCTCGGCGCGCGCCGTCGGGTACTTCAGAAGCTTCTTGATGCGGTCGGCGTGCTCCCAGTCGACGTGCACGCCCTCCTTGACGACCGTGCCGAACGCCGACCAGAACTCGTCATAGCGCTTCGCGTCCTTCTTCTTCAGGTCTTCGAGCGTCGACAGCACCTTCGACGTCACGGCGTCCTTGATCTTCTTGATGACCGCGTCGTCCTGCAGCATCTCGCGCGAGACGTTGAGCGGCAGGTCGGACGAGTCGACGACGCCCTTCACGAAGCGCAGCCAGCTCGGCAGGAGCATCTCGACGTCGTCGCCGATGAAGACGTTGCGCACGTAGAGCGAGAGGCCGCGCTTCTGGTTCGGCATGAAGAGCTCCATCGTCGCCTTCTTCGGCAGGAAGAGGAGCGCCTTGAACTCGACTGCGCCCTCGCCGGAGAACGGGATCGTCTCGAACGGCGCCTCCCAGTCGTGCGTGAGGTGCTTGTAGAACTCGTCGTACTCCTCCTGCTTGACGTCCTTCTTCGCCCGCTTCCAGAGCGCGACCATCGTGTTGAGCGGCTTCGCCTCGCGCTCTTCGCGGCGCTTGCGCTCCTCTTCGTTGCGCTTGCGGTCGTCGTCCGTCTTGGCCTCGGGCTCGACGACGTTGAGCTCCTTGAAGTAAATCGGGTAGGCGATGAAGTCGGAGTACTTCTTGACGAGGTCGGAGACGCGCCAGTAGTCCAGGTACTCAAGCTGGTCGTCGCGCAGGTGGAGCGTGATGGACGTGCCGGGGAAGTCGCGCGCGCCGTCGGAGATCGTGTAGGAGCCGGACATGTCGGACTCCCACCGGAACGGCGTCTCGGTGCCGCGCTTGAGCGTCTCGACCGTCACCTTGTCGGCGACCATGAACGCCGCGTAGAAGCCGACGCCGAACTGGCCGATCAGCTCCGGCAGGGACTCGCCGCCCTTCTCCTTCAGCATCTCGCGGAACTTCTTCGTGCCCGAGCTCGCGATCGTGCCGAGGTTCTGCTCGAGCTCGGCGGCGTCCATGCCCGTGCCGTTGTCGGAGATCATGAGCGTCTTCGCGGCCTTGTCCGCCGCGATCTGGATCTTCCACTCGGGATTGTCCGCGACGAGCGACTTGTCGGTGAGCGAAAGGAACTTCGCGCGGTCGATCGCGTCGGAGGCGTTGGAGACGAGCTCGCGGAGGAAGATCTCCTTCTTGGAGTAGAGCGAATTGACGACGAGATCGAGCATTTCCGCGATCTCGGCCTTGAACTGACTGGTCTTCTTTTCCATAGCGCGCGTATTATAGCACAGTCGGACGAAAAAAGGAGCGGCTCAGCCACGAGGGCTCAGCCGCCCGTCGAGGCGACGACGCAGGCGCGGCCGTGCGTTCCCTTCACGACGCCGCGATTGAAGAAGAAGAGCTCCTTCGGGTCGTAGCCGGGCTTGTTGTGGATGTCGACGTGGCTCGCGAAGTCCGGCGCCTCGCGCCGATCCGTCCACCACTCGTAGCCGCACCAGCTGCCGGACTTCGCCAGCAGCACGACCGCGCCGTCCGTCGCGCGCAGGAGCCCCTCCTCCGGCACCTCGTAGCCGCCCGTCGCGAGCAGCGCCTCGGCCGCCCGCGCCCGCGTCGCGCCATAGACGAGGCAGCACTCGTGGTCGCAGAGGGCGAACGCCTCGGACTGGTAGAAGTCGGGATAGGAACGCCCGCCGACCGTCCGCGTCCGGAAGAGTCCTTCGCGGCGCAGCGTGACGTTCGGCTGGACGGGCGCGTCCGTGACGGGCGTGATCTCGTAGTCGCCCGTCACCTGAAGGTCGCAGCCGCGCCGCTGGCAGAGGTCCGCCAGGCGCTCGAGCTGGCGGCGGAACTCGCGGAGCGCGGCCTTCGCCGCCGGCGAGTCCGGCCCGCACTTCTGCGCGGCGTAGTCGAGCGTCGGCAAGTAGAGATAGGCCTCGTCGACATCCTGCACGTCCGTCATCGCCTCGAAGTAGTCCAGGCACTTCCGCCCGACCTTCGGGGAGGCGAGCGGCCCCCAGTAGCGCCAGAGGGGGAACGCGCCGCAGAGCCGCCGCAGCACGGCCGCGTGCCCCGTCGGCTTCGTGTAGCAGCTCATGACCATGCCGCCGCCGTGCTTGTGGATCGGCGCCGGCGAGAGGATGAGGTCGAGGTCTTCGCCGAGCGATTGCTGGAAGAAGAACATGCCGAACGTCTCGCCCGCCGCGCGCCGCGCCGCCCAGACGCGCGGGCCCTTCACGAGGCGCGCGCTCTGCTCCCAGAAGACGGGCTTCCGGAACGTCTCCGACCAGTAGCCGTTCGAGACCATCCCGTGTTCAGCGGGCGAGAGCCCCGTGCGCAAGGTCGCCTGCGCGACGCACGTCACGGCCGGGAAGACGCTCGGACGCGGCGCGAACGACAGCCCGGCAAGCGACGTCAGGCCGTTGCGCTCCAGGAGATTCCAGCCCAGCCCGGCCGCGACGACGTTGAGCCGCTTCATCGCCCGCCTCCACACGCATTCGATCTGCTTTTCCTCATGCGCACATTATAGCAAAACCGCCGATCCGTCAGACTCCCCACCGCCTGAACGGTCTGCGGGGGCGACCACAAATCAGGAGCAAAAGAGTATAATGTCTGCCTCAAACCGCCATGGACAACAAGGGAAAAGGCATCGTCTGTCTCGTCGCGAGCGCATTCGGCTTCGCGGTCATGGCCGCCTGCGTGCGGCTCTGCGACGACTTCGGCGGCAGCGTCTCGAGTTTCCAGAAGAGCTTCTTCCGCAACGTCGTCGCCTTCAGCCTCGCACTCGCCGTCTATCTGCGGGACCACGGCCTCCGGCGGCCGCCGGGGCCTGTCCCCGGCCGGGCGTGGACGCTCCTGCTCCTGCGAAGCGCGCTCGGCACGGTCGGCATCTTCGCGAACTTCTACGCCCTCGGCCACATTCCGATCGCCGAGGGACAGACCCTCAACAAGACAGCCCCCTTCTTCACCGTCCTCTTCGCGAGCCTGTTCCTGAAGGAGCGCGCGGGCTGGCAAAGCCTCGGCCCGCTCCTCCTCGCCTTTGCCGGCGTCCTCCTGATCGCCAAGCCCGGCTTCGCGGGCGAGGCCGCGTTCCCCCTAGCGATGGGGCTTCTGGGCGGCATGGCGGCCGGCGCGGCCTATGCGGCCCTGCGGGCGCTCGGACGGATGGCGGCCGGATTGCCCAGCGCCTTCGTCATCCTCTTCTTCAGCGCGTTCTCCTGCCTCGCGTCCGTGCCGTTCCTCCTGCATCGACCCGACCCGATGACCGGCGCGCAGGTCGCGATCCTGTTCGGCGCGGGCGCGGGCGCCGCGCTCGGGCAGTTCGGCGTCACGCTTGCCTACCGCTACGCCGCCCCGAAGGACATCGCCGTCTTCGACTACGCGAGCGTCCTCTTCGCCGCCGCGTTCGGCCTCGCGCTCTTCGGACAGGTCTCCGACCTCGCGTCCGTCGCGGGGTTCGCCCTCATTCTCCTCGCCGCGCTCCGGATGCGGCGCGGCCCGGCGCCGCGTCAGTAGCCGCAGTCCATGATCGTCCGCTCGAAGCCGAACGTCGCGGCGATGAGCGCCGCGCGAATCCACATGCCGTTGCGCATCTGCCGCCAGTACATCGCGCGCGGATCGCGGTCGCAGCACGTCGCGATCTCGTCGCGGCGCGGCAGCGGATGGAGGATCGCGCCCGTCGGCTTGAGGAGCTTCAGCTCCTCCGCGCCGAACTTGAAGCGCGACGTGTCGATCTTCGCGGACGCGCCCTTCGACGAGTCCCACTCGTCCTGGATGCGCGTCATGTAGACCGCGTCGGACACCTTCACCGCGTCGCGCAGGTTGTCGCAGACCTCGAAGGAGATTCCCTTCTTCGCGAGGATCATGACGACGTCGGCCGGAACCTGGAGCTCCTGCGGCGCGACGAAGACCTGCTTCACGTCGCGGAAGTTCGTCAGCAGGTACGAGAGCGAGCGCACCGTGCGCCCGCGCATGAGGTCGCCGCAGAAGGTGACGGTCTTGCCGTCGATGCCGCCCGCGTTCTCGAACGAGCGCAGGAGCGTGTAGATGTCGAGCAGGGCCTGCGTCGGATGCTGGTCCTTGCCGGAGCCGGCGTTCAGGATCGGAATCGGCCGGTCGGAGTTCGAGAGCTCCCATGCCATTTTCTCCGCAAGCCCCCGCTCGGGGCTGCGCATGATGATCATGTCGAAGTAGGAGGAGAACGTGCGGATCGAATCCTCCTTCGACTCGCCCTTGAACTCGGACGACGTCGCCGCGTCGCGCACGCTGCCGGTCGTGATGCCGAGGATCTGGCAGGCGGCGAGGTGCGAGAGGAACGTGCGCGAGCTCGGCTGGGAGAAGTAGAGCATCGCGCGCTTATGGGCGAGGACGTTCTTGAGGTAGAGCGCGCCCTCCTTCGACTTGTTGATGAAGCGGATGCGGTTGGCGAGCGCGCAGAGCCGTTCGAGAAGCGCGCGGTCGAACTGCTGCGCGAAAAGCGTGTGGTACGGAAGGCCGTCGCCCTCCTCCCGTTCGAGATAGGGGCGTTTCGCGTCGAACGAAAGCCGTTCAAAGTCTTCCCAGCCGATGTCGGCGAGCCTGTTCATGACATATTCCTCCCTAAAAAGCGAATGAAACTGCGCGCGGCCTCACGCGCCGGTCCCTCCCGGACCCTTCTCGCCGCGCAGGACGCCGTCCTCCAGCGTCAGCACGCGGTCGCAGATGGCGGCGGCCTCGGGCGAATGCGTGACCATGACGAGGGCGAACCGCGCGGCGTCGGCCGTCAGCTCGGTCAGAATCTTCAGAATGCCCGCGCCCGTCCAGGCGTCGAGGTTGCCCGTCGGCTCGTCGGCCAGCACAAGCTCCGGATCGGTGACGAGCGCGCGCGCAAGGGCCACGCGCTGCATCTCGCCGCCGGAAAGCTCGGACGGCAGATGGTCAAGCCGCCCGCCCAGCCCGACGCGGGACAGGAGCTCCGCCGCCCGCTTCCGCCCGCCCGCCGCCTCGTCCCGCCGCCCGGCCGACATCAGCGGCAGGAGGACGTTCTCGAGGACCGTCAGCTCCGGCATGAGATGGTACTGCTGGAAGACGAAGCCGACGTTCTTCGGCCGCGTCACCGTGCCGGACGTCGGACGCTCAAGGCCGCCCAAGATGTTGAGAAGCGTCGACTTGCCGGCGCCCGAGCGGCCGACGATCGCGACCTTCTCGCCCGGCTTGACCGACAGGTTCACGCCCTTCAGGACTTCAATCGGCTTCTGGCCGGGAAGGCGAAAGCGCTTGCGGAGATCGATTGTGCCGAGTATGACCATGCCCGAATTATACCAAAAAACGCACCGCCCGTGGCTACGGGGAACGGGCTCGGCTAGACGATCTGGTACGCCTTGAACGGCGCACGGTCGGCGTCCGCCGTGCCGCGCGACCAGGCGCGGACGATGCCGCGCGCGCGTTCGAGGTCGGCCTCGGACTTCAAGTCGGGGACGAACGCCGTCGGGCCGGGAACGCCCTCCGCCGCGACGACCGTGCCCGGCATCTGCGCCAGACGCGCGTTCTCGTTCGCGTCGCGCCCGAGGATGACGCTCGACCCGTCCGGCAGACGGAAGCGGCGGCCGACCGTCAGCAGCTCGACGAGCGCGCGGTCCTTCAGCCCCTCGTGCGCCATCAGGTCGCGGAGCTTGCGCCCGAACGCCGCCTCCGTCAGCTTGCAGCCGCCGGCCGGCGAGGGATAGTCCGTGATGCCGAACGCCGCCGCAAGCGCGATCTGGCGGTCGCGGGCGCGGCCGGAGATGTCCAGGAGCTTCGCGCGGTCGAGCTTGCCCTCCTGCTCGGGGATCGTCGGCTCCAGGAGCTTCGCCGAGAGCGGTCGCACCAGGCGGCCCTTCAGTCCGGAGGCCTTCTCGACGGCGAGAAGCGACTGCGCGTTCTGGCTCATCGGCCGCTGGCCGCGCACCTCGCCCGTTGCGACGAAGTCGTAGCCGAGGCGCGCCATCAGCTCGCCGGCGCGGCGGATCATGCGCGCATGGCAGTCGATGCAGGGGTTCATCGCCCCGCCAAAGCCGTGCGGCGGATTCTCCAGAAGCTCAATCTCGTCCGCGAGGAAGTCGATGACATGCAGCTTCACGCCAAGGGCCTTCGCCGCCGCGACGGCCCGTTCGCTGCCGAAGAACGGCGTTTCGAACGCGATGGCCTCGACCGTCGCGCCGGCGCGTTCGAGAACGCGGATCGCGAGCTGGCTGTCCAGTCCGCCGCTCAAGAGCGAAAGCCCCGTGCAGTTCATGTTCTACCTTCCTTTCGTTGGGCGGCGCCGAGGCCGCGTCAGAACTTCCGCTTGTGCGAGAGAACCATGAACACGGCGGCGAGGACGGCCGCGAGGAGTCCGGAGAAGCCCATCACGAGCGCGAAGGCGTGCGGGCTGGACTGGAACGGCAGCGCGATGTTCATGCCGTAGAGCGACGCGACGAGCGTCGGCACGGCGAGGAAGATCGTCGCGGCCGTCAGGTACTTCATCACGTTGTTCAGGTTGTTGTTGATGAGCGAGGCGAACGTGTCGAGCGTGCCGTTCAGGATGTTCGCGTGGATGGTCGCCGTCTCCAGCGCCTGCTGGTACTCGACCATCGCGTCCTCAAGGTAGTCGCGGTCGTCCTCGGACAGCGTGAGCTGCCGCGCCGTGTTCGCGCGCGCGAGGGCGATCGTGTCGGCCTTGAGGGACGTCGTGAAGTAGACGAGCGTCTTCTCGATCTGGAACATCTTGAGGAGCACCTCGTTCGAGATCGACTCGTGCAGCTCGTCCTCCAGCGACGTCGTGCGGTTGTGGATGTCGTTGATGTAGCGCAGGAACAGGACGCCCGCGTGCCAGAGGAGGCGGAACGCGAAGCGGTACTTGTCGGACGGCGGGCAGACGCGGCGGATCTGGTCGAGAAACGCCGTCGTCACGGGCGTCTGCGCGCTGCAGACGGTGATGACGGACGAGCCGGAGAGGATGATGCCAAGCGGGACCGTGCGGTAGGGCGAGACGGCCTCCTCCTCGTCCTCCGGCGGGATCAGCATCGGCACATGGACGATGAGGAGCGAGGCGTCGTCCTCGTAGTCGAAGCGCGGCCGTTCGCCCGCGTCGAGCGGGTCGGTGAGGAAGTCGCGTGGCACCTGGCTGTACGAGAGGACGGCCTCCAGTTCGGTCGTCGAGGGATCGACGAGGTTGACCCAGCAGGAGAAGGCGAACTCGGGCGTCTCCCGAAGCCCCCCGTTCTCCCACCTGTAGATCGACATCATGGCCGCGCCTCCCTTTCCGGCCTCGCGCTACGCCCGCTTCAGCTGCGGGAAGAGGACCACGTCGCGGATCGAGTCGCAGCCCGTGAGGAACATGACGAGCCGATCGACGCCGAAGCCGAGCCCGCCCGTCGGCGGCATGCCGCACTCGAGCGCGCGGATGAAGTCCTCGTCGATCTTCTCGGTGTCCTCGCCGGCCTGGTTCTCCAGCGCCTTGCGCTGCTCGATCGGGTCGTTCTGCTCGGTGTAGCCGGGGCAGAGCTCGCGGCCCGCGACGACGAACTCGAAGACGTCCACGAGCGACGGATCGTCCGGACACGCCTTCGCGAGCGGCACGAACGCGTGCGGAATGCGCGTCACGAACGTCGGCCGCAGGAGCGTCTTCTCGATCATCTTGTCGTAGACCTCGTGCGTGAGCATGAGCTCGGTCGTCACGCCGTCGAGCTCGAGGTTGACGTCCCGCTCCTTCGCGATCGCCTTCGCCTGGGCGAGCTGCGCGTCAAAGGGCTTCTCGAACCAGTCGTCGCCCATGAGGCCCTTGACGAGGTCCTTGTACGCGACGCGGCGGTAGGGCGGCGTGAAGTCGATCGGAACCTTCTTCTCGCCGTATTCGACCACCCGCTTGCCGATCACCGTGTCGCAGAGGTGCGGGAGCAGGCCCTCCATGATCGCCTCCATCGACGTGCGGTCGCCGTAGGCCTCGTAGATCTCGCAAACCGTGAACTCGGGGTTGTGCGTGCGGTCGATGCCCTCGTTGCGGAAGTCCTTGCCGAGCTCGAAGACCTTGTTCATGCCGCCGACGAGGAGGCGCTTGAGGTAGAGCTCCGGCGCAATGCGCATGACGCAGTCCTGGTCGAGCGCGTTGAAGTGCGAGAAGAACGGCTTCGCGGCCGCGCCGCCCGCCTGGTTCTGGAGGATCGGCGTCTCGACCTCGGCGAAGCCCTTCGACCACAGGTACTTGCGGATCTCCTTGAGGAGCTTCGAGCGCACGTAGAAGCGCGCGCGCGTCTCGTCGTTCGTCATGAGATCGACGTAGCGGCGGCGGTAGCAGTCTTCCTGGTCGGCGAGGCCGTGGAACTTCTCCGGCGGCTGCTCAAGCGCCTTCGCGAGCATCGTCCACTCCTTGACGACGAGCGACTTCTCGCCCTTCTGCGTCGTGAAGAGCGTCCCCTCCGCGCCGATGATGTCGCCGAGGTTCAGGAGCTTGAACGCGGCGAACGCCGTCTCGGAGAGCTCGTCGCGCTTGAAGATGAGCTGGAAGCGGTCTGTCCCGTCGTTCAGGGTGCAGAAGTTCATCTTCCCCATGCGGCGGATCATGAGGAGACGCCCGGCGACGCGGACGGCCTTGCCTTCCTCGAATGAGGCCCGGACCTTCGCGAGATCCTCGTGGTCGTACTTGCAGCCGTAGGGCGCGTAGCCCATCTCGGCGAGCGCCTTCATCGACTGGAGGCGCTGCGCGCGGTATTCGTTCGTTTCCTGTGCCATGATGGTCGCGTATTATACCATTTTGCGTCGCCCTTCGGAACGGACATTCGCGGGTGGCCACGCGCCCACCGCCAAACACGCGCGCACAGCCACATCACCCATGATGCAGCTGGCGTGAGGGCGGGCGTCAAATCAGCGAGGCATTCTGAAGACCTGGCATTCGCTCCTTCAACCAAACGAAATCTCTCCAAGCGAGCGAATCGAGGTGTAGCCGTCCTCGCCGAGCACGAGGTGGTCGAGGTGGGCCTTGTTCCAGTCCCTGATGCGCGCCTCCAGCGTCCGCCAATCGCCGGAGACGAGGGCCTTCATGGAGCCGAACGCCTCGATGAGGCGGCGCGAGAGTTCGATGACGTTCAGTCCGTGAACGCCGGTCTTGAGGAGAACGGCAACAAGGGCCTCGTCCGGGACGAGCGCCGGATCGGCCGCCCGTTCCATCAGCTCGCGCGGCAACAGCTCGCCGCCACGCCTGTCAAAGTTGTTCTTCGAGGAATCTTCCATGCGGTTCATCCTATTGCGGACAGATATTCCAAGAACCGTTGATGTTCCCGTTCCGCAAATATGCCAAGCATCGGCACAAGGTCGCCATCCTTGTGGTAGGAAGTGAAGGCATCGTAGTAGGCTCTGCGGTTTTCATACTTGATGCTGATCGGCAGATACCCAGACCGCATGAGAATGAAGTTTGCCAAGAGCCGCCCTGTCCGTCCATTGCCGTCGATGAACGGATGGATCGCCTCGAATCGGATGTGAAACTCTGCGGCGACGACAAGCGGATGACGCCGTGTCGTCTGCAAATCGCGCACCCACGCCTCCATCATAGGGGCAACCATGTATGGCTGCGGCGGCGTATGGATGGCACCTGTTATGACAACGGGAATCCGGCGGTAAACGCCTTTGTCCATCGGCTTGTCCGCAAGGATGAGCGAATGGAGATGCCGGACGAACGATTCGTTGACGGCCTCGCCGGACTTGACGAAATCCTCAAGAAAGCAAAACGCATCCCTGTGTCCTGTCGCTTCAAGATGGTCTTTGAGCGGCTTCTCGCCAATGGTCATGCCGGAAAGCACCATCGCCGTTTCGTTGAGGGTGAGCGTATTCCCTTCAATGGCGTTCGACGAATAGGTGTAATCGACAAGAAACACATTGCGCAACTGCTCGCGCTCACCGTCTGTCAACGGACGCTTGGCGGCAAGCCGATCTTTAAGTGCGTCAATTTCCGCAATGCGTCCGCGCAGCCCGACAGGAATACCCAGAGCGCGCATCGTCCGTCCGTCGCGGGGCTTCACGGCAGACTGCGGGATTTTCCACAACTTGCCGTTGCGGACAGCCCCTTCAACCTGCCCGTTTTCGCAGAGGACACGTACCCGACGGTCGGATATTCCCCACCGCTTCGCAGTCTCCTCGCTTGAAAGATATACTATTCCGTTTTCAATCATGGCTTACATAATACCTCATTTTCGGAATAATAGCAAGGGTGTATTGGCGACTTTTCAGCAGGTATCATTCCGATATGGGTGAAGTCATCCCATAGG
>ONTV01000071.1:0-2710 GCA_900320855.1 uncultured Lentisphaerota bacterium
CTGCTGGTGGGGCGCCTGGACGAAGGAGTTCCTGCCGTTCTGCGCGAAGGAGAAGCTGCCGCTCGACTTCTACTCCTGGCACTGCTACTATTCGGACGCCGCCGCGCCCGCCGTCGATGCCCGTCGGGTGCGTGCGCTCCTCGACGCGAACGGCTTCACGAAGACGGAGAGCCACCTCAACGAGTGGAACTACGTGCGCGGCTGGGGCGACGAGTGGGTCTACTCGCTGGAGTGCGAGAGCGGTCGCTTCGCCCAGAAGGGCGCGGCGTCCATCGCCGCCGAGCCCTGTCCGGGACTCGGCGGTTCTTGTTTTCGGGCGCGGAGTTTCCACGGCGTGTAATCCGTTTTCGGGCGCTTTTACACGTGCTGTCGGGCAGGGACGCGGTTGAGAGGGGCAGGACGGCATGCGGCTGCGCTTGTGCCGTTGGCATGGGGTTTGCAAGGCTTCACGAGAATGAGAGGAGCGAGAGGATGACGACGAGCGAAAGCGGAAGGCGTTTCTGGCGCTCGCGGACGGGGCGGTTTTCCCCGGCGTGGCGTTTGGCGCGCGGGTTGACCGGTGCGGGGAGGTTGTCTTCAACACCGGCATGTGCGGCTACCAGGAGATTTTGACGGATCCGTCCTACGCGGGGCAGTTCGTCACCCTCACCACTGCCGAGGTCGGCAACTACGGTGTGAACCCCGAGGACGTCGAGTCGCGGGGCCTTTTTCTTTCAGGGCTGGTGATCGGCGACTTGACGGAGCCGTCGAACTACCGTGCGACGCAGTCGCTCGACGCCTACCTGAAGGCGAACGGCGTCCCCGGCATCTACGGCGTCGATACGCGCGCGCTGACGATCCACCTGCGCGAACACGGCAATCAGAAGGCATGGCTGGGAAATGGTCGGATAATCGAATGGTCGAATAATCGAATGGACGAGGAACGGGAGGGGATTGAGGCTGCGAAGCGTTGGGAAGGGCTGGATGGGCAGGACTATGCCTCGCGCGTCTCCTGCAAGGAGCCCTACGAGTTTGGCCTAGGCCAATCGCCGTCTTTTGACCGCCCTTCCGATTCGTCATTCGACCGTTCTCATTCGACCATTCGACCCTTTGATCATTCGATTATTCGACCATTCGACCATTCGATTATTTCTCCTCGCGTCATCTGCTACGACTTTGGCGTGAAGACGAACATTCTGCGGAGCCTGGCGGCGTTTGCGCGGGTGACGGTCGTTCCGGCGCAGACGCCGGCGGCGGACGTGCTCGCGCAGCAGCCGGATGGCGTCTTCCTCTCGAACGGCCCGGCCGATCCGGCGGCGGTCGGCTACGCGATCGCGAATATCCGGGATCTGCTGGGGAAGGTGCCGCTCTTCGGCATCTGCCTCGGCCACCAGCTTCTCTCGCTCGCGTGCGGGGCGAAGACGGGGCGGCTCAAGTTCGGGCATCACGGCTGCAACCATCCGGTGAAGAACCTCGCGACGGGGAAGGTCGAGATCACGAGCCAGAACCACAACTTCGCCGTGCTGCCCGAGTCGGTTCCGGACTGCCTCGCGGTCACGCACGTCAACTTGAACGACGGCTCGATCGAGGGTCTGCGGCACAAGACGCTGCCGGCGTTCTCGGTGCAGTACCACCCCGAAAGCTGCCCCGGCCCGCATGATTCGCAGTATCTCTTCGGAGAATTCTGCGAGATGATGAAGGGGGCGGGGGAGAAATAACAGAACTCTCTCACCTTCCCACCTTCCCACCCTCCCACTTCCATGAAAAAACAAGTCAAATACGTCTTTATCACCGGCGGCGTCGTGAGTTCCCTTGGCAAGGGCATCACGTCCGCCTCGTTGGCCCTCCTCCTGAAGAGCCGGGGCTACAAGGTCTTCATGCAGAAGCTCGACCCGTATCTCAACGTCGATCCGGGGACGATGAGCCCCTACCAGCACGGCGAGGTGTTCGTGACGGACGACGGCGCCGAGACGGATCTCGACCTTGGCCACTACGAGCGTTTCGCGGGCGTGACGTGCTCGAAGGCGTCGAATTACACGTCGGGGCGCATCTACTCGGCCGTCCTCGCCCGCGAGCGTGCGGGCGGCTACCTCGGCGGCACGGTGCAGGTCATTCCCCACATCACGAACGAGATCAAGGACGCGATCAAGTCCGCCGGCGAGCACGACTGCGACATCGTCCTCTGCGAGATCGGCGGCGTCTCGGGCGACATCGAGTCGCTGCCGTTCCTGGAGGCCGCGCGCCAGTTCCGCTTCGAGCACGGCATCGACAACACGTGCTTCGTGCACCTGACGCTCGTCCCCTACCTGAAGGCGGCGGGCGAACTCAAGACGAAGCCCTCGCAGCATTCCGTCGGCCAGCTCCGCGCAATCGGCATCATCCCCGACATCCTCGTCTGCCGCACGGAGATGACGATTCCGAAGGAGCATCTGGAGAAGCTCGCGCTCTTCTGCAACGTCCGCCCCGAGCGCGTCATCGAGGAGAAGGACGTGACGGACTCCGTCTACGCGATTCCGCGCGAACTGCGCAAACAGGGGCTGGACGAGGAGGTGCTGAAGCAGCTCCATCTCGACATCTGGCCCATCAAGCACACGGTGTGGGACACGCTCGTCAAGAAGGCGACGCAGCCGAAGAAATCCTGCACGATCGCGCTCGTGGGCAAGTACATCGCAATCCGCGACGCCTACAAGTCCGTCCATGAGGCCCTGCACCACGCGGGCATGGCGCACGA
>ONTV01000071.1:2743-13713 GCA_900320855.1 uncultured Lentisphaerota bacterium
GCAAGCAAGGAGGTCAATCCGCTCAAGGGCGTGGACGGCATCCTCGTTCCCGGCGGGTTTGGCAGCCGGGGCGTTCCCGGCAAGTGCCTCGCGATCAAGTACGCGCGCGAGCACAAGATTCCGTTCCTCGGCATCTGCCTCGGCATGCAGTGCACGGCCATCGAGTACGCGCGCGGCGTCGTCGGCTGGGCGGACGCGAACTCGACGGAGTTCGATCCGAAGACGACGCATCCGGTGATCGACCTCATGGAGACGCAGAAGGGCATCACGCAGAAGGGCGGCACGATGCGCCTGGGGGCGTATCCGTGCGTCGTCAAGAAGGGGACGCTCGCGGCGAAGCTCTACGCGCCGGCCTACGGCGAGAAGGGCAAGGCGGACTTCACGATCTCCGAGCGCCATCGCCACCGCTACGAGCTCGGCTACGACACGGAGGGACGGAAGGCGCTGGAGGCGGCGGGGCTGAAGGTGTCCGGCACGTCGCCGGACGGCAAGCTCGTCGAGATCGTCGAGCTGCCGGGCCACCCGTATTTCATCGCGGGCCAGTTCCATCCGGAGTTCAAGTCGCGTCCGACGGCGCCGCATCCGCTCTTCGACGGGCTCGTCGCGGCGGCGCTGAAGCAGAAGGCGAAGTAAGGGGGTGTTCCATGTGCGGCATCGTCGGATTCTCCAGCCACAGCCAAAGCGCGTGCCGTCCGCTCGTCAACGGGCTTCTGCGCCTTGAGTACCGGGGCTATGACTCGGCTGGCGTCGCCCTTGAGTCGGCGGATGACCTGCGCGTCTTCAAGAAGACGGGGAAAGTCGCCGAGCTCGACCGTTTCCTCGCCGAGGCGCTGCCGGAGCCCGAACGCGGGAAGTACACGCTCGGCATCGCCCACACGCGCTGGGCGACGCACGGGCTGCCGACGGAGACGAACGCGCATCCGCACCTCGCGGACGGCGGACGGCTCGCGCTCGTCCACAACGGCATCATCGAGAACTACGCCGCGCTCCGCGCCAAGCTGGAGAAGCGCGGCTGCGTCTTCGTCTCGCAGACCGACACCGAGGCGCTTGCGCATCTCATTGCGACGTTCGACACGGGCGACGACTTCATGGCGGCCGTCTCCCAGGCCCTGAAGCAGGTGGAGGGCACGTACGGCATCGCCGTCCTTTCGCTGCGGCATCCGGGCGAGATGATCGTCGCGCGCAGGGGGTCGCCGCTCGTCATCGGCGTCGGCGAGGGCTCGACGGTCGTCGCGAGCGACGTCTCGGCCATCGTCTCGTACACGCGGCAGGTCATCTACCTCAATGACGGCGACATCGCTCGCGTCACGCCGGAGGGGGCGGACGTCTTCACGCTCGACAACGTGCCGGTCGCACGCGATGTCCAGCAGGTCGAGTGGGACGCCGCGTCCGCCGAGAAGGGCGGCTACGCCCACTTCATGCTCAAGGAGATCTTCGAGCAGCCGGAGGCGTTGCGCAACACGATCCGGGGGCGTCTCGACCGCACGGACGGGACGGCCGTCCTCGCGGGGCTCAACCTGCCGCCGCGCGAGCTTGCGACGATCCGGCGCGCCGTCGTCATCGGCTGCGGGACGTCGCTCCACGCCGGCATGGTCGGCAAGTACCTCTTCGAGTCGCTCGCCGACCTGCCGACGAGCGCCGAGCAGGCGGCGGAGTTCCGCTACTGCAATCCGATCATCGGGCCGCACGACTGGGCGATCGCGCTCTCGCAGTCCGGCGAGACGGCGGACACGCTTGCGGCGGTGCGCGAGTCGGTCGGCAAGGGCGCGCTCGTCTCGGCGGTCTGCAACGTCGTCGGCTCGACGATTGCGCGCGAGGCGGGGCGCGGCGTCTACCTGCACGCGGGCCCGGAGATCTCCGTCGCCTCGACGAAGGCGTTCACGGCGCAGGTCACGGTGCTTCTCATGATGGCGCTGAAGCTGGGGCGCACGCGGCGGCTTTCGCGCGAGGCGGGGCTGCGCCTCTGCGACGAGATCGCCGCGCTGCCGGATCTCGTCGCCGAGGTCCTGAAGGAGAACGACCGCATCGCGGCGGTTGCGGCGAAGTACGCGGCGGCGAACGACATGTTCTTCCTCGGACGCGGCATCCTCTATCCGACGGCGCTCGAAGGCGCGCTCAAGATGAAGGAGATCTCCTACGTCCATGCCGAGGGCTACCAGGCGGCGGAGCTCAAGCACGGGCCGATTGCGCTGCTCGGGCGCGCGACGCCGGTCGTCGCGCTCCTGAACGACGTCCCCGGCAAGGAGAAGACGGTCGGCAACGTGCAGGAGTGCCGCGCGCGCGAGGCGCCCGTCGTCGGCATCGTCACGCAGGGCGACGCGGCGGCGCGGCACTGCGACGACGCGCTCTTCGTGCCGCGCACGAGCGCGGCGTGCGCGCCGGTCGTCACGGCCGTCGCGCTCCAGCTTTTCGCGTACCATGTGGCGCGTCTGCGCGGCTGCGAAATCGACCAGCCGCGCAATTTGGCGAAATCCGTGACAGTGGAGTAAGGTCATGAAACGCACAGACATTCGGAAAATCCTGATCATCGGCGCGGGGCCGATCGTCATCGGCCAGGGCTGCGAGTTCGACTATTCGGGCGTGCAGGCCGTCAAGGCCCTCAAGAAGGAAGGCTACGAGGTCGTCCTCGTGAACTCGAATCCGGCGACGGTGATGACCGACCCGGAGCGCGCCGACCGCACGTACGTCGAGCCGCTGACCGTCGATTCGCTCCACGAGATCATCCGCCGCGAGCGGCCGGACGCGGTGCTGCCGACCCTGGGCGGGCAGACGGCGCTCAACCTCGCGATGGAGCTCGACAAGGCGGGCATCCTGCGCCGCTACCGCGTCGAGCTTCTCGGCGCGTCGGCGGAGGCGATTGCGCGGGCGGAGGACCGCCAGCTCTTCAAGGCGGCAATGCGCGAGCTGGGGCTGGACATGCCGAAGTCGGGCAGCGCCCATTCGCTCGACGAGGCGCGCGCCGTCGCCGAGGCGATCGGCACATGGCCGCTCATCATCCGCCCCGGCTTCACGCTCGGCGGCACGGGCGGCGGCATCGCGCATGACGCGGACGAGTTCGCGCGCATCGTGGCGGGCGGCCTGGAGGCGTCGCTCAACACGGAGGTGCTGATCGAGGAGTCGCTCATCGGCTGGAAGGAGTTCGAGATGGAGGTCATGGCCGACAAGGCCGGGAACGCCGTCATCGTCTGCTCCATCGAGAACATGGACCCGATGGGCGTCCACACGGGCGACTCGATCACCGTCGCGCCGATCCAGACGCTCACAGACCGCGAGTACCAGGCGATGCGCGACGACTCGATCGCCGTCCTGCGCAAGATCGGCATCGCGACGGGCGGCTCGAACGTGCAGTGGGCGGTCGACCCGAAGACGGGGCGGCGCATCATCATCGAGATGAACCCGCGCGTCTCGCGCTCGTCCGCGCTCGCGTCGAAGGCGACGGGCTTTCCGATCGCGAAGATCGCTGCGCTCCTGGCCGTCGGCTACACGCTCGACGAGATCCCGAACGACATCACGGGCGAGACGCTGGCCGCGTTCGAGCCGGCGCTCGACTACGTGGTCGTGAAGATTCCGCGCTTCGCGTTCGAGAAGTTCCCCGGCGCGTCCACGGCCCTCGGCACGCAGATGAAGGCCGTCGGCGAGGTGATGGCGATCGGCCGCACGTTCAAGCAGGCGTATCTGAAGGCCGTCCGTTCGCTGGAGGCGCCGCTCAAGTACCACGACGAGGCGAGCTATGATCCGTGGTTCCGCCGCGAGCTCGCGGAAATCGCGGCGTTTCGGGAGATGATGAGAAATAATCGAATAATCGAATGTTCGATTATTTCTCCTGCGCTTCTGCGGCAGGCGAAGGTGTTCGGGTTCTCCGACCGGGAGATTGCCGAGGCCGTCGGGTGCGCCGAGGCCGAGATTCGCGCGGCGCGGCTTGCGGCGGGCATTCGCCCCGTGTTCGGCGAAGTCGACACGTGCGCCGGCGAGTTCAAGGCGAAGACGCCGTACTATTATTCGTATTATGGGTGGGAGACAGGGGGAAATAATCGAATAATCGAATGTTCGAATGATCGAATGAATGACGCGAGAGACAAGAGGGTCGAGAGGGGCGAGAGCGGCCTCTCGTCTCTCGCGCCCCTCAAGTCTCTCACGCCCAATCAATCGCCCGTTTCATTGCCAGATCAATCGACCAATCGACCATTCGATAATTCGATTATTTCTTCTTCTTCATTGCCCAATTCGACCATTCGACCATTCGACCATTCGATTATTTCCTCTCCTCGCCCGCGCATCATGGTTCTGGGCGGGGGACCGAACCGGATCGGCCAGGGCATCGAGTTCGACTGGTGCTGCTGCCACGCGGCGTTTGCGCTCAAGCAGCGCGGCTACGAGGTCGTGATGGTGAACTCGAACCCGGAGACCGTCTCGACGGACTACGACACGTCAGACCGCCTCTACTTCGAGCCGCTCACGTTCGAGGACGTGATGGAGATCTACGACCGCGAGGGATGCGACGGCGTGATCGTCCAGTACGGGGGGCAGACCCCGCTCAACCTCGCCCAGCGGCTGAAGGCGGCGGGCGCGCGGATCGTCGGCACGTCGCCGGATGACATCGACCGCGCGGAGGACCGCGACTTCTTCAAGCAGCTCGTCGAGGAGGTCGGCGTGAAGCAGCCCGCGAGCGGCATCGCGCATTCCGTCGCGGACGCCCATCGCATCGCGGCGGAGATCGGCTATCCCGTCCTCGTGCGGCCGAGTTTCGTCCTCGGCGGACGCGGCATGGCGATCGTCTCGACGGACGCGGAGCTGGACAAGTACGTCGCCGAGGCCGTCGCGGCGGCGGAGGGCAAGCCCATCCTCATCGACAAGTTCCTCGAACACGCCATCGAGCTGGACGTCGACTGCGTCTCCGACGGCGAGACAACGGTCGTCGGCGCGATCCTCGAGCACGTCGAGGCGGCGGGCTGCCATTCGGGCGACGCGGCCGCCGTCACGCCGCCGCGTTCGCTCGCGCCAGAGACGGTCGCCGAGGTGAAGCGGTACGCGCACGCCTTCGCGAAGCGCCTGCACATCGTCGGCCTCATGAACATCCAGCTCGCCGTCACGCAGGAGAAGGGCGTCCAGACCGTCTGGATGATTGAGGTGAATCCGCGCGCCTCCCGCACGGTGCCGTTCGTCTCGAAGGCGATTGGCGTGCCGCTGGCGGACGTCGCCGCGCGGTGCATGGTCGGCGAGAAGCTGTCCGACATCGGCTTCACCGAGGAGGTCATTCCGCCCTACACGTCCGTCAAGGAGGCCGTCTTCCCGTTCGTGAAGTTCCCGGGCGCGGAAGTCGCGCTCACGCCGGAGATGAAGTCGACGGGCGAGGTGATGGCGATCGACGACGATCCGGAGATCGCCTACTTCAAGAGCCAGCTGGCGGCGGGGAGTCCGCTGCCGAAGGCGGGCGAGGTGTTCGTCTCGCTCCGCGACGAGGACAAGGCGGCCGGCGTCGAGCTCGCGCGCGAGCTCGTGCGGCTCGGCTACGGCGTCTATGCGACGCGCGGCACCTCGACGCGGCTCTGGGAGGCGGGAATCGCGTCCAAGGCGGTCTTCCGCATCTCGCGCGGACGCCCCAACGCGCTCGACCTCCTCAAGGCGGGACGGGTGAAGTGGGTCGTCTGCACGACCGAGGCCGGCAACGAGGCGACGGAGGACAACGCGCGCCTCCGCTCCGGCGCGGTCGCGGCGGGCGTGCCGCTGACGACGACGCTCGACGGCTTCCGGGCGGCCGTGCGCGGCCTCGCCGAGGACGAGACGTTCGGCGGCACGGGCGTGCGGACGCTCCAGGAGTACCACGCGCTCGCGGCGCGGGCCTCGGCGTAGGCCGCCGCGCACGGCGGCGGCTTGATTTGCCGACGGGAACCGTGATATAATTCTCCACACTATGACTATCAAGAAGCCCATGTCCGTCAAGCGGCCGACCGTGAAGGCCGACCCGATGTCCGCCACCGAGGGCGTTGCCGAGATGCCGGCCGCGCCGGCCGCCGCCACGATCGCCGACCGCTTCAAGCTCGACGCGCCCGATCCGCACGCGAAGAAGGCCGCGTCGGGAACCGGGGCGACGGTCGCCGCGATCGCGGGCCTTGTGGCCCTCGCCGTCGTCGGCGTCCTGACGTTCACCCTCTTCCAGCACTGGGAATTCCTCAAGGGCGCCTGAGCGATGCGGGACGTCATGCTCTCGCCGCGTGCGAAGGCGGCGGTGCGTCTGGCGCTCGACGAGGACCTCGCGAGCGTCGACCGGCTCGTCTCGTCGCCGTGGTGCGACGCGACGAGCCTGGCGCTTGTCGATCCCGACGCGGTCGCGACGGGCGAGATCCACGCGAAGGGCGTGGGGTGCGTCGTCGCGGGCGCGACGGTCGCCAAGGCCGTGATGAAGGCGGTCGATCCGAAGGTCAAGGTGACGATCCTGAAGCCCGACGGCAGCGCCGTGAAGCCGGGCGAGCCGATCCTCACGTTTCGCGGCAAGGCGCGGTCGATCCTCGCGGCGGAGCGCACGGCCCTCAACTTCATGCAGCGGATGTGCGCGACGGCGACGCTGACGCGCAGGTTCGTCGAGGCGACGAGGCGGTGGGGGACGCTGATCCTCGACACGCGCAAGACGACGCCGGGCCTTCGGGTGTTCGAGAAGTACGCCGTCACCTGCGGCGGCGGCACGAACCACCGCATGGGAATGTACGACCGCGTGCTGATGAAGGACAACCACCGCCGGCTCTGGAAGGGCGGCGACCCCGACGCGCTCGACCAGGCGGTCGCGGCGGCGCGCCAGGCGTTCCCGAAGCTCGACGTGGAGGTCGAGGTCGAGAGCCTGCGCGAGTGCGCGAGCGCGCTCAAGGCGAAGCCGGAGTGGATCATGCTCGACAACATGTCCGTCGCGGACATGAAGAAGTGCGTGAAGATGTGCAAGGGGATCTCGAAGACGGAGGCGTCGGGTGGCATCACGCTCGACCGCGCGAAGGAAGTCGCGGCGACGGGCGTCACGGCGATCTCGCTCGGGTGCCTCACGCACTCGGCGGGCTCGGTCGACCTCAGCCTGGAATGGCAGGCCGTCTGACTTTGAAACACCAAGAAAGGAACCCAAGCATGAAACTGACACTGCTGGCGGCGGCTGTCGCGCTGGTCGGCGGCTGCTGCTGCCAGGATGACGACACGTGCGCCGGGAAGCGCTGCGCCGGAACGCGCTGCGCCCAAGCGCCCTGCGAGGCGAGGCCCTGCGCGGGCGAGTACCCGGAGACGGTCGACGAGGGCTTCGTCAGCCTCTTCAACGGCAAGGACCTGACCGGCTGGTTCGGGTCGAAGATGTACGGCGTCGAGACGATTGAGACGAAGCTCAACAACGGGACGGTCAAGAAGGAGAACGTGCTCGCGTGCCTTCCCGACCGCAAGATCGAGGGCGACCGCGGCAACCTGCTGACCGAGAAGCAGTACCGCAACTTCATCCTCCGCTTCGAGTTTCTCCTGCCGGCGAACGGCGACAGCGGGCTGGGCATCCGCGTGCCGGATGAGAAGGTCGACGCGGCCTACGCGGGGCTGTGCGAGCTGCAGCTTCTGGACGACGGCGGCAGCGCCTACTACGACAAGGCGGCGAAGAAGGACAAGCTCAAGCCCTACCAGTACACGGGCTCCGTGTACGGCGTCGTCCCGGCCCGTCGCGACAACGTGAACAAGCAGATCTGGGTCAAGGACGCCAACTTCACGGGCGGCGGCAGCTACGTGCGTAAGCCGGGGATGTGGAACTTCGAGGAGGTCAAGGTCATCGGCAGCGAGATCGAGGTCTACCTGAATGGCTACCTCGTCACGAAGGCCGACGTCTCGGCGTTCAAGGGCGACGGCGACACGCCGGACGGGCGGAAGCACCCGGGCCTCCACAACGCGAAGGGGCATTTGAGCTGGTGCGGCGGCTGCGGCGCGGTCAAGTGGAAGAACATCCGCATCAAGGAGCTGCCCGACGACGCGAAGATGGGCGACGTCTGCCCGCGTCAGGCCCTGAAGGCCCCGGCCGGTTTCACGACCTACTTCAACGGCTGCCCCGAGCAGCTCAAGACGATGTGGAAGGGCGTGACGACTGACGAGAAGTTCGACAACCCGGTCGTCCGTCAGGCGGCGACGCCGGCGAAGCGAGCCGAGATGCAGAAGAAGGCCGACGCGCAGCGCGACGCGCACTGGTCGGTCCGCAACGGCAACCTCTTCTTCGACGGCTACAAGGGCGGCTACTCGCTCGCGACGGCGAAGGACCTCAAGGACTTCGAGCTTTGGGCCGACTGGCGCATCCTCTCCATCACGGGCGATTCGGGCCTCTACCTGCGCGGCGCTCCGCAGGTGCAGATCTGGGACGCGCACAACCAGTGGGGCATCGGTTCGGGCGGGCTCTTCAACAACCAGACGAAGAAGACGGGCAACCCGTCCGGGGCGCTGAAGGTCGCGGACCGCCCGGTCGGCGACTGGAACCGGTTCCACGTGGTCATGAAGGGCGAGAAGGTGACGGTCTGGCTCAACGGCGAGCTCGTCGTCGACAACGTGACGCTCGAGAACTACTGGGACCGCAAGCAGGCGATCTTCCCCGTGGAGCAGCTGGAGCTCCAGTGCCACGGCGACCCGACCGAATGGCGCAACATCTTTATCAAGGAACTCTGACCATGAACGGATCAAGACGACAGTTTCTGAAGGCGTCCGCCGCGTTCGGAGCCTTTAACCTGATTCCGGCGCGCGTCCTCTGGGGCGCCACGGCGCCTTCGAACCAGCTCACGCGCGCGCTGATCGGCTTCGGCGTGATCGCGCACAGCGAGAACCACCTGCCGTTCAAGGGCTCGCGCCTGATCGGCCTCACGGACTGCTATGCGCCGCGCGTCGCGGCGGGTCTTGCGGCGGCCGAGAAGGCGGGCTGGGGCAAGGTCAAGGGCTATCGCGACTTCCGCGAGCTTCTGGACGACAAAGACGTTGACATCGTCCACATCTGCACGCCGCCTCACTGGCACGGCGTCCAGAGCGCGATGGCCGCAAAGGCCGGCAAGGACATCTGGTGCGAAAAGCCCATGACCCGCACGGTCGGCGAGGGCAAGCGCGTGATGGAGCTGGTCAAGGCCAACGGGCGCATGTTCCGCCTCAACACCTGGTTTCGCTTCCAGAGCACGTTCTACGGCTTCGGCACGACGGTCGAGCCGATTCGCCAGATCGTCGAGAACGGTCTCCTCGGCAAGGGTCCCGTCAAGTGCGTCTTCGGCGAGGGGCAGGGCTTCTCGTGGAAGTTCGGCTGGTCGGGCCGTGTGCAGGACCGCGTGCAGATGATTCCCGAAGGGCTTGATTGGGACATGTGGCTTGGCCCCGCGCCGTGGAAACCCTACACGGACCACCGCTTCGGCACGTCCTTCCGCGGCTACTGGGACTATGACTCGGGCGGGCTCGGGGACATGGCGCAGCACTATCTCGACCCGCTTCAGTATCTTCTTTGCAAGGACGAGACTTCGCCGGTCAAAATTGACTACAAGGGGCTTCCGCAGCACCCAGAGGCTGTCGGCAGCTTCGACCGCTTCACGCTGACCTATGACGACGGGACGGAAGTGATTCTTGATGGTGACGTCTCGCTCCGCGACGAGCCGCTTCTCCGTGGCTCGAACGGACTGTGCGTCTACAAGAAGGCGAAAGACGGCAAGACGCTCCGCATCAAGGACGCGAACGGCTGGTGGAGCGAGGAGAAGGTCTTGAAGACCCTTGCCGAACTTCCGAAACCCGCGCCGCAGCAGACCGACTTCATCGACAGCTGCAAGACCCGCAAGCCTTTTGCCCTCAACGAGTCGAACGGCTTCCGCTCGTCGTCCATGTTCAATCTCGCGATTGTCGCGTGGCGTCTTGGGCGCAGCTTCGAGTTTGATCCCGTCACGCTTCATGCGAAGAACGACGCGGCGGCGGACCGTCTGCTCTATCAGGACGACATGATGCGCGAACCCTGGCGTACGGAAATGTTCGGGTAAGAAGGCTGAGGCAAGAAGAAAGGAACAATTGAGGATGAAGAAGAATTCGACAGTCTCTTGTCTCGCGTCCGCCGTTCTCCTCGGTGTGCTGACCGGGTGTGCGACCGCGCCGAAGTACGGTGCGTTCACGCCGAAGCCTGTGCCACAGCCCGCGAAGGTCGCGTTCGCGGACTACGGCAATGCCATGGCTCATTGGGACGGCTACCAGATGGCGTATGAATGGCAACGGAAGAACCCGACCGCCGTACGCACGGCGACCGAGCCGAAGGTCCTTGCGGCCTTTGTCGCGTCGGATGCGGCGGCGGATGCGCTTCTCGCGAAGATCGGCACGTCCTATGACGGCGATCCGCTTGTTCTGACGCAAATCGCCGCAGTTACGCAGTTCGTGATGTGTCCGAAATGCCCGAAGGCTGCGGCGTATCGCGAGGTCTGGGTCTCGGCCCTTGAACGTCGCCGCGCGACGACGGACGACGGTTATGTCCGCACGTTCTGCGACCAGCAGTTGCGCCTTTGCGAATATCGCAAGTGAGACTGCTCGTCATCGACGTTGGAAACACCTCCACGGCCGTGGGTCTCTGGACCGACGGCCGTGTTCGTCATCGACGTTGGAAACACCTCCACGGCCGTGGGTCTCTGGACCGACGGCCGTGTCCGCCCTGTCGGCCACTATGATGAAGGGGTGGAGGACTTGGGGAGCCTTCTGGCAAGGAGGAAGGAGGAAGGAGCAGGGAGTACGTGCGAATCTCTCGCCTTTGATTCCCTGGATGGGGTGGCGTATGTCTCCGTCGTGCCGAAGCGGGACGCCAAGTGGAAACGCTCGGCCCGCGCCTTCGGTCTTCCCTTCCACCAGCTCTCCTACCTCGACTTCCAGACCCTGGCTCGCATAGGCGCATCGCGCGCGCGAACCCATTCGACCATTCGAAAATCCGACCATTCGAAAATTTCTTCGATCCTTCTCGACTACCCCAAGCCGGAGAC
>ONTV01000014.1 GCA_900320855.1 uncultured Lentisphaerota bacterium
GGCCGGAGCCGCCGGCGCAGGGGCCGCCGGCACTTCCGGCGCCGCCATCGGGAGCGCGGGCGCGGCCTGTTCGGCGACCGGCTCGGCTTCGCGGGCCATGAGCGAACGCGAATGCGCCGTCGAGGTGAGGCGCGCGAGGACAAGCGTGTTCAGGAGAAAGACCGCGCCAAGGATCGCCGTCGTCTTGATGAGGACGTTGCCCGCGTCGGCGCCGAGCGACGCCTCCAGCATGCCGCCGCCAATCGCGCCGCCAAGCCCGCCCTCTTTCGGCTTCTGGAGCATCACGACGAGCGCGAGCATCAGGCAGACGAGGACTTCGACGACATAAAGGCAACCGATGAAAATGGACATTCTTCTTTTTCCTTTCTGAATTTGGGCGCGTATTATACCGAAAAAGCGGGGCCGTTTCAACTGGCGGCCCCGCCTCCGCTCACGAGACGTGCAGGACGCGCTCCTTGATCTCCTGCGTACGGCCCTGGTTCCAGAACTGCGAGCCGATGTAGCCGCACGTCCGCCGCGCGACGTTGAGCTTCGCCTCGTCGGTGTTGCCGCACTTCGGGCACCGCCAGATGAGCTTGGCGCCCGCGTCCTTCACGATCTCGATCTCGCCGTCGAAGCCGCAGACCTGGCAGTAGTCCGACTTCGTGTTGAGCTCGGCGTACATGATGTGGTCGTAGATGTACTTCATGATCGCGAGCACGGCCGGCAGGTTGTTCTGCAGGTTCGGCACCTCGACGTAGCTGATCGCCCCGCCCGGCGAGAGCCGCTGGAACTTCGCCTCCGTCTCGAGCTTCTTGAACGCGTCGATCGGCTCGGTGACGTGGATGTGGTACGAGTTCGTGATGTAGTTGCGGTCCGTCACGCCCTTGACGATCCCGAAGCGCTTCTGCAGACACTTCGCGAACTTGTACGTCGTCGACTCGAGCGGCGTGCCGTAGAGCGAGTAGTCGATGTTCTCGGCGGCCTTCCACTTCGCCGTGTACTCGTTGAGCCGCTTCATGACGTCGAGGCCGAGCGCCTCGCCCTCCGGCTCGGTGAGCTTCTTGCCGATGAGCGCGTAGACGCACTCCCAGAGGCCCGCGTAGCCGAGCGAGATCGTCGAGTAGCCGCCGTGCAGGTAGCGGTCGATCGGCGCCCCCTTCGGCAGGCGCGTCAGCGCCCCGTACTGCCAGAGGATCGGCGCCGCGTCGGACAGCGTGCCGGTCAGCCGCTCGTGGCGGCACTGGAGCGCCTTGTGGCAGAGCTCGCAGCGCGCGTCGAGGATCTCCCAGAACTTCGCGAGGTCGCCGTGCGCCGAGAGGGCCGCGTCCACGAGGTTGACCGTGACGACGCCCTGGTTGAAGCGCCCGTAGTACTTCGGCTTGCCGTTCTCGTCCACGTACGGCGTCAGGAACGAGCGGCAGCCCATGCACGTGTAGACGTTGCCGTTGCCGTTCTTGTCGACTTTGTACTCGCGCATCTTCTTCGCCGAGATGTAGTCGGGCACCATGCGCTTGGCCGTGCACTTCGCGGCGAGCACGGTCAGGTACCAGTACGGCGCGTCCTCCGTGATGTTGTCGGGCTCGAGGACGTAGATGAGCTTCGGGAACGCCGGCGTCACGTAAACGCCCTGCTCGTTCTTCACGCCCTTGATGCGCTCGTTGAGGACCTCCTCGATGATCATCGCCAGGTCCTTCTTCTCCTGCTCCCCGCGCGCCTCGCCGAGGTACATGTAGACCGTCACGAACGGCGCCTGCCCGTTCGTCGTCATGAGCGTGACGACCTGGTACTGGATCGTCTGCACGCCCTTCTCGACCTCCTTGCGGACGCGCCGCTCGACGATCGCGTCGAACTTCGCCTGCGGCATCTCGACGCCCGCCTCGGCGCACTCCGCCGCGAAGTCCCGCCGGATCGCCTGCCGCGAGACGTCCACGAACGGCGCCAGGTGCGTCAGCGAGATCGACTGGCCGCCGTACTGGTTCGAGGCGACCTGCGCGATGATCTGCGTGGCGATGTTGCACGCCGTCGAGAAGCTCTTGGGCTTCTCGATCATCGTCTCCGAGATGACCGTCCCGTTCTGCAGCATGTCCTCGAGGTTCACGAGGTCGCAGTTGTGCATGTGCTGCGCGTAGTAGTCCATGTCGTGGAAGTGGATGAGCCCGTCCCGATGGGCCTGCACGACGTCCGGCGGCAGCAGGAGGCGCGCCGAGACGTCCTTCGACACCTCGCCCGCCATGTAGTCGCGCTGGACGGAGTTGATCGTCGGGTTCTTGTTCGAGTTCTCCTGCTTGACGTCCTCGTTGTTGCACTCGATGAGCGAGAGGATCGCGCCGTCCGTCGTGTTCGCCTTGCGGGCGAGCTCGCGGCGGTAGCGGTAGACGATGTACTTCTTCGCGATCTCGTGTGAGCCCATCTCCATGATCTTGTTCTCGACGACGTCCTGCACCTCCTCGACCGTCATCGCCCGGTCGCGCGCGGCGCAGACGCCGGCGACCTCCTCCGCGATCAGCTTGATCCGCCCCTCGCTCATCGCGTCCTTGTAGTCGACCGCGTTGTTCGCCTTGCGGATCGCGTTCTCGATCTTCGTGATGTCAAACTCCCGCTCCTCGCCCGATCGCTTGATGATCTTCATAGCCTCTGCGCATCCCTTTCTCGAATTGTCTTGCAATCCGTTGTTTTTCTCTAATTTCACTGCCTGTTGTGGACAGCGCGGATATAATACACTAAATATTGTATTCGCGCAAGGGGGTACTTTGGGCAGCAAGAGGTGGAGACGTGAGGTCGAGGTGGAGCGTGGTTTTTGAGTTGGAGGTACGCCGCGACCTCGCGAACCTCACGCGCCACTTCCGCGCCCGCTACGGCATGACCATGCGGGAGTGGCGTTTGAAGAAGAAGTCAGACTAACTCGGCCAGAATCGCGTCACAGACTTCCGTGCCGCGCGACGTCAGGCGATAAATCTCGTTTTCGCGCGTCAAAAGTCCACTTTCGCAGGCCGACGCGAGGGCCTGTCCCCACTGGGGATACCCCGTCGCGTCGAGGCCCTCGCGCGTCCGCAGACGGAAGATTCGCCGCTCCAGCGCATCCCGTTCGGGCGAGAGCGTCTCCACCTCGTACGGGGGACAGACCCCGAAATTGCGCGTGCGGAGGAGGCCGATGCGCCCGCAGGCACCGGCGCCCAGGCCGACGTAGTCCTCGCCGCGCCAGACGGCGAGATTGTGCCGGCATTCGGCCCCCGGCACGGCATAGTTCGAAATCTCGTAGCGCGCGAGCCCCAGCGCCGCCAGCGCCGCCGCCGCCGCGCGGATGCGGTCAAGCGTCCAGTCGTCGTCCGGCACGTCCGCCAGCCCCCGCTCGTTCTGGAGCGAATAGACGGAGGCATGGCGAAGCCCCCAGTCGCCGAGCCGCGCCCAGCCGACGCACGGATCGCCCGGATAGCCGACGATGAGGTCGATGCCCGCGTTCCCGAAGACGCGCGTCACGCGCGCAAAGGCCCGCGCCGCCTCCGCTGCCGTGTAGCCGCGCCCCATGGCCGCGAGCGTCGCGTCGTCCAACGACTGCACGCCCATCGAAATGCGGTTGACGCCCCCGTCGCGCAGCATCCCCAGCACGTCGTCCGTGACGTCCAGCGGATGCAGCTCGACCGTGAACTCCGTCTCCGCCGTCCGATAGGGCGCGAGCGCCGCCAGCAGCGGACGCAAATCGCAGAGGGCCGGCGACCCGCCGCCGAAGTAGACCGTCTTCAGCTTGCCGAAGCCACCGTCCGCGACGCCCCAACGCGCAAGCCCCTCGGCCAGGCTGCCGACGGACGCGGCCAGTTGCCGGACATAGGCCGCGCGCGCGGACGCCGGAACGCCGACGTGCGAATAGAGCGCGCAATAGCGGCACTTGCGGCGACAGAACGGGAAATGGACATAGAGATTCCCGACCACGCCCGCCTGTCGCCCCCTTCCTTACGGCAACCGCCCCAGCCAGATGTAGTTCCCCCTTACTCCTGACTACTTAATCTGCGTCGCCCATCGTCACGCGCAGGACCTCCGCGAGCGACGTCATGCCGCTGGCGACCTTGAGCATGCCGTCCTCGCGCAGCGTGCGCATGCCCATCTCGCGGGCGCGCTGGCGCAGGAGCGTCGCCGGCGCGTGGTCGAAGATGAGGCGCTGGATCGTGTCGTCGACCTTGAAGATCTCGAAGATGCCCTTCCGCCCCTTGTAGCCCGTCTTGCCGCAGCGGTCGCACCCGGCGCCGTGGTACATGTGGTCGGGGACCTGCGCGTTCGTGCCGCTCGCCAGGCCCGTGAGCATCTTGATCTCGCGATCGCTCGGCGTATACGCCTCCTTGCACTTCTCGCAGATCGCGCGCACGAGGCGCTGGGCCATCGCGGCGCGGAGGGCGGACGCGACGAGGAACGGCTTCACGCCGATGTCGAGGAGTCGCGTCACGGCCGACGGCGCGTCGTTCGTGTGCAGGGTCGAGAAGACGAGGTGGCCCGTGAGCGCCGCCTCCATCGCGATGTCGGCCGTCTCCGCATCACGGATCTCGCCGATCATGACGATGTTCGGGGCCTGGCGCAGGATCGAGCGGAGCGCGGCGGAGAAGTCCAGCCCGACGTCCTTGTTCACCTGCACCTGGTTGATGCCCGACATCTGGTATTCGACCGGGTCCTCGA
The DNA here is from genome assembly GCA_900320855.1 of uncultured Lentisphaerota bacterium. Lineage (GTDB taxonomy): Bacteria > Verrucomicrobiota > Kiritimatiellia > RFP12 > UBA1067 > UBA1067. The sequence continues at coordinate 4,645 of ONTV01000014.1, forward strand.
CCGTGATGAGCTTCTTGTCGGGCGTGTTGATCTGCCCGAGGCAGGCGTAGAGCGTCGTCGTCTTGCCCGAGCCGGTCGGCCCCGTGACGAGCACGACGCCGTCCGGCAGCTTGATGAGCCGCTCGAACGTCGTCTGGTCGTCAGAGAGGAAGCCGAGCTGCGGCAGGCCGAGCGAGAGGTTCGACTTGTCGAGGATTCGCATGACGATCGACTCGCCGTGGTTCGTCGGGACGGACGAGACGCGCAGGTCGAGGTCCTTGCCGCCGACGGAGATCTGGATGCGGCCGTCCTGCGGAATGCGCTTCTCGGAGATCTTCATCTTCGACATGATCTTGAAGCGCGAGATGATCGCGCCCTGCAGGCGCTTCGGCGGCGAGTCCATCTTGCGGAGCGCGCCGTCGATGCGGTAGCGGATGCGGAACTCCTTCTCCATCGGCTCGATGTGGATGTCGGAGGCCTTCATCTTGATCGCCGTCGTGATGATCATGTTGGCGAGCTTGATGACCGCGTTGTCGTCGCTCTCGCCCGGCGTCGCGTCGGACAGCCCCTCCTCGTCGCGCGTCGCGACGGCGGCCTCCTCCTCCGTGACGTAGAGCTTCGCCATCGCGGCCTTCACCTCGTCGAGCGGACAGAGCACGGCCTGCACGTCCTTCCCGACCAGGACGAAACGCAGCGAGTCGATCGCGTCGTAGCCCATCGGGTCGGAGAGCGCGACCGTCACGGAATCGTCGTCCGCCACGATCGGCACGACGCCGTAGCGCTTCGCGATCTCGGGCGTGATCACCTTCATCACGGACGCCGCGTCAATCGCCTCGGCGTCGAGGTGGCAGTACTTGAGGCCGAACTGGTCGGCGATCGTCCCCAGGACCTCGTCCTGCCCGATCGTCCCGCCCGCGACGAGCGCGTCCAGCGTCGTCTCGTTCTCGGCCTTCATCGAATTCGCAGCCGTCTCGACCTGCTCGGGCGTCAGATACCCGCGCTCGACCAAGAGCTGGATGACATACTCGTCGTTGCTCGTCATTTCAGGAACGCATTATAGCGAAATTGCAGATTTCCGGCAAGGAGGCCCCCTGCCGCACCATTACAGCACCTTCTTCAGGCGCTCGATCGCCTCCAGCACGTTCGCGCGCGAGTTGAACGCGCTGATGCGGATATAGCCCTCGCCCGCCGCGCCGAAGCCCGCGCCCGGCGTCGTGACGACGTTCGCCCCCGCGAGCAGCCGGTCGAAGAACGCCCAACTCTCGCCCTTCACGTCCACCCACACGTACGGCGAGTCGATGCCCCCCGCGACGGCGTAGCCCTTCGCCGTCAGCGCCTCGCGGACGAGGCGGGCGTTCTCAAGGTAGAAGTCGATCGTCGCCTTCGTCTCGGCCTGGCCCTCGGGCGAGTAGATCGCCTCCGCACCGCGCTGGGTCACGTAGGAGGCGCCGTTGAACTTCGTCGTCTGGCGGCGCGTCCACATCGGCCGGAGCGGCACGGCCGTGCCGTCGGCGGCGTAGGCGACGAGACCGTCCGGGACGACCGTGTAGCCGCAGCGGATGCCCGTGAAGCCCGCCGTCTTCGAGAACGAGCGGATCTCGACCGCGCACGTCTTCGCGCCCGCGCACTCGTAGATCGAGTGCGGGATGCCCGGCGTGCGGATGAACGCCTCGTAGGCCGCATCGAAGACGATCAGCGCCTTCTTCGCGTTCGCCCAGTCGACCCACGCCTGGAGCTGGGCCTTCGTCGCGACGGCGCCCGTCGGGTTGTTCGGGTAGCAGAGGTAGACGATGTCGGCCGCGCACCCCTCCGGACCGGGCACGAAGCCGTTCTCGCGCGTGCACGGCAGAAGCTGGATGTCATGCCGCCCGGCCATCACGTTCGTGTCCACGTAGACGGGGTAGACGGGATCGCCGACGGCGACCGTGACGTCCGTGCCGAAGAGCTCCTGGAAGTTGCCGCAGTCGCACTTCGCGCCGTCCGAGACGAGGATCTCGTCCGCCGAGACGTCGATGCCGCGCGACTGGAAGTCGACGGCGGCGATCTTCTCGCGCAGGAAGGCGTAGCCCTGCTCTGGCCCGTAGCCGTAGAAGCGCGCGCCGTGGCCGGCCTCGTCGTCCACGGCCTTGTGCATCGCGGCGATGACGCTCGGCGCGAGCGGCTCGGTGACGTCGCCGATGCCGAGGCGGATGACCTTCGCCTCTGGGTGCGCCTGCTGGTGCGCGGCGACGCGGTGGGCGATTTCGGCAAAGAGGTAGGTGGGCTTGATCTTGGCGTAGTTCTCGTTGACGTGCAGCATGGTTTTCTCCTGTAATCTTAGACAATGGCGCCGAAGTCGCGGCGGAAGACGCCTTCGCGCGGCTCGAGCTCGGGCGGAATCGCGAGGGGGGCGAGCGGCGCGTCGTCCGCCGCGAGCGCCTCCCAGGCGGCGGCGTGGATCGGCAGGCCCTGCGCGCGGAACATCGTCTCGAACTCCGTCCACACCTCGCGCGGACGCGGCATCGGCTCGACGCGGCGGAAGCGCGCGTCCTCGGCGAAGCCCGCGCAGACCTCCTCGAAGTACTCGGCGTGGTCTGTCGCGAACTCGATCTTCCCGCCGATCTCAAGGCGTTTCCAGAGCGCCGCGCGGAAGAGCGGCCCGAAGAGGCGGTGCGCGTGGTGCTTCTTCTTCGGCCACGGGTCGGGGAAGAAGACGTAGACGCGCCGCGCGTGGTGCGCCGGCAGGAGGTAGTGGAACGTGTAGAGCGCCTCCAGGCGGAGGACGCTCGCGTTCACGATCTTCCCGCGCCGGCACTTGCCGTCGAAGAGGCGCACGCGCTCCAGCATCCGCTCGATGCCGAGGAAGTCGCAGTCGGGGTTCTCCTGCGCGCGGCGCGTGAGGAACTGGCCCTTCCCGCAGCCGACCTCGACCTCCAGCGGACGCGAGAGGTCGAAGGCGAGCGGACGGCACGGATCCGTGATGCTGATTATGCCCAAAGCTTCTCCAGCGCGTAGTAGGCGCGCGCCTCCGGCGAAAAGACGTGGACGACGACGTCGAAGTAGTCGGCGACGATCCAGCCGGACTCGGGGTCGCCCGAGATTCGGTAGGGCTTCGGCATCGCCTTCACGAGGGCCTTCAGGTGCGGCGCGGCCGCGCCGGTCGCGACGACGAAATAGTCGGTCAGGCCCGACTTGCCGCGCACGTCGTAGGTCTTCACGTCCTGCGCCTTCGTGTCGACAAGCGCCTGGGTCAGCGTGTTCAGGAGGTCTTCTGCTGTCATTGGTCTTTCTCTCATGCGGCCCGTGCGGCCGTGTCGTCTTCGTCTCGCCCGGCCCCGCGCGTCAGACGAGCGGGCGGTCGAGCATCTTCTCGTAAAGCTGGATGTATTCCTTCGCGCAGGCCTCGTGGTTGAAGCGCCCGAGCGACTCGGCCATGACGCGCGCGATCTCGCGCGCCCGGACGTCGGCCGGCAGGTGGAAGAAGTCCATCGCCCGGTCCATCGCCCAGAAGAGCCCGTTCGAGTCGTAGGTGTCGAACAGGAAGCCGTTGCCGCGCGAGAGCCCGACGTCGAGCATCTCGACGGTGTCGTGCAGGCCGCCCGTGTTGTGCGCGACGGCGAGCGAGCCGTAGATCGGCGCCTGCATCTGCGGCAGCCCGCACGGCTCGAAGAGCGACGGCATGAGCGTGAAGTCGCTCGCCGCGAACCCGAGCTGCGAAAGGCGGCCGTCGAAGTTGCTCACCGCCAGGCGCGACTGGATCTGGTGGAACTCGCGGATGTCCCAGAACGGCTGCTGGTACGGGCCGTTCGCGATGACCGCGATCTGCGCGTCGGGGTGCTTCTCCAGGAAGCGGAACGTGATGTCCGTCAGGAGCTGCGGGCCCTTCTGCACGGGGTCGAGGCGGCTCGGCCAGAAGAAGAGCGCGCGGTCGGCATTCTCCTCAAGCCCCAGCGCGTGCTGGAGCGCGAGCTTGTTCTGCCGCTTCGCCTCGCGGTGGTCGACCGGGCCGTACTTGAACGGGATCTTGTCGTCGATCGCCGGATTGTCCGACGCGTCGGGCGCGTTCAGGATGCCCGTCGCGCAGCCCGCGTAGTACTTGCTGCGGATCTCGTTGCGGATCGAGTCGGGGATGAACGAATGCCAGCCGTTGACGATCTCGGTGAGGAACGTCGGCGAGACGGTGTTGATGAAGTGCGCGGCGAAGCAGCCCGACGCCTGCAGGTCGATCGGGTTGTTGTTGCGCGACTCCTCGTAGTTGTACGGCGGGTAGGCGTAGTAGAGGTTCGTCCAGAACTCCGCCGCGTCGATGCCGGCGTCCTCGACGCGCGCGAGGCTCAGCTTCTGCGTGTGGATGTTGTGGACGGTGAAGAGGCAGGGGATGCCCATGCGGCGCGCGGCCGCCGGGATGAGGCCCGTCATCCAGTCGTTGCAGTGGATGAGGTCGGGCTGGACATGCGGGATGATGTTGTTGATCACCTCGCGCTGGAACGCGAGCGCGAGCTTCACGTTCCCGTCGCCACGGTCGTAGACCGTGTCGCGGTAGTAGAAGCAGCGGTCCTCGGCCAGGTGGATGCGCTCGTCGGAGAGGTGGCTCTTGTACTTGCGCAGCTCCTCCGAGACGAGCTGGGCCGTCTCGACGTGGAACATGCGGCGGTAGTGCGGCAGCGCGACGTGCACGTCGGCCCCCAGCCCGTAGAGCGCCTGGACGAGCGACGCCGACACGTCCGCCATGCCGCCGGCCTTCGCCGACATCTTGCCGGCGAGGTTGCCCATGCCCTCGGGGAGATACGTGATCTCCGGGGTGACGATGAGAATGCGCGGATTCCGTGTCCTCTTGCTGTTCATTTGGGACGTATTATAGCATTTTTTCTCGACAAGGAATCCACCGCACCCGAAACGGCGCGCGCCGCGTCCGTCAGAGCGTCACCTTCCTGTACTTCGGCACGAGCGTCTTCATGCAGGCCCAGCCGAGGAGGTAGGCGACGGCGCAGTAGCAGAAGACGATCATGTAGCCCGCCGGCTTGCCCGTGTAGCCGCAGAAGGCGAAGGCGTCGCCGCGCGTCGCCGCGTAGGTGAAGAGCTTGCCCGCGCAGATGTTGATCGCGAACGAGCCGAGGCCCGCCGCGCACTGCGCGATGCCGGTGAGCGTGCCGATGCAGCTCTTCGGGAACATGTCCGAGACGCACGAGTAGATGTTCGCGCTCCAGGCCTGGTGCCCCGCGCACGCGAAGCCGATCAGGATCGCCGGGAACCACGCGCTCACCGAGCCGAGCGGCTGGGCGCCGAGCGCAAGGAGCGGCAGGCACGCGAAGAGGAACATCGCGACCATGCGGCCCTCGTAGGGGTTCATGCCCTTCTTCTCGACCATGTACGTCGGCAGCCTGCAGAGGTAGATCGAGGCGAAGGTGACGATCGCGTAGAGCGTGACGATGAGCGCCATGCCCATCCCCGACGAGCTCTTGTAGCCGAACTGGTCGGAGAGATAGCCCGGCGTCCAGAAGAGGAAGAACCACCACACGCCGTCCGTCAGGACGCGCCCCAAAATCAGCGACCAGGTCTGCCGCAGCGAAAACGCCTTCAAATAGGAAATCGACTTCTCCTTGGTCTGGGGTTCGGGGGCGCCAGAGCCCCCGTCCGTCGTCTCTTCAATGTACGCCAGCTCAGCCGCGTCGACGCGCGGGTTCGCCGCCGGCTTCTTGTAGAGGAACTGCCAGAAGCCCATCCAGACGAAGCCGAGCGCGCCGATGATGATGAACGCCATCTCCCAGCCGCACCACTCGGCGATGAGCGGAATCGTCGCCGGCGCGGCGAGCGCGCCCACGGACGACCCGGCGTTGAAGATCGACGTCGCGAACGCGCGGTCCTTCGGCGGGAAGTACTCGGCCGTCACCTTGATCGCGGCCGGGAAGTTCCCCGCCTCGCCGAGCGCGAGCAGGCAGCGGCAGCCGAGGAAGAGCCAGACCGAGACGGACGCGACGGACAGCGCGAGCGCGCTGCCGGCCTCCAGCGCCTTCATCGCGCCGAGCGAGTCGACGCCATCGACGAGATGGTACGTGCCCCAGCCGCAGAAGGCGTGGGCGCAGGCCGCGAGCGACCAGACGAAGATCGCCCAGGCATAGCCCTTCTTCGTGCCCATCCAGTCGACGAACTTGCCGGCGAAGAGATTGCAGAAGGCGTAGATGAGCGAGAAGTAGCCCGTGATGATGCCGTAGTCGGCGTCCGTCCAGTGGAACTCCGGCGCGATGAAGTCCTTCCACGTGAGGGAGAGGACCTGCCGATCGAGGTAGTTCACCGTCGTCGCGAAGAACAGCAGCGAACAGATCATCCAGCGGAAGTTGGTCATTTTCGATTGCGCGGACATGGGAATTTTGAAGACTTGATTTTATTTTGGTTGATGAAAGTCAGGAGGGACGAGAGAGACGAGAGGGACTGGAGGAGAGAGGGTCGAGAGGGGCAACGCCCCTCTCGACCGGCCTCTTCAGGCCCGGTAGTACTCCTCCCAGCCCTTGCGCGGCGCGGGGCCGTCCAGAAGGAGGTTGACCTCCTCGTCGCCGACGGCGCGGCGCGTCACCGGGTCGAAGCGGAAGCCCCGGTTCAGCCGCTGCGCGGCGACGCCGAGGCAGAAGAGCTCCGACAGCGGCGCCGTGACGGCGAACGGACTGTGAGCCTCCATCTCGCCCTTCACCGCCAGGAGGAAGTTGCGCCAGTGGTCGCAGGGCGCCTTCTCGAACGCCGGAACGGGCGCGTCCTGCGCGCCGACGCGCACGAGCGTCGCCGCGTGCGAGAGGCCCTGCCAGACCGTGCCGTCCTTCAGGTAGATCTCCTTGCCCGGCTTGAGCGTCGGATCGACGAGGCCGTCGTTCGCGGTCGAGGCCGGGAATAGCCCCTCGTTGTTCGCGTAGCGAAAGCCCTTCGGAAGCTTCGGCTGGTTGTCGAGGCCCTCGTACCATTCGAGCGTGACCGCCCCGTGCCCATGGCCCTCCGCGAAGTCCATCGTGAGCGTGTCCTGAACCGGGAAGACGTACGGATTCCAGCCCGTCATGTCCGCGATCTTCACCTCGACCGGCAGGTCGCCCCGCAGCGTGAAGCGGTGGACGCCGTCGAGAATGTGCGCGCCCCAGTCGCCCATGCACCCGTTGCCGTAGTCGTACCAGCAGCGCCACTCCCCGTAGGCGAGGTCCTTCGAGAAGGCGTGGTAGGGCGCGGACGACACCCAGGCGTCCCAGTCCAGCGTCTTCGGCAGCGCCTCGGCCTTCGGGTAGGACGTCACCTTGCCGCCCCACTTGTGCCACCGGCGCTGCATGTTCATGTGCGCGACGACCTTCGTGACGTCCTTGAGGACGCCCGACTCGGCGTAGGCGCGGTACTGGTAGAAGTTGTCGCCCGAATGGCCCTGGTTGCCCATCTGCGTGACGACGCCGGCCTTCTCCGCCGTCCGCCGCAGCAGCTCGCACTCGCGGAAGGAGTGCGCGAGCGGCTTCTCGACGTAGACGGCCTTGCCGAGGCGCAGCGCGTGCTGGCAGGCGCAGAAGTGGGAGTGGTCGGGCGTGCCGACGAGAACGGCGTCGATGCCGTCCGCCAACGCGTCGAACATCTTCCGGAAGTCCTGGAAGCGCGGCACGTCCGGATAGGCCTTCAGCGCCGACAGCGTGTGCGGCGCGCCGATGTCCGTGTCGCAGAGCGCGACGATCTCGCAGATGTCCGCGTGCTTCGCGAACTGGCGGATGTCGTACCAGGCCTGCGCGCCGCAGCCGATCGCCGCGAGGCGCACCTTGCCGTTCGCCCGGTACGCCTTCGCCGAGAAGCATCCCGGCAGAAGCTGGACGGCGCCCGCCGCCGCCAGCGATTTCAAAAAGTGTCGTCTGTTCATCACAGTACCTTAACTTTCAAGTTGCAGAACGACACGGTCGAGTCCGAGTGGTCCTGGAGGAGCAGGCGCCCTTCCGCGACCTCGCCCCAGTCCTGCGGCTGGCCGTCCGCCGACTGGCCCCAGGTCGCGTACTTCGACGCCCGCACGGCCGCCTTGAACGCGGGCGTGCCGCGCGTGTAGGAGAGGACCTTCACGCCGTTGAGCCAGTGCTCGACCGTGTCGCCCGTCGCGACGACCTTGCCGGTGTTCCACTGCCCGATGCCCTTCAGGAGGCCGTCGGCGTTCGCCGGGATGATGTCGTAGAGCGACGCGGCCTTGCGGTTGCCGTTCACGCCCTTCGACGAGTCGGGATGCGCGTTCTCGAGGATCTGGTACTCTTCGCACGTGCCCCGGTTCTGCTTCTCGTCAAGGAAGTACTTGACGCCCGAATTCGCCGCCTCGGTGAGTCGGAAGTCGAACGTGAAGACGAAGTTGCGGTACTTCTTCACCGTCGCGATGTCGCCGCCGCCGCCAAGCTTCTCGTCTTCGGGCGGGAGCGGGAACCACTTGCCGTTCGCGATGCCTTTCTGGGGTCGCATCGTGAGGCAGCCGTCCTTCACGAACCAGCCCTTCGTCGGGAACGTCTTGAAGCCGTATTCCTTCTTGACGCCGACGAACGTGTCCGTCGGCAGGTTCTTCCCGTCGAAGAGAAGCTCGTAGCCCTCCGCCTTCTCCGCCGCCGTGAGCGCGTTCGCGCCCGCCGGCACCGGCTGCATCTTCGGCGAGACGCGCACCGTGTCGCACACGCCGCGCGCATAGCCGACGGACTCGGCGAGGCCGCCGAGGTTGTTCTCGAAGTCGCGCTCGTACTCGAACGCGCAGACGCCGTCGTAGCCGATCTCCGCAAGCGCCTTGAAGACGGCGCCGTAGTCGATCGCGCCGCGCGGCAGCGGCACCGTCGTGAAGCTGTTCTTGCCGATCTTCTGCGCGCCCGGCAGGTTCAGCGCGAAGTTCTTCACGTGCAGGTCGAAGATCCGGTCGCCGTGCTTGCGGATCGTCTCCGCCGGGTCACGGTCGCAGCCGAACTCCCAGCCGATGTCCATGCAGAAGCCGATGCGCGGGTCGAGGTCCTTGACGAGGTCATAGCCGTAGGCGACGTCCGGGAACATCTGCGGCGCGTTCGGCCCGTGGTTGTGGATCGCGTACTTGATGTCGAACTCCTTGACGAGCGCGTCGATGTACTCGAGCTGCTTGCGCGAGCCGATGCGCTCCGACCACTTGTCGGCCTTGCCGGGCGCGACCTCGTAGGGGACGCCGACGACGACCTTCGCGCCGAAGCGGCGGGCGAACTCGAAGTAGCCGCGCACCTCCTCGTTCGACTTCGTGTAGAGCGGGCCGAGCGCGTAGGGCGTCACGCCGAATTTCGCGCACTTCGCCTTGAACGCCGCGATCTCCGCGTCCGTGGCGGTGTACGTGAGGTGGAAGTCCTTCACGCAGAGGTAGTGCAGGTCGATCGACTGCATGATCGCGAGCGTCTCGTCGAGGCTCTTCTTGCACATGGTGTAGCCGGCGAGGCCCAGCTTGAACGGCATCTTCCACGCCTTCTGGCCGGACGTGTCCGGCAGGACGACGTAGGCCGGCTTGCACGCGCACGCGCCGCCGTTCGCCGCGCAGGGACAGGCCGCCGGAGCGGCAACGGACGCCAGCGCCGCGAACGCCGCGACGGAGGACAGGACAAGTTTCGTGTTCATCTCTCTTTCTTTCCTTGGTTTGTAAACGCATTTCCGCCGCGCCGTCAGGCCAGCGGCTTGATCATCTTCCGGTAGTCGAGCCCCGCCGCCGCGAGGGCCGGCTTGAGGTCGTACTTTCCGCGCGCAAACGGCGCCAGCATCGCATCCGCCGCCGGATCGCCGGAGACCTCGCGCGCCGCGTCCCACGCGAGCGTCGCGCCGCCCGCCTTGCCGCGTCCGAGCTCCATGCACATGCGCCCGAGCGAGCAGAACGCCGTCGACTTGTGCGCCTCCTCGGCCGTCGCGACCGTGTAGCGCGGGTCTTCGCGCGCGACCGCCTCCAGGAAGTTCGCGAAGTGGTCGGCCGTCGTGAGGAACCTCTCGCCGCCGTGCGCGAGCGCGTCGTCGACGATCTCGTCGGAACGGAGGTCGGCCAGCAGCGACGCCTTCGACGCGGCGATCGGGCCGAGCTGCCCCGGCGCGACCTTCGGCTCGGGGTCGCTCGGCGTCACCTTCATCGCGCCGCGCGTGCACCAGAGCCAGTCGCCGTTCTCGCCGACGAACTTCACGCCCATCTGGAACTTGTTGTTGACGTGCACGTCCGTGCCGCCGCAGTCGTAGTGGAGGTCATACGTCGTGTGGACGTTCCAGAGCTTCGTGCCCGAAAGGTCCATCCAGCCGCAGGTGCCGCTGACGGACGACGGATCGCGGTTGAGGCCCCACGCCGTGATGTCGAGGTGGTGCGCGCCCCAGTTCGTGATCATGCCCCAGCCATACGGCGCAAGCTGGATCCAGCCCGGACGGTCGCCGATCTTCGCGAGGTCCTGGTTGTGGACGCGCGTCCAGTTGTACGGCGCCGTCGGATCCGTCGGCCCCAGCCAGGCGTCGTAGTCGAGCGTCGCGGGCACCGGCTCCGGCGTGCGGCAGCCGCCCGACTTGTCCAGGCCGATGCCGACCTCGACGCGCGCGATCCGCCCAAGCCGCCCGTTGCGCACGAGCTGCACGACCTTGCGGAACTGGGGACGGGACCGCTGCCACGCGCCGACCTGGACGACGAGCCCCTTCATCGTCGCGAGGTTGGCGACGACGCGGCCCTCCTGGATCGTCTGCGCGAACGGCTTCTGCAGGTAGATGTGCTTGCCCGCGAGCAGGCAGTCCGTCGCGACGATCGCGTGCTGGTGGTCGGGGATGCAGAGGAGAACGGCGTCGATCGACGGGTCGGCGAGCATCTCGCGGTAGTCGCCGTACGTGCGCACGGTCTGCCGGATGCCCTGCTTCGCGTAGCGCTCCTCGATGACCTTCTTGCCGTAGGCCGCGCGCTTCATGTCCAGCTCGGCGACGGCCGTGACGACGCAGCGGTCCGTGAACTGCTGGACGCCCGGCACGTCCATCGTGTGCGCGATGCGCCCGTAGCCGATGACGCCGACGTTGATCTTGCGGCAGGCGAGAAAGCCCGTCGCGCAGCCGTTGAACAGGAGCGGGGCCGTACCGGCCGCCGCCGTGAACTTGATGAAGTCTCTTCGATTCATGATTCCTTGAGTTTCCCTTTCGTTAATCCCGTCTGTCCTCTGTCCGTTGTCCTTTCACCCCGTCTGTCCGTCGTCCGCTGTCCTTTGTCCGAAACCCCTCTTCCCCTTTTCAGAACCCGAAGTAGGCCTTCGCGTTGTTGTACGAGATGTCCTCGACGAGGCCGCCGAGCCAGTTGAGGTCGTTCGGAATCTCGCCGTTCTCGACCTCGCGACCGAGCTTCTGGCAGAGGATGCGGCGGAAGTACTCGTGGCGCGTGTAGCTCAGGAAGCTGCGCGAGTCGGTGAGCATGCCGACGAAGTTGCCGAGGCAGCCGAGCGCCGCAAGGGCCTCAAGCTGCTTCTTCATGCCGTCCTTCTGGTCGAGGAACCACCAGCCCGAGCCGAGCTGGAGCTTGCCGCGCGTCGGCCCCTTCTGGAAGCAGCCCATCAGCGTCGCGAGCAGCTCGTTGTCCTTCGGGTTGAGCGAGTAGAGAATCGTGCGCGGCAGCGCGTCCGCGCGCTCCAGCCGGTCGAAGAGGCGCGCGAGCGGCTCGGCCATGCGCCAGTCGCCGATGCAGTCGAAGCCGGTGTCGGGGCCCAGCCTCTCGAACATCGCCGAGTTGTTGTCGCGCAGGCAGCAGGCGTGGATCTGCGCCGTCCAGTTCGCCGCCGCGTCGGCCTTCATCCCCTCGTAGAGCCACGCGCTCTTGAACTTCAGGGCCTCCTCGGCCGTGACGGCCCGGCCCGCGCGCGCCTTCTTGAAGATCTTCGCGACCTCGGCGTCCGTGTAGGGCGCGGCGAAGACCTCGGTGATGCCGTAGTCGGAGACGACGCAGCCCGCCTTCGCGAAGAAGGCGTGGCGCTTCGCCATCGCGCCGAGGAAGTCGTCGTACGTCTTCACGGGCGTCTTCGCCGCCGCCGCGAGCCGGTCCATCCAGGCGTTCCAGGCCGGAAGGCTGTCGATCTTCGAGGCCTTGTCGGACCGCCACGCCGGAAGGATCTTCGTGCCGAACGGCGCCTTCGCGATCGCGAGGTGGTGCTCGAGAGAATCGACCGGGTCGTCCGTCGTGCAGACGACGTCGACGTTCGACTTCTTCATGAGGCCACGCGCGGAAAAGCCCTTCTGCTTCAGCTTCGCGTTGCACTTCTTCCAGATGCGCTCGGCCGACGCGCCGCACAGCCGCTCGTTCACGCCGAAGTAGCGCGCGAGCTCGAGGTGCGACCAGTCGAAGAGCGGATTCTTGACGAGACGCTCCATCGTCTCGGCGAACTTGACGAACTTGTCGTGCCACGGCGCGTCGCCCGTGCAGTACCGCTCGTCGACGCCGTTCGAGCGCATCTGGCGCCACTTGTAGTGGTCGCCGCCCAGCCAGACCTGCGCAATGTCCGTCCACCGCACGTCGTCGGCGATCTCCTTCGGCGGCAGATGGCAGTGGTAGTCGATGATCGGCATCTTCGCCGCGTGCCGATGGTAGAGCTCCCGCGCCGCGTCCGTGTCGAGCAGGAAGTCGGAATCCATGTACGTCATTTTCATGGAACGCATTATAACACAATCCCGCCGCCGAAGACAACAGTCCTAGTCCACTGGACAAAATCTTAACTCCCGCGCCCCCAGGCCGTGCGCGTGTCCTGTCCCGTGCGCGCGGGCGCAAGCCCCGCGATGGCCCCACCTCTTTCGCGAAAAGCGCCCAGAGGCCGCCCGCGCGATCGCGAGGCCCTACTTCAGGCGCTGCTCAAGGGCCTCGTTGCGCGGGCCGCCGACGTGCCGCCCCGTCTCGTAGTAGCGCCGCGCGCCGGCCTTGTTCGACGGGTGCGTCCGCAGAATCAGGTTCGCCATGTTGTAGTAGGCGTAATGGTTGCGCGGATGAACGCTGATCGCCCGGTCGAGCGCCCGTTCGGCCGCCTTGAAGTCGCCGCGCGCCGTCTCCAGCGCCGCCTGAAGGTTCAGGGCGGCCACGTCGTCCGGCTTCTCGGACAGGATCTCCGAGAGGACGAGTTCCGCCGCCGCGTAGTCGCCCGCCGAAAGGTCGGCCATCACCTGGGCGCGCCGCGAGAGCGGCTTCGCGGGCGCCGTCTTCGGCGCGACGGCAGCCGTCGGCTTGCGGGGCTTCGCGGCACGCGTCGCCGGCTTGGCCGCCGGCTCCCGTTCGCGCGCCGGTTCCGTCGCCTCGGTCGAGGCGACCGGCGGCAGCGCCTTTCCAGACTTCTTCGCGCGCTCCTCGGCCAGCCGCCGCTCAAGGGCCGTCGTGTCGCTCACCGCAACCGCCCGCGCGTTCGCCTTCACCTGCATGAGGAGAAGCGAGTCAATCGTCGCGTTCACGTAGGCGCGCTTGTTGCGCAAGGTCGCGAACTCGGGCTTCCCTGCCCAGTCGCGGTTCTCCGCCTCAATTGCGTCCAGCGCCGCGAGCGCGGCCCGGTACTTCTCGATCGCCTCGACGGACTTGCCGTCCTCCGCCAAGTCCGATGCCTCGTCAATGAGGAGCGACGCCGGCTCCATCAGCTCGGAGAGGCGCGGACGCGTTGCAGCCGACGTCTCGTCGTCCGACCCGAACGGCCAGTACCAGCTCGCCCGACCCCCAAACGCCGCCAACGCCGCCAGCGCCAGCACGCCAACCCGTCGATGCATTCCGTGATCCGCCATTGTCGCACCTCCCTTCATGAAAACTCACGACCGGCGCAGAAGGCCCGTCGTCCACTCGCCCAGCGTCTTGCGCGACACCTCCGCGAATCCCCGCGACGCGAACGCGGCAAGGACTTCCGGGTAAAGCGTCGTCAAGATGCCTGAAACGACAAGATGCCGCGTCGCGCACGGCGCAATCTCGTCCGCAAAACGGATGAGAAGCGGCCCCAGGATGTTCGCGACGACGAGGTCTGCCGTGCCGAGATCGCGCCGCTCCCGCGCGCCCAGGCCATACTTGAAGAACGTGACCGCGACGCCGTTCGCCGCCGCGTTCGCGCGGGACGCCTCCACGGCCTCCGCATCGACGTCAAAGCCCGTGACCGCGCCGCAGCCCAGCTTCGCCGCCGCAATGGACAGGATGCCCGAGCCGCACCCCATGTCCAGGAAGGATGCGACGGGCGCCAGTTCGTCGATGTATTCGAGACAGGCGCGCGTCGTCTCGTGCTTGCCCGTGCCAAAGGCCATGCCGGGATCGAGCACGATCGGCAGACGGTCGCCTGCGGGAACCTTCTCCCACGCGGGAACCGTGACGAGCCGACGACCGACGTTCTCGGTCTTGAAATGGCGGCGATAGGCGAGCTTCCAGTCCTCGTCGGCGATTTCGCCGACTTCAATCGACGCCGCGACGCCGACCACCGCCAACGCGTCACTGAGACGCCGCCTCGCCTCGCCCACGCGGGAGGGATCCTCCAGGTAGATCCGCATCCGCGTGAAGTCCTCCTCAATGTCGCGGAAGGAGGACAAAATGAAATCCCCCCCATCGAAGACCTCGAAGAGGGGATTCACAAACCGTTCCGAAACGGAACAGCTGACAAACGTCATTACTGCGCCTTCTTGGCGACGAGCTTCTTGACGACCGTCGGGCGCTGCACGAGAACGCGGACGTCCTCATCGCCCATCAGCGCGACCTTCTCGGCGTCAAGACCGAACTTGACGAGACGCGCGCGCTGCGCCTTCGACTTGCGCGCCTTGCCGGCAGGCGTCTTGCAGGGACGAACGTGAGATTCCTTGCGAAGTGTACGACCAGTACCCATTTTTCTACCTCTTCTTTCTTCCTGTGGGAAAAATTATTGGCGCGTATTATACCGAAACCGCCGTCAAAACGCAAGGGGGCCGATGCGGAAGCGAAGGCCAGAAGGCCAGCCTTATTCCGCCAGCCGTTCCAGCAGGGGCGCGGCTACGGCGTCGGCAACCTCCATGCCCAGCGGAATCGTCGGCTTGTTCGCCCCATGGAAGTCGCTGCCGGCCGAGAGCAGGAAGCCCAGCCGCGTCGCGATCCGCGCGAACTCGACGTTCTCCTCGGGACGGTTCGCCCGGTAGAGCGCCTCCACGCCGTCCAGCCCCTTCTCCTTCAGCGCCGCCAGCCCGCGCGCCGCCGCGTCGAAGTCGCACCCGACGTCCTTCCACTCGCGCCGCCAGTACTTCGGATGCGCCATGATGCAGAGCCCGCCCGCCGCGTGGACGACCGCAAACGCCTCTTCCTGCGACGGATGAAACCGCTCCTCGTAGCACCGCGTCGCCGCCGGCGACTCGGGCAGGAGATACGTCTCGAACGCCTCGGCGATCGACGCCACGTGGCCGCGCTCCAGCAGCCAGCGCGCGAAATGCGGACGCGCCAGCACGTCGCCGTGGGCGTAGGCGCGGATGTCCGCGTCCATCTCGAAGCCGAGGCGGCGGAAGTTCGCGAGAATCCGCGCGTTGCGCGCGTTTCGTCCGTCGAGCACCTTGCGGAGAAACGCCCGCAGCGCCGCGTTCGACGGGTCGATGCCAAGCCCCAGCAGATGGAACCTGTCGAAGCCGGCCCCCGGCTCGATGCTGAGCTCGATGCCCGCGACCGTGCGGACGCCAAGCCGCGCGCCGGCGGACAGGAACTCGGCGACGCCGTCCACGTTGTCGTGGTCCGTGAGCGCAATCGCCGCGAAGCCGCCGTGCGCCGCCCGTTCGACGAGCTCCGTCGGCGCGCACGTCCCGTCCGACGCCGTCGAATGGACGTGGAAGTCAAGCGTCACGAATCGCCCCCTCCAGCGCCGCGACCCAGTCCGCCAGGCCTTCCGCCGTCCGGCGCTCGACCAGAAGCCGGAGGTACGGCTCGGTGTTCGACTTGCGCACGTTCACCCAGCCGTCGGCGAACTCGAGGCGAACGCCGTCAATCTCGCTCCGCCCCGTCTCGTCGCCAAAGGCGCGGGCGGCCGCGAGGACGCGCGCAATCGCCGCGTCCTTGTCGGCGACCCGGAAGTTGAGCTCGCCCGAATTCGCGTAGCGCGAGACGATCGGCCGCATCAGCGCCGAGAACGTCTCGCCGCGCGCCTTTGCCGCCGCGACCGCGCCGAGAATCCGCATCGCGGCGAGGATTCCCGAATCGCAGCCAAAGAACTCGCCGAAGTAGTAGTGGCCCGCGAGCTCGCCGCCGCACAGCGCGCCGAGCGCGCGCATCTTCGGCTTCGCGAAGGCGTGCCCGACGGGAACCATCACCGGCTCGAAGCCCTGCTCGCGCAGCGTCTCGATCGCGCCGCGCGACGTGCGGACGTCGTGCAGGACGATTGGACGCGCCGCCGTCGGACGCACGAACGCGCGCGTCGCCTGCGCGACGACGGGAATGAGGTAGTCCGGCTGGACGAAGGCCCCCGTCTCGTCCACGAACATCGCGCGGTCGGCGTCGCCGTCGAAGATGACGCCGCAGTCCAGCCCCCGGTCGCGCACGAGCGCGGCGATCTGTTCGCGCGCCTCCGCCTTGAGCGGATTCGGCGAATGGCAGGGAAAGTGCCCGTCCGGCACGTCGTTGAGGACGTGCGCCGCCGGGAAGAGAGACGGCACGAGAAGCCCCGCCATGCCGTTCGAGCAGTCGATGCCGACCGCGAGGCCGCCCAAGTCCGGCAGCCGCGCCCGCATCCACTGGAGATAGCGTTCCCGCGCCTCCATCACCGTTCTCCGAAAGGCGCGGCTCACAGGCCGACGGCCGCGCGCACCTTCTCCATCGTCGGCGCGGCGGCCGCGCGGGCCTTCGCCGCGCCGGCGCGCAGGATGTCCTCCAGCGTGTCCCCGTCCTTCGCCAGCTCCTCGCGCTTCGCGCGGAACGGGTCGAAGAGGCGGTGGTACGCCTCAAGAAGCGCCTTCTTCGCGTGGCCGTAGCCGTAGTTGCCGGCACGGAAGTGCGCGGCCATGTCGGCGACCTCCTCCGGCGTCGCGAAGAGCTTGTAGAGCTCGTAGATCGAGTTCCCCTCCGGCTCCTTCGGTTCCTCCATCGTCTTCGAGTCCGTCACGATGCCCATCACCTTCTTCTTGATGGACCCGTTCGGCTCGAAGAGCTCGATCGTGTTGTGGTAGCTCTTGGACATCTTCTGCCCGTCCGTCCCCGGAATCGTCGCGACTGTCTCCGGGATGTAGGCGTCCGGCAGCTTGAAGGTCTCGCCGTAGGCGTTGTTGAACTTCTGCGCGAGGTCGCGCGTCACCTCCAGATGCTGCTTCTGGTCCTTGCCGACCGGCACGAGGTCGGCCTGCATGATGAGGATGTCGGCCGCCATCAGGACGGGATAGGCGAAGAGCCCGTGCGTCGCCTCCAGCCCGTGGGCGAGCTTGTCCTTGTAGCTGTGGCAGCGCTCCAGGAGGCCCATCGGCGTCAGGCACGAGAGATACCACGCGAGCTCCTGCACCTCGGGCACGTCGCTCTGGCGGTACATGACCGTCTTCTCCGGGTCGAGCCCGCAGGCGAGGTAGTCAAGCGCCACGTCCTTCGTCGCCGCGCGCAGGGCCGCGCCGTCGCGCACCGTCGTCATGGCGTGGAAGTTCGCGATGAACATGAAGTTCTCGCCCTTCGCCTGAAGGTCGAACATGGACTTCATCGCACCGAAGTAGTTGCCCCAGTGGAGCTTGCCCGAAGGCTGGATGCCGGTCAGAATTCTCATGGCGCGTATTATAGCACAAACGGGGCTTCCCGAGACACGGCCACCACGCCACGGTCGGCCGCTACGCCGACGGGCGCGGGCGCACGCGGCGCGTCGCGACGGCCGTGAGCGGATCTTCCGGCCAGTAGTGCTTCGGATAGCGTCCGCGCAGGTCCTTGCGGACGAGCTGGTACGCCCCGCGCCAGAAGCCCGCGAGGTCTTTCGTGACCTGGACGGGCCGCTGCGCGGGCGAGAGGAGCGTCATCACGACCGGCACGCGCCCGCCGGCGACCTTTGGCGTCGCCATCAGCCCGAAGCACTCCTGAAGCCGAACCTCGCACGTCGGCTCGTCGCCCTCGTAGCGGATCAGCATGTGCGAACCGCTCGGCACCTCCATGCGCATCGGCGCAAGCCGGTCAAGTTCCCGGCGATCGTGCCCCGCCTCGGCCAGCAGACAGTCGAAGACGCGGAAAAGGTCGACCTTCTCCAGGTCGCGCCCCTTCGTCAGCCCCGTCAGGAACGGACCCAGCGCCGCGAGCAGCCGCGCGTCCGTCGGATCCGGCCAGCCGTCGTCCGGCAACGTCTTCGCCAGGAACGCGAGCCGCGCGCGCAGCTGCCGCGTCTCCTTCGTCCAGCACGGCAGGTTCGCGACGCCCTTCTGGCGCACGCCCTCCAGCAGCGCGGCGGCAATCTTCTCCGCCGCCCCCGCGCGCGCCGCCTCGGACAGCGGCCGCTCGCCCAGCGTCAGCGCGCCGAGCCGCCGGCGGACGACGCACTTGACGCGGTCGTTCGGACGGTCCCACGCGCAGTACGGCTCCTCGACGATCTGGTCGGCGAACAAGTCCTCGACCTCGGCCGCCGCAATCGGACAGGCCCGGAAGACCTTCGCGTCGCCCGTCCGGTCGTCGAGCGCGCAGCAGACGAGAAACGGCTCGTGCGCAAGCGGATCGTCGTCCGGCAGGAACGCCCCTCGCCCGGAGACCATCTGGAACGTCCCGTTGCCACGGCTCTTCGCGACGCGGTCGGGATAGGCCCGCGCCAGCAGCGCGCCTTCGGACGGCCCCGTCGCCGTGCGCGCCGCGTCCGCCGCGCCTCCGGCACGCACCGCCGCCTCGAAGCGGCGCGCGAGCTGCGTGACGCGCGGCGTCACGGGCACGTACCGAATGTCCGTCTCGCGGCTCTTCGCGCCCTCCTCCAGGACGGCCGCGAGCCGACACGCCGTGCGCGCCGCGTCCGACGCGCGCCCAGCCGCCAGCAGCATGTTCGCGAGACGCGGATGCATCGGCAGGCGTGCCATCGCGCGCCCGCGTTCCGTCAGCTGGCCGCGCGCGTCCCGCGCGCCGAGGAGCGCCAGCAGCCC
>ONTV01000181.1 GCA_900320855.1 uncultured Lentisphaerota bacterium
GCAGCGGTGCCCCTCGTGGAGCGTCAAGCTCGACGCCTGCACGCGCGACGAGAAGGGCGCGGTCGTCTACCGCCTCCGCCAGTGCGAGAAGTGGGCGGGTATGCAGGCTGTACTGACCGAGCGCGTCAAGGCGGCGGGCTTCGGCAAGTACCGCCTCACGTTTGAGGCGAAGGCCACGAGCGAGACGCCGTTCACTCTGCGCGTCTCGGCGATCACGAACGAGAAGCGAAACCTTGTCCACATGGAAGGGGACAGGAGCGGTGCGTGGAAGACCTACGCGGCCGAGGTCGATCTCGCGTTCGACCCGAAGGTGACGGATCTCGTCGCGTTGATGCTCTCCGTGTCCAAGCCCGTGGACGAGCTCTGCTTCCGCAACTTCCGGCTGACCAAGTCACAAGACAAGCGACCGCTTCGCGTCCTCGCGATCGGCAACAGCTACACGCAGTCGCTGCACCCGGAGTTCGCAAACGTCGCCCGCGCGGCGGGCTGCGACCTCGACCTGACGATCTTCGCCATCGGCGGCAACTCCCTGAGCAACCACTTCGTGAACGCCGTGGCGGCGCTTGCGGATCCGGCGTTGCGGCCCTACTGGGTCAACGGGCGGAAGGCCAACCTGCTGGACGTGCTCGCCGAGAAGACCTATGACGTCGTGGTGCTGCAGGAGCAAAGCGCCGAGGGCATGGATCCCAAGTGGTTCGATCCGTGGGCCGACCGGCTCATCGCGTTCGTGCGTGACCGCCAGCCGCAGGCAAAGTTCTGGCTCCAGCAGACCTGGAGCGACCCGGTCGCGTCGTACCGCATCACGGACAAAGGCGTGAAGGGGGCGCTGGGCCTCACGCAGGACGAAATGTTCGCCGCGCTGGAGAAGAACTACGCCGTTCAGTCGAAACGGCTCGGGGCCCGGATCGTTCCTGTCGGCGCGGCACTGCAGTTTTACCGTAAGGGGCTGCCCGTCCGGCTCGTGAAGCCGACGAAGGCCGAGCTCGCGGCGCTGAAGGACGGTGAAGTGCCGGACCTGAAAGGCGAGCTTGCGGGCTGGTGGTATTGGGGCAAGGGAAAGACGTGGGAGAGCGACTACGGCGTCTACCGTCTGCGCCAGGACTTTCAGCATCTCAACCCGGAAGGTCGCTACTTGCAGGCGTGCGTCTGGACGGCGGCACTCTTCGGGGTCGATCTCGCGGAACTCGGCTACGCACCCGACCTTGGTGCCGACTTCGCCCGCCGCGCGCCCTTTATCCGCGCGTGTGCGATGAAGGCCGTCAACGCACAGCGGACGATGATTCCCAATTGACGCATGTACTACAATGGAAGGCATGGCAGGATGAAGACGGCAGGGAAGGTTGCGTGTCTGACGGCGATTCTCGGCGTGTCCGCTGCCGCGCGCGACGCCACGAATCTTTGGCACTACGCGCAGATGGACTTTGAGCTCTATCGGCTGGAGACGATGCGTGACGAGTCGCGTCGCGCGGGCATGATCGCGGACCATCCAGGACAGCTGCTGACGACGCGCAAGCCCGCCCGGTTCCGCATCCGGTGCGATGCGGCGACGCGACCGCCGTTCCGTACGGCCCATGCGGCGGCGACGGACTGGCAGGACGGCTACTTAACCGTGACGATGGGTGATGGCTGGCGTGACGTCGGGGCTCTCTGCAGTCCTGTGCGCGGATGGGAGGCGCAGACGTTCGACGGCGTGTGGCGTCCGACGGCGGCCTATTCAGGCGGCGAAACGCCGCCCCACCGTGACGACCTGCCGGAAGACCGCACGTCCACGGGGCTTGTCGCGACGAACGGCGTCTACGACGCGGGGGCGGAGATCCTGGCCTACGTCGAATGCGCGGCGGCGTCCGTGCCGAAGCTCTTCGTCGGCGAGTCGCGGGCGGAACTGGACGAGGAGGTGCTTTCGCGACTGGAGTATTTCCCGCGTCTGCGGCAGGTTGCGGACGGACGCTGGCGCACCGAGACGGCCCTTGCGTTCCGCTATCTGCGCTTCAGGGGCGCGGACGTGTCGGACGTACAGGCCGTGCCGGTCGGCCGTCCGATGACGGAACGCGGCGCGTTCGTTTCGCCGAATCCCCGCCAGAACCGTCTGCGCGACGTCGGCGTACGTACGGTCCGGCTCTGTGCGCTCGACTTTCTCGTGGACGGCCTCAAGCGCGACCGTCTGCCGTGGGGCGGCGACCTCGCCGTCTCGCTTCTCGCCGATGCCTATGTCTTTGGCGATGCGGAGATCGTGCGGCGTTCGCTGTCCGTGCTGGACGCCTACGTGGGTGACGTGAACGGAATCGTCACCTATTCGATGTGGCTCGTCGTCTGTCATGACCTCTACCAGCTTTATTTCGGCGACCGCGCGTTCCTCGACGAACGATGGTGGCGCGTGAAGACGCGCATCGAAGACCTCGTCTCCCGCACGGACGAACGCGGATTCGTCGTGAAAGGCCTCGACTGGGTGTTCGTCGATTGGACGGGACCCCAGTCGCACACAGCGCTTCAGGCGATTTGGGTCGGCGCGCTTGACGCGGCGGCGCGCCTCGCCGACCGCATGAATGACGCGCGCGCGGCAGACTACCGCGCACTCGCGGCAAAAGTGCGGGCGAATCTCGACGCGCTGGCATGGGACGAGGGGCGCGGACTCTACCGCGTCAATCCTGACGCGACGCCCGCCTTTTCGCGTCAGCCCAACATTTACGCAGTCGTCTTCGCGGTCGCGGACGCGGCGAAGGCGCGGCGCATCGGCGCGGAACTCGCGAAGGACGCGCTGCCGCCCGTGGGCACTCCCTACGTGCGCGGCTGGGAGCTTGTGGCCCTGAACCGCGCGGGATTCCACGCGGCGTTCTTCGACGGGCTGGAGAAGACCTTCGGCGCGATGCTCGACGCGGGCGCGACGACCTACTGGGAGGGTTTTGACGCGGCGGAGACGGGAAACGCGCGGTATGCGTTTTACGGGCGGCCGTGGGGCAAGAGTCTCTGTCACGCCTGGAGCGCGTGGCCGGCGTTTCTCTTCGTCTCGGAGGCGATGGGCGTGAGGCCGACGGCGGACGGTTGGGCTGCCTACGAGGCGAAGCCCGTGCCGGGCGCGGAGGGAATGCGCGCGACCGTCCCGACGCCGCGCGGCAATCTTTGTTTTGGACAAACTGGCGAAGAAGGAAATCTGAAATGAACATGACGAGGCAATTGAAGAGAGCCTTTGCTCTTGTGTCGCTGGTGCTTCCGCTCTGGGCGGAAGCCGTGAC
>ONTV01000076.1 GCA_900320855.1 uncultured Lentisphaerota bacterium
GCGAAAGACGCCATAGGCCGAGACGGCCAGCCACGCCGACACGGCGGACGGCGCGAAGCCAACCCAGACGAGCGTCGGCGCGCCCAAAAGGGTCATCGTCCCCTGCATCAGCGGACGGAAGCGCGGGCTCTTTCGCACGAGACAGTCAGTCAGGATGCCGCCGGCGAGAACGCCCGCCAATGCCGCGAGGTGATGCCAGAACATCGAGCCGAACCCTGCCGAGCCGATCGTCAGCGCGTCGAACTTGCGCGCGAAGAACTTTGGCGCCCAGCTCATGTAGGCGTTGTTCGTGAAGACGACGGCGATGTAGCCGCCCATGGCGCAGAGGGCCGCCGGATTCAGGAGGAACGCCCGCGCCGAGGCGAGCAGCGGCGGACGCGCCGCCTTCGCAGCAGGCCGCTTGCCCGCGCCAGCCGCCTCGGAGGCTTCCGCACACGGCGGACGCTCCTTGAGCGCGAAGCAGAACACGACGCCGAGGAGACACCCCAGGCCGCCAAACGCGAAGAACACCGGCCGCCAACCGCCCAGGAGATGCATCGCCCAAGCGACGATCGCGCCGGAGAACATGAGCCCGACGTAAAGTGCGGACTGATGCACCGCAAAGGCGAGCGCACGCGTCTTCCGGTGGTGTTCGGCCAGCAGCGCGTAGGCGCTCGGCCCGTAGAAGCTCTCGCCGCCGCCCGTCGCGATGGAACGGAAGAAGACGAGGCCGCAGAACCCACCGACCAGTCCCGTGCAGGCCGTCATCAGCGACCAGAAGAGGAGCGAGAACGTGATGATCCACTTGCGCGAGAACCGGTCGCCCAGAAAGCCCGCCAGCGGCGTCATCACGGCGAGCGTGCAGAAAAGCGCCGTGTTGATCCAGCCGATCTGCAGGTCGGTGAGCCCCAGCTCCTCCTGAATGGGGATGGTCAGCAGCCCGAAGAGCGCGCGATCCGCCTGATGGAAGAAGAACGCGCAACTGAGCATCCCCAGCATCACCCACTTGTATCCGCCGCCTTTTCGCACGTCAATGCCTCCTCTCTCAACCTCTCAACTTCTCAACCGACCTCCAACACGACCTTGCCGCGGTTCTCGCCGCGCTCGAGGATCGCGTGGGCCTCGGCGGCTTCCGCAATCGGCAGGACTTTGTGGACGAACGGCGCGAACTGCCGCGCCTCGAAGGCCGGCCACACGTCGCGGACGAGCCCCGCGAGGATCGCCGCCTTCTCCGCTGGCGTGCGCGAGCGCAGCGTCGAGCCGATGACGCGCAGGTTCTTGCGCCAGAGGAGGTTCACGTCGAGCGTCGTCTCCGGCCCGGCCATCGACGCGAGCGAGATCCAGCGCCCCCGGTACGGCATCGTCGCGACGCACTTGCCCATCAGCGGCCCGCCCACCGGGTCGATCGCGACGTCCGGCGGGTTTGCCGCGAGCGTGGCCACGAGGTCGCCCGTGAAGCGGTTGACCGTCACGTCCGCGCCGACTTCGCGGCAGAACGCGCCGTTCGCGTCCGAGGCGACCTGCGCGACCACCTTGCAGCCGAAGACGTGCTTCGCGAGCTGGATCGCCGCGATGCCGAGCCCGCCCTCGCCGCCGTTGATGAAGAACGTCTCGCCCCTGCGGATCTCGCCGACGAGCTTCAGGTTGAGGTAGGCCGTCGCGTAGACCTCGGGGATGCCGGCGGCCTCGGCGAACGAGAAGCCCTTCGGCATCGGCATCACCATGCCCGCCGGCACGACGACCTCCTCGGC
The DNA here is from genome assembly GCA_900320855.1 of uncultured Lentisphaerota bacterium. Taxonomy (GTDB): domain Bacteria; phylum Verrucomicrobiota; class Kiritimatiellia; order RFP12; family UBA1067; genus UBA1067. Next base: position 1,731 of record ONTV01000076.1, read on the forward strand.
GTAGCCGCCGCCCCCGAGGAGCGCGCAGACGCTGTCGCCGACCTTGAAGCGCCCGTTTGCCGGGCACTCCAAGACCTCGCCCGCGCACTCGAGCCCCGGCCAGTCCGGCCAGCCCTCCGGCGGCGCGTAGATGCCCTGGCGCTGCATCAGGTCCGCGCGGTTGAGCGCGCATGCCTTGACGGCGATCTTCACGTCGAATTCGTCGTGGCAGACGGGGTCGGGCACGTCCTTCCAGACGAACGCCCTTTTTTCGAGACACATGGCTTTCATGTTGACGATAATCCTTTCTTCTTGTCTTTCAGACACTTAAACAAGCACATCCCTTAAACGCAAAGGCCGCAGGCCTGCAGCGTCAGCTCGTGCACGCGCAGGTCGCGGCCGTAGTCCTGGCCGTTCGGCCGCTCGCCGCGCACGACCGCGGCCAAGTCGAGGAGCTGCGCGGCATAGCGGTCCGCCTGCACGCCGAAGCCGACCTCGTGGCGTCCCGCCGGCTGCCCGCACGCCGCATTCTTCAGCGACAGCGCGAGCGTCAGCTCCCCGCCGTCGAAGCGCTCGATCGGGCAGAGGTCGAGCGTGCCGTTCGTGCCGTCCACCCGCAAGCGGCGGCAGAAGATGCCGCCCGGAAGGCGCGACGACGTGCGCAGGAGGACGTCCGTCCCCGCGAAACGCAGGAATGCCGCGCCCGCCGTGCGGCTCCCCGCCGGGTCGCCCGGCGCGTCGCCGGGGAACGGATGGGCCGACAGGAAATCCCCGCGCACGAACGGCAGCGCCAGGTCCACGAGGTGGCAGCCGAGGTTGTAGAGGATGCCGCCCCTGAACGACGAGATGTAGGCGGGGTAGTCCGGCCCGCCGTAGTCGTGGTTCATGTCCGCCTCGACGAACGCGACGTCGCCGAGACCGCCCGCTGCGACGAACTTCCACGCGAAGCGGACGGCCGGGTTGCCCCGGTACATGTAGCCGATCTGGAACGGCTGGTTCGCCGCGCGGCATTTCTCCACGAGCGAGCGGTACGGCTCCGGCGCCTCGCCGCACGGCTTGTCGCAGTGGAGCGGGATGCCGCGCGCGACGAGCTTCGCCGCGACCTCCATGAGGTCGGCGTTCGCCGTCTCGACGAACGCGACGTCGATCTCCCCGCCGTCCAGCAGGCCGTCCGCCTCGGCCTCGGAGACGACGCGGAAGCCGTCGCGGACGGCCTGCTCGACGTCGAGCCGCTCGTCGAGGGAACGGGGCGTCCCGCGCGGGCGGTCGTCAACCAGCGCGATGACCTCGAAGTCGTCCGCGAGGCGCTTGAGCGTCTCGAACTTGCCGTAGGCGTGCTCGTGCGTCACGCCGTAGAAGAGCGTCCTCAGCCGCCTTTTCACTGTGCCCCCCGCGCAAAATACGCGTCCGTCCGGGCGTCGATGGCCCGCGCGCGCGGCGTGTCGAAGCGCGCCACCAAGTCGGGACGCTCCGACAGCACCGTCAGCTCATGGGCGACGGCCGCACGGCAGGACAGGAAGGTCTTCGGGTCGAGCCCCGTCACGCGCAGCACCTTCGAGAGATCGACGCGGCGGCTCAGGTTGCGGTCGCACCAGATCATCTGCCGGTCCATGTAGTCGTTCGCCGTCGCGAACGCCAGGTAGTCCTCTGTCGGCACCCACGCGAACGACGCGCCCAGGAACTCCTCGTAGTACGAGGCGACGTCGCCCCAGGTGATCTCTTCCGGCGTGCCCAGCGTGAACGCCTCGCCGAGCGCGTCCCGCGTGTCGATCAGGTGCGCGATCTGGCGCCCGACGTTGCCGGCCCAGCCGACGCCCGCGAGCTTGTCGCGGCATCCTTCCGGCAGCAGGATCCGCTTGCCGGCCTTCGTGCGATACAGGAGCGCGTAGGCGCCGACCGTCACGAGATCGAGGCGGAAGTGGGAGAACGAGATGAGCGGACGGATGATCGTCCAGTTACGCTGCGGCTGCGCCGTCAGGTAGCGTTCGCCCTGCGCCTTCGGGATCGCGTAGTCGTCCTCCGCCAGCATCCGGTCGTTGGCCGGATGCTCTAGCCACTGGGGCGAACCTTCGGTGATGACCGCGGCGCTGTCCGCATACGTGCGGTAGCTCGACAGGTAGACGAACTGGTCCGTGTGGGACAGGAGCAGGTCCATGCGCTTCTTCAGGTCGTCGATCTCGCGCGTATGGATGAAATCGACGATCGCGGCATACCGCTTCCCATCGAGAAAGCGCGTCAGATAGGCGAGATCCGCCCGCGCCTTCACGAAGGAGAGGCGGCGGTTGACGCTCGCGTAGTCTTCAAGGGAGATGACGTCAACGGCGTAGCCGCGACGAATCAGCTCATGGTAAGCCGGCGTGCCCAACGTGCCGGCCCCGGCGATCAAGAGGACGCTTTTCACTCTGCAAAGCTCCCCTTCGGATGGAACGCAATCTTGCCGGTCGCCGGCTCGAAGGAGCTGTCGTAGTCACGGTGGCGTGTGCGGTAGATAATGCGTTCGGGAACCTGAAGGTATTCCATCCCGTCCGACACCTCGCCGCCCCGCGCGCGAAAGCCCGCAAGCGCGGCTTCCGTCTCCGGCGCAAGCGGGCCGAAGGAAACGAGCTTGCGAATCTTCATCTTCTCCAGAAAGCCGTCCCGGATCATCCGCGTGTCGCAGACCTCGTAGTCCGTGTGCATGCGCATCTTGCGCGCCTTGGCCTCGACGAGGTTGTAGAAGAAGATCCACGGCGGCTGCTCCTCGCAGTGCGGATCGATCTCGCGGTCGACCGCGTTCAGCGCCAAGTCCACGTCCGGCCAGAGCAGGGCGACGTCCGTCTCCGGCGGGCTGACCTTCGTGCCGCCGAGCCGCCAGACCAGATCGTCGCCGCAGAGATCCATCGCCAAGTAGTCGTTGTGGAGCATCGTCGCCGCGTTGGCGATCACCTCGTAGGACGAATGCGCGAAGGCCGTCGCGTTCGTCAGGCATGACGGAGACGGGATCTCCTCGCCGAACGCACAGCCGTAGAAGCGGCAGGCGCTTGACACGCGGCGCGCGAAGACGTTCGAGAGCCCGAAGTCCCTCTCGCCGTTGAGCGACGTCCATCGGACGGTGATGTTCGTCGAGACCTCGCACACGCGCTTGATCGTCAGCGAGCGGCTGTTGCCGCAGTGCTCCTCTCCGCCGCCGATCGGCAGCCCGTACCGAGCCCACGGGAAGCGCTTGCGCACGACGGCGAAGTTCTCCGCCGTGTAGTCGGCGACGCGCTCCTGCAGGAAGTCCATGTACTTCAGCCGCGTCGCGCGATCCGACCGGTCGGACAGCACGTCCTCGACGGACAGCGGCGAGAGCTTCGCCCAGGCCGCGCGGGCGAGGCGGTCGCCCGCCCAGCAGACGCCGCCGTGCGAATGCGGCGAGGAGAACTTGTAGTGCTTGACGCCGCAGGGGAGCATCGGCTCGCCGTAGTCGCCGCAGCTCATGACGTAGACGAAGTCAATCCGCCTGCCGTAGCGTTCCGCCGTCGCGCCGTAGATGCGGTCGGCGACCCGGACGGATTCGGGATCCCACGGCGAAAGGAAGTTGGCGCTTTCGTGATGCCGCGTACAGTTGAAGCGCGCGATGTCCTTGCACCAGTCCGGCGGAAAGAAAAACCAGCACATGAGACCGCCCTTCAGGCCCGCCGCCTCGACCCGCGCGAGGTCGCCGTCGAAACGCGAGAAGTCGAAGACGCCTGGCGTCTTCTCCAGCGCCCACCAGCAGAGGCGAAGCTCGATCGTGTCGACGCCCCACTTCGCGAAGGCGCCGATCTTGTCCGGCTCCAGGACGTCCGAAAGCGTCTCCGTCCGCCGTTCGAGAGAGAACGGCGTGTGCTGCAGGTGCGAGGCCGGAATGTGCCGCGAATGGAGGCGAATCGCGTCGGGCCTGTGCAGGGTCCCCGTCACGAGGAACTGGCCGAGAAGCCAGCGCTGGCCCTTCGGCAACCGCTTCAGCGTCACCGTCGCCGTGTGTTCGCCCCACGTCTGCACGGGCAGATACCAAAAGCGCGACGAGAGGTGCGGCGTCGTGCGCATCCGCGTGACCGCCTGCGGCTTGCCGCCGTCGATGGAGACCTCCAGCGCCATCGGATCCTCGCGTGACTGCGGGATGTCGCTGAACCCGATCGTCGCGCCCGTCCACGCGAGCGTGAACGAAACCCCCTCCCGATCCGTCCAGACGCCGCCGCGCAGCATGCGCTGCGTCCGCATCGGCTCGCGCGTCGCCGCATAGACGGAATCCCTTTCGACGTCAATCGGACGCCAGACCGCGCCCGTCAGCACCTGCGCACTCGGCACGAGCGTGGCGGTCGGCCAGGCGTCCTTCGCGATCGGCGACGGCAGCGCATGCGCCCTCCCGCCCATGCCGGACGCGGGAAAGATCGCCGTCTCCATGGCCCGCGCCACGACATCGCGGTAGAGGGCGTGCCCCGCCGGATAGGGATGGACGCCATCCTTCGTGAAGATGACGGCGCCGTCTTTCGGCGGCGCGTCCGCCGACGGCCTGAAGGCGATCTCGCCGGCGGCCAGTCGCTTCAGGATCTCGGGCGCAAAGTCGATCGACGGAATGCCGTAGCGGTTGCAGACCGTCTCCATCGCCGTGCCAAAGGCCGTCTGCCGTCCGGCGGACAGCGCCGGGAGCATGCCTTCGTCCAGCGTGTAGACGAAGCAGATGTCCGTGCGCGGATTCGCCGTCCACGTCTGGCGGACGATGCTTTCCACGCTGGGGCAGTCGAATCCGCCCGACCCGTTCACGCGGAACTCGACGAACAGCAGGTCAGGCTTCTGCGTCAGCACGTCCGCCGTCAGGCGGAACGCCCCGAAGTCGCTCCCCGTGCCGGGGATGCCCGCGTCGATCGCCTCGATGCGGGCCTTCGGGAAACGCGCCGCAAACCAGTCGCGCGTCATCGCGCGCCAGCCGGGATTCGCCTTGGTGATGCTGCCGCCGAGATAGGCGAGGCGCACCGTCTCGCCTGCCCGCAGTTTCGCACGCGCGTTCGGGAGGCCGCCGCGCGCGCGGCACTCGACCGACCGCGACGGGTCGCACGTCGTGTCGGCAGTCGCCGACAGGCCGGCCGTCAGCGCAGCCGCCATGCAAACCAACAGTTCCTTCATCCCTCCGCTTCTCATTTCACCTTTCCTCCTTTCCACTTCTCCGCCTCTCCACCTTCTGCGCGCGCGTAGCGGTAAAGCCGCAGCGCGTTCGGCGGGATTGGCGCCGTCGGATCGACCTGCCCCGCCTCCGGCTCCGTGACCGACGCGAGCCGCTCTGCGCACGTCACCGTCACCGTCGCCGGCTTGTCGTCGGCGTTCCAGACGAGGACGCCACTGTCGCCGTCCGCGCCGACCCAGCGGTTGGCGATGATCTTCTTTCCGCCGACGCACGTGAAGCCGTCCGTCGCGGCGAACCGTCCGCGCAGCAGGAGGTCGCGGTTGGCGCGGCGGAAGTCGCAGACCGTCCGCAGGTAGTCGCGGTTCTTCGCCCAGTCCTCCGTCCAGTAGCCGGCGAGCTGGTTCTTCGGCGCATGGAACATGAGGTCATAGGCGTTCGTCGCGGGACGGATTCCGCTCTCGCAGTAGGGACGGTCGGGCACGTAGCGCGACTCGATGTCGATGCGGAGGTTCACCGCCGCCGTCACGTTCGCGCGCGTCCGCGTCGCATACGGCGAGAAGAAGCGGTCCGTGTAGATGACTTCGGGGAACGTGTAGAAGAGCAGCTCCGGGAACGGCTCGATGATCGCGTCGCCGTCGAAGCGCCGCAAGATAAGCTCGGACTCGACGGGATTGCCGTTGCCTTGGCAGATGATCGTCGACTCGTTGATTGAGTCGTTCCAGCCTTCGGCCAGCAGCGGCGTGTCGGGGTGCGTCTTGCGGATTTCCGCGAGCAGGTTGCGGAAGAAGCGCGGGCGATCTTCGCACCAGACGAGGTCGCCGGGGCGATGGTCGTGTTGCGCGCTGAAGCACCGTTTCGGCCCTGACGTTCCCATCTGGTCGAAGAAGAGACCGTTGAAGCCATAGTCCTTCGCCTGCCGCGAAACCTTCAGCATCTGCTCGTACCAGGCCGACGCCGAGAGGCAGGCGCGGTAGAAGTAGTGTCCGTCCGTGTCCTTGAACTTGTTCCAGTGCTCGGGGAACGGCCGCCCGTCCGCCATCACAAGCGCGCAGGCGTCGCCGTATTTCCGCCGCCAGGCCGTCGTGTTCTGCGTGCCGGAGGCGTCCTCGCCGATGTCGATGAGCTGCCCGTTGAAGTAGGCGGCGACGCGCAGGCCGCGCTTCTGGAGGTCGGCCAGACCCTGCCGCAGGCCCGCTTCGCCGCCCATGCGCTCGTCCGGCTCGTAGACGGGATAGTTCGTGTCATGCCCGCCGCGATGCCAGCCGTGGAACTCGATGTGCCGCAGGCCGTGCGCGAGAACCACGTCGCCGAGCTTCGCAAAGTCCGTGTAGGGATACTGGATCATCCGGCAGTTCTGCTGCTCGAGGATGAACTCGAAGAACCCGACCATGTCGCGGTCGGCGTCGCTGATCGTCGCCATGCGATGGCACGTGTCCCACCACGCGCGGTATTCGCGTGCCGCGAAACGCCAGTCCTCGCCCGCCTTTTCATGAAAGACGGTGGGCGGAATCGCGAACGCGTCACCCGCCGCAAGCCCCAACGGCAGCACGACCGAGCAGAACAGCTCATCGCGGTTCGCGTCAAAGAAAAACGTGCCCTTCTTCGGCGTCAGGCGCGGATCGCGCGAAAGGAAGTAGAAGCACCGATCGTCCCCAGAGACTGCGTAGAACTGCATCTGCATCGAGCAGGACGGATACTCGCCGGCCGTCACGAAGACGAAGCGCCCGTCGCCCAGCGCACGCCACGGCCAGCCGTCCTTGAGGCCCGTCAGGACTTCCTCCTGCGACGGCGGCGGCACGTTCGCCCAGGCGATCTCGTGTCCGTGCAGACGGATGAGGTTCGCGTCTTTCTGCGGAAAGTTTCGCACACGCTGGCCAATGCCCGACGGATAGTAGAGTTCGGTCCTGCCCCGGACGACCTTGATGGGCGCAGCCTCGCCGCGCAGCTGCGTGACCACGCACCCGGGTTCGCGGTTGACGACAAAGCCCGTCCACTCGTCCGCCCCCGCCGCGTCCGTCCGCCGCGAAAGGACGACCGAGACGTCCAACGTGCGGCCCTCGACCGTCAGGTTCGCGTAAGAGCGCGTGTCGCCGACCGTCTTGACGGGCTGCTCGGCCAGGCGGACGCGATTCGTCAGCCCCGGCAGCTCGACGACGAGCGACCAGTCGAGCGGCCGCCGCGACCCGTCAACCGCCGCCGACAGGCTCCCGCCGTCTCCGGCCGGCCACACGCTGCCGTCATACAAAAGCTGCATCTCCTTTGCCGAGACCGTGGCGCTGAGTCCGCGCAGGATCTCCGGCTCCATGATGGTGGTGGTGGCGCCCGATTCCCTGTCGTATGCCGCCGCCACGGTGAAGGTGCGGTCGTCGGTGGGCAAATGCACCACCACCTGCGCCTCCATCTGCGCCGACTGTATGCCGGCGTAATACGCCTGCACCGCCTCCCGCTTGGAATGGCCGCAGCCCGCCAGCAGCAGGCACAGCGCAAGCCCCGTCAGCCAGTATTTTTTCACGGCTTTGCCCTCCTATTTATTCATTATAAATTGAAAGGCTCTCCGTATCCCGATTTTATAGTGTGCCGAAAAAATCATGGCGGAGTCTGTGCGCACACGGGCTTTGCCATCCGTTTTTTCGGGGAGGAAATTATGGATTCCCACGGTCGCTTCGCTCCCTCGGAATGACAGGATCATTTTTTCGGCAGACTGATTTATATTTATAGGTCTTTCATGGCGTAGGGTATCTGCTCCAAGAGGTCGGTGGGGGTCATGCCCCGCTCCCCCTTGTCCGCCGCCGCCAGGTCACCGGCTCGGCCATGGAGCCACACGCCGGCGCAGCAGGCTGCAAACGCTTCGCAGCCCTGACCCAGCAGAGAGAGGATCATCCCCGCCAGCACATCGCCGCTGCCGCCCTTGGCCATGCCGCTGTTGCCGGTGCCGTTGACGGCGAGGCGCCCGTCCGGAGCCGCCACCACGGTGCGGTGCCCTTTCAGAACTAAGTATACGCCGTACTTTTCGGAAAATGCCGCCGCTGCCGCCTCCCGTCCGGCGGAAAGGCCGCCCCCCAGCCGGAGGAACTCCCCCTCATGGGGCGTCAGGATCGTGGGGGCGGCGCGCTTTTGCAGCAGCTCCTCGCGGCCGCTGAGAGCGTTTAAGCCGTCGGCATCCAGCACCAGAGGCTTTTCTATGGTCAGCAGCTTCCGCACCAGAGCGTCCGTCTGCCAGCCCCGCCCCAGGCCGCAGCCTATGAGCACGGCGTCACAGCTCTCCGCACGGCGCCGGATCGGCTCCTCCGCCAGAAGGGACAGCCGCCCCTCCGCCTCCGGCACGGGAAAGGGCATGGCCTCGTCGCTCTTCACCGCCGCCACCGGCCACACACTCTCGGGCACGGCCAGAAACACCA
>ONTV01000053.1 GCA_900320855.1 uncultured Lentisphaerota bacterium
ACTTCTTCGCGTTCGCGAGGATGAACTCGATGACCTTCTTGCCCTTCTCCTCGTCCTTCGCCTCGATCTTCTCTTCCTTGGCGATGGCGTCAATCACGTACCAGAGGCGAACCTGCTTCGTCGCCGTCGCCTCGGCGTCCTTGATGATCTGGTCGCGGTTCTTCTCGAAGTAGCTCGCGTCAAGCCCCGAATACTGGGCGCGCTGCGCCAGCTCCTGCAGATAGCCGTCCATCGCGCGGCGGACCTGCGAGCCGGGCACGTCGAAGTCGACCTTCTTCATGAGGAGGTCGATCGCCTCGTTCTCGCGGCGCGCGGACTCCTGCTCGACGGCGCGCTTCTCCATCGACTCGCGGATCGTCGCCTCCAGCTTCTCGACGCTCTCGGCCTTCGCCTTCTCGGCGAACGTCTTGTCGTCGGGGAGAACGCGGCGGCGGAAGCCCTTGAGCGTGACCGTGTAGACGGCCTTCTCGCCCTTGAGGCCGTCCGGCGCCGCCTCCTTGTCGAACTTCGCCTTGACGTCCGCCTTCGTCTCGCCGACCTTCATGCCCTTGACCGCGTCCAGGATCTCCGGCAGGAAGCGGCCTTCCTCGACCTGCACCCAGAAGCCCTTGCCCTCGCCGACGATCTTCGCCTCGGGGTTGATCTCCAGGATCTTCTTCTTGCCGACCATGCCCTCGTAGTCGATCTGGACATAGTCGCCCTCGGCGACGGACTCGCCCTCCTTCGCGTCCTCGAACGTCGCGTACGCGGCGCGCAGACGCGCCATCTGGTCCTTCACGGCGGAGTCCTCAACCTTCGCGTCCTTGAACTCGACCTTCAGGCCCTTGTAGGTCGGAAGCTTGAACGTCGGCTTCACCTCGACGATCGCGTCGAACGAGCCGCCGTCCGCATTGTACGTGATGCCCTGCACGTCGGCAAGCGCGACCTCGTCGAGCTTCTCGGCCTTCACGGCCTCGGCGTAGTTCTTCTGGAACATCGCGCGCTCGATCTCCTGCTTCAGGCCGGACGCGAACTCCTTGCGGATCAGCTCCAGCGGAACCTTGCCCTTGCGGAAGCCCGGAATCTGCGCCTCGCGGACGAACACCTTCTCGACGTCCTTGACGATGGCCTTCATCTCGTCGGCGTCGAGCGTGACGGAAAGCTTAACCTGGCACTTGTCCTGCGCCTTGCTGCTAGTCTTCATTTGACTACAATCTCCTCTATTTCGAAAATATCTGCGTAGTTTACCATAATTTCAGAGCCGCGTCCACCGCGCCCCCGCCTTGGACGACTTCAGCGCCGCCGCGACGAACCGCATGGAGCGCACGCCTGCCTCCGCGCCGGGGAAGTCCCGCGCCTTGCGCGAGAGGACGGACGCGACGAACTCGTCGTAGATGTTCCCCAGCGCCTCGACGAAGCCCTCGTGATGACCCGCCGGGAAACGCGACGCGCGGACGGACGCCGGAGACAGGCCCTCGACATAGGGCGCCTTCCGCCGGAAGGTCTGATCCGGCTTCATCGGATATTTGACGGTCAGGTAGTTCGGCGCCTCCTGATCCCAATGGATCGACCCCTTCGCGCCATAGACGCGCAGACGGACGCCGTTCTCCTCGCCCGTGGCGACCTTCGACGTGACGAGCGCGGCCTTCGCGCCGCCTTCGAGCCGCAGCAGGATCGACGCGTCATCGTCCAGCCCCGCCCCGTTCGCATAGGACGAGAGGTCGGCCAGAAGCGACTCGACGCGCAGCCCCGACACGTATTCGAGCATCGTGAACGCATGCACGCCGATGTCGGCGACGACGCAGCTCGGGCCCGCGATCTTCGGATCCATCTTCCATCCGTTGCGGCGGTCGGGCTTGCGGAACGAGCCTTGCACGTATTCGAGGTGGATCTTGTCGATCGGCCCGACCTCGCCCTTCTTCACGAGGTCACGCGCGAGCTTGATCATCGGATAGCCCGTGTAGGTGAACGGGATGCCGAGGACAAGCCCCTTGCGCGCGGCAAGCCGCCCCAGCGTCTCGGCCTCCCGGACGGTGAGCGAGAGCGGCTTTTCGCAGAAGACGTCGAGCCCCGCCTCAAGCGCCGCCTTCGCGATCGCGTAGTGCGTCTCGTTTGTCGTGCAGATGACGAGGAAGTCGATCCGCCCCTTTTCGGCGGCGATGAGCCGCTGCCAGTCGGGGTAGACGCGCGCCGGGTCAAGCCGGAACGCCGCGCCGTTCGCCGCGTTCGTCCGCGCGTCGCGCGAGAAGTTCCCCGCCACGAGGTCGGCCAAGTCATCCATCCGAATCGCCATGCGGTGAATCGGCCCGATGAACGAGGCCTTCGCCCCGCCCACCATCGCATATTTCAGTCGCTTCTTCATCTCAACCTCCAGACTTCCAAACTCCTCAATGTCTCAGCCTCCAAACACCCAAACTTCCAAACCGACAAACACCCAAACCTCTCTCTCACATCCGGCCGCTCAAGGCGTCGATGAGGTCGCAGAGGCGCTTGTAGCAATGGCCGAGGTCGTCGTTCGTGACCTGGAACATGTACTCGCCCGCTCGCGCCATCTCGCCCTCGGCGTTCGCCAGCCGCTTCTTGATGACGTCCGGCGCATCCGTGCCGCGCCCCTCCAGGCGGGCGCGCAGTTCCTCCAGCGACGGCGGATTGACGAAGACGTCCACATAGCCGATCTTGAGCGGGTCGGTGTTCGGCAGTCGCCGCACGTAGTCGCGCACCTTCGCCGCGCCCTGCACGTCGATGTCGAGGATCATCGAGTTCCCCTCGGCGAGAACCTCCTCAATCGGCGCCTTCAGCGTGCCGTAGTAGTGGTCATGGACTTTCGCGTATTCGATGAAGGCATCTTCGCGGATCAGCTCCTCGAAGCGCTCCTTCGTCTTGAAATGGTAGTCGAGCCCGTCCTCCTCCTCGCCGCGCGGCGCACGCGTCGTGCAGGAAATCGAATAGACGAAATCGGGATATTCCTGCAGGAGCATGTCGATCAGCGTCGACTTGCCGCACCCCGACGGCGCGGACATCACGAGAAAGAGCGGCTTTGTCTTCATGGCCGCGTATTATACCAAATCCCGTGACGTTCCCCCGCCGTCGGAGCCGGGCTGAACGCGCGTCAGCCCATGATCGCGCGCACGTCGTCCTCGGGCGTGCCGATGCCCGCAAGCCCGAAACGCGCGACGAGCGTCTGCGCCACGCCCGGCGAGAGGAACGCCGGATGCGTCGGCCCGAGCCGGATGTTGCGGAAGCCGAGCGCAAGAAGCGCCAGCAGAACCGCGACCGCCTTCTGCTCGTACCAGGCGATGTCGAACGCGAGCGGCAGCTTGTTGACGTCGTCCAGCCCGAAGGCGTCCTTGAGCGCAAGGGCGACGACCGCAAGCGAGTAGGAGTCGTTGCACTGCCCCGCGTCCAGGACGCGCGGAATGCCGTCGATCGTCCCCGTCACGCGCCGGATGTACCGGTACTTCGCGCAGCCCGCCGTCAGGATCACGGCGTCGGCCGGCAGCGCCTCCGCCACGCGCGCGTAGTAGTCGCGCGTGAGGTGGCGGCCGTCGCAGCCGGCCATCACGACGAACTTGCGGATCTTCCCGGCCTTCACGGCCGCAATCACCTTGTCCTTGAGCGCCAGCACCTGGCCGTGCGCGAAGCCCGTCGTCACCTCGCCCACGCCCAGCGGCTGCGGCGGCGCGCACCGCTTCGCCCGCGCGATGACGGACGAGAAGTCCTTCGGCTTCCCGTCCACGCGGTCGGCGACATGCGGCACGCCCGGATACCCGGCGACGCCCGTCGTGAAGATGCGGTCGCGGTAGGCGTCCAGCACCGGCACGATGCAGTTCGTCGTCATGAGGATCGCGCCGTTGAACGACGCGAAGTCCTTCTGCTGACGATGCCAGGCGTCGCCGTAGTTGCCCTTCAGGTGGGCGTACTTCCGAAACGCCGGATAGCCGTGGGCCGGCAGCATCTCGCCGTGCGTGTACACGTCGAGCCCGCTGTCCTTCGTCTGCTCGAGGAGTTCCGCGAGGTCGCGCAGGTCATGCCCCGAGACGAGGATGCCGGGCCGCGTTCCGACGCCGAGGCTCACGGGCGTGGCCGCCGGCTTGCCGTAGGCCTCCGTGTTCGCCGCGTCAAGGAGCGTCATCGCCCGGACGGCCGTCTCGCCGCAGGCGAGGACGAGCCGCGTGAGCGCGTCGGCCGACAGGCCCTCGCCCATTGCCTTGAGCGCACGGAAGACGAAGGCGTAGATCGCGTCGTCCTCCTTGCCGAGCACGGCCGCGTGATGCGCGTAGGCCGCGACGCCCTTCAGCCCGAAGAGCGTGACCTCCTTGAGGCTGCGCACGTCGGCATCGACGTCCGAGAAGGCGCGCGGCACCGTGCGACCGATCGAATGGCCGAGGTCACGCTCGCACGCCGCGACCGCCTCCCGCAGGCGCTCGTCGTCGAAGTTCGCGTTCGTGAGCGTCAGGAACAGGGCCTCCATGACGAAGCGCCCACGCGCGCGCGTCGGCTCCTTCGCCGCCGCCAGCTCCTCCAGCCCGGCGACCAGGACGTCCATGAGCGCCGCCGTCTCGGGGCGCTTCCCGCAGACGCCGACGCGCGTGCAACCCGTGTTGCCGAACGTCTCCTGGCACTGCCGGCAGAACATCGCGTTCTTTTGCATGTGGATGTCGTTCATGGTCAGGCCTCCTTTCCATCGCACCGCCACAGGCCGTGGAGGGTGCAGTATTCGTAGACGCTTTTCACCGTGTCGGACGGCACGAGCGCGAACGTCGCCTGGGGCCTGTCCCCCGCCTTCAGCTCCTTGCGCTGGTTGCCGTTCGCGGTCTCGAGGGCGATCCACGCGATGTGATGGGCCTCCGTCATCGGATGCTCCAGCGCGCCGACCGTTACCGTGACCGTGTCGCCCTCGACTTTGTAGACGGGGACGTGTTTCTCCGTCGCGCCATCCGTCTGGCCGGGCACGAGCTCACGCATCGGCTGGCCGCAGCAGACCGTTTCGACGGGCGTTTCCTTTACCATGGCGACAATCTTGCCGCACACGTCGCACTTGTAGAACTTCATGACGTCTCCTCCCCTTTGCTGGTGTTTCGGGGAGCGGCTTCGACACCCGGCCACCGTGGCGCGGATGCACCGCTCCTTTGACGCCGCGCATTGTAGCACAAGGAAACGCCTCCCGTCCGTTGTACTTACAACGGGCGGGGAACGCCGTCAAACGTTCCCCAGGAATCGGCTTCGTCCAGCCCGATCAGCCGCCGTCGAAGCCCATGCCGGAGGCGCGGATCGAGCGCGGCGCCGGGCTGTCCGGGATCGTCTGCGGAACGGTCGCCGCCGCGCGGCGCAGCGTCTCGCGCGTCGCGCCCTTCACCGGCACGAACGTCACCGACCAGCTCTCGCGCTGGTTCGGGAACGTGTAGCCCGCAAGCGGGCCCGGCCCGCAGCTGCCGTTGCCGAGGCCCCGCTGGCGGACGTCCAGATTGAGCATGACCTCCTTCCGGGGGAACATCGGCGCGTAGAACCGCTCCTTCGAGGCATCGCTCCACGAGCCCGCGCCCCGGTGGCGCTGCAGCTCCAGCTCGCTCATCGAGTAGTGCAGGGCCTGCACGAAGAGGGGGACAGACCCCTTGACCAGCACGCCGTCGCCCGCGTCGTCCAGAAACGCCGCCCAGCGCACGTCGCTTCGATAGCCGTTGTCCTGCGGGCGCGCATACTCGACGTAGAGATCCGTCACGGTCGTCTCCCAGCACGCAATGTCCGACCCTGTGCAGCGATCGACGTAGTTCTCCCACGGGCCGCGTCCGTAGTAGCGGACGTTCTCCAGCGCGGAATCGAGAATCATCGAGAGGCCGAGGCGCGGCAGCTGCGGCATGTCGCCGCGCGGCGTCGTCACGCTCGCGAGTTCGACCGATCCATCCCCCCGGAACGTCCAGGTCTGCTCATGCGTAAACGCCGCGCTCTTTGAGCCCGTCACCTCGACGACGGCGCGGACGACCACCGCCCCGTCCGCCGTCCGCTCGACCTTCACGGGGCGCGGATGGTAGCGCAGCTGCGTCAGGCCCGAGGCGTAGAACGCCTTGCGCAGCTGCGCATCGTTGTCCGTGAACGCCCGCTGGCAGGTGAGGCGCGGCCCGCGACAGATGCCCTGCTCGTCCGCGAGAATCGTCTTGCCGTTCAGGGCAAGCCGCGCGAGCGTGCCCGTCCGCTTCGCGAACATGCTTTCCGTCCCGCCGCCGCGCACGCGAATCTCGTCCGCCGTCTCCTCCCATTCGCAGACCGCGCCTGGAACGGCGGCGCGCGCGACGGGCGCCGGTGGCTTCCCGTAGCGCAGCTGGCTGTGCGCGACCTCCCAGCCGCGCGGCGCCCACGGCCGGTCGTCCTTCAACGCAAACGCGACGCGGTAGAAGCGCTCCGCGCCGGGGCGGAGCGCGACGGACGGCTTCGGCAAGGCGAGTTCGCACGCGCGCTGCGGCGCGAGGTGCGGCACCGCGAGCGGCCCGCCGTCCACCCGCACGCCGTCCTCGAAGAGCGCCCATGTGCCGTCGTAGGCGTCGGCGAACGTGAACGCCGCGCGGTTGACGAGCTGCGCGCGCCCGCTCGCCGCGTCGGCGCAGACGACCTCAAGATCCTGCTGCACGTGCGCGACCTCCGTCAGCTTCGGCGACCATTCCCGCTTCGGGCCGATGACGCCGTTCACGCAGAAGTTCGCGTCGTTCGGCCGCTCGTCCCAGTCGCCGCCATAGCCCCAGTAGGAGATGCGCGCACCGTCCGGCCCGATCCGGTCCGTGTCGATCCGAACCGTCTGGTCGTACCAGTCCCAGACGCAGCCGCCGGACAGCGCCGCGTGCGCGCGGTAGACGTCCCAGTACTCGCGGAAATTCCCCATGGCGTTGCCCATGCCGTGCGCATATTCGCTCTGGTGGAACGGCGCCCACTTCGCCAGGCGCGCGAGCTCCTCCAGCGTCAGGTAGCCGTGTCCGTGGATCTTGAAGTTCTCGTTGTCGTTGCGGTTCATGTAGAGGCGCGTGTCGTCGAGCTTGAGCATCTCGCGGTGCGCAATCTCGAAGTTGTGCCCCGTCCCCGCCTCGTTGCCGAGCGACCAGAGGTAGATTGACGGATGGTTGCGGTAGAAGGCCACCATGCGCGCGCAGCGTTCGACGGTGGCCTTCGCCCAGGACGGCGGATAGGCCAGCGACTTCCAGCCGTAGTACGCGCCGTGCGACTCGACGTTGGCCTCGCACTGCACGTAGAGGCCATAGCGGTCGCAGAGGTAGTAGAAGTACGGATCGTTCGGATAATGCGCCGTGCGCACCGTGTCGAAGTTGCCCTTCTTCATGAGAAGGACGTCCGTCCGCATCTCCTCGCGCGTCACGGCGCGTCCATTGACGGGCGAGGCGTCGTGGCGGTTCACGCCCTTGAACTTGAGCGGCTTGCCGTTGAAGAGGATCTCGCCGTTCGGGGCAAGCCGCACCTCGCGGAAGCCGACCTTGCAGGAGCGGATGTCATCGCCCTTCGTCAGGACGAGCGTGTAGAGATACGGATCTTCCGCACTCCAGAGTCGCACGTCGCGGACGGGCGTCTCGACGGGGCGGAAGGCGGCGTCGTAGAGCGCCCAGCTCGCGCCGGGGCAGTCCACCTCGATGCGTCCGTCGAGATGCGTCCGCACGGCGTAGTCCCGAATGCCGTCCGTTGGCTCGGCCCAGAGCGTGACGCCCCGGTAGATGCCGGAGAAGCGGAAGAAGTCCTGGTCTTCGAGATAGCTGCCGTCCGACCAGCGATAGACTTCGACGCAGAGGGTGTTGGAGGTTTGGGGGTTTGGCGTGTTGGGGGAGTTGAGGTAGGGGGTGATGTCGAACTCCGAGGGAAGGCAGCTGTCTTCGGCGTAGCCGACCTTCTGTCCGTTTACCCACACGTAGTAGGCGGAGTAGACGCCGTCGAAGCGCAGGATGATCCGGCGTCCCGCCCATTCCGGCGGAACCGTGAAGCGCGTGCGGTAGCTGGAGACGGGATTGTAGGCGTCGCCGATGAACGGCGGATTGTTGACGTGCGGGTAGAGGATGTTCACGTAGCCCGGCGAACCGAAGCCCTTCATCTCCACGCAGGAGGGCACGTCGATCTCCAGCCAGTCGGCGTCGTCATAGTCGGCGCGCCAGAAGTCGGCGGGGCGCTGCTTCGGCGAGCCGTTCCACGCGAATTTCCAGCGTCCGTTCAGCGACTTCGCGTAGGGCGTCTGCGGCAGCTCCTCGGTCAGCGCGTCCGCGACGCGGGCGAGCGGATAGCCGTCCGCGCGCGCGGGGCGGCGGTTGATCTCGGTCACGCACTCGTTCTCCCAGTCGCGGTTGCCGCGCCGTAGCGCCTCGACGCGCGCGCGCTCGGCCTCGAAGACGTCGCCCGGCTGCGGGCCTTCCTTCAGGTCGATGCCGTCGAACGCGAGCGTCGGCGTCGCGAGGCCCTGCACGAAGTCCGCAAATGCGCGCACGGCCTTGAGCGTCCCCGCCGCGTCGCTGCCGTGAACCGCGACGACGTTGTTCTTGAGGCGCACGAACCAGGCGGCCTTCGCGGCCCAGGGCTGAGTGGAGACGAAGACGTCGCCGCCCATCGCCGAGGAGTAGGTCGAGCGCTTCAGCCGCACGCCCGTGCGCTTCGCGACGTCCTCGACGAGCTGCGCGATCGCCGCGCGCACCTCCGGCGTCTCGTCCGGCCCGATCATCACGCGCGCCTCGCGCGCGGGGTTCGCCAGCTCGAACGGCCCGAAGTCCAGCCGCGCCGGCTCAACGGGGCTTGCGTCCGCCCCAACCGTCCCGCACCCGCAGACGACCGCCAGACAGAAACAGATAACCCGACTCGTCTTCATTGGAACGCTCCTCTCCTGTTCTGCTCAGTTCACCATCCCGTGGGCGCGACTGCCGCGATTCCCGGCGAGCCCCCAAAAAACGGAACGCGCCCCGCCTCTCGACGCTAAGCGGTCAGAGGCAAGGCGCAGATCAATCCGCACCGATCGTTCAGCCCTCGGCTTCGAGCGCCGCATCGACCTCGTCGGTCGTCTCCATGTTGTGGTAGACGTCCTGCGTGTCCTCGAGGTCTTCGAGCATCTCGACGAACTTGTTGATCGCCTTGGCGACCGCGACGTCGGAGACGGGATTCGTCATGTTCGGCACGAGGCCGACGTTCGAGTTCTCCTCGTCGATCGTGATGCCCGCCGCCTTGATGGCGTCGCTGACCGCGATGAAGTCGTTCGGCTGGGTCTTGACCGTGAAGCCGCCGTCCTCGGCGACCACGTCCTCGGCGCCCGCCTCAAGCGCGACTTCCATGACCTTGTCTTCCGTCAGGCCGTCCGCCGCCGGAATCATGATCTGGCCCAGCTTGTCGAACAGGCGCGACGCGCTGCCCGGCTTCGCGAGCTCGATGCCGTTCTTCTTGAAGACGTTCGAGACCTCGGCCGCCGCGCGGTTCTTGTTGTCGGTGAGGACGCGCACGACGACGGCCGTGCCGTTCTTGATGCCCTCGTACTGGGCATCGACCATTTCGGCCGACTCGAGCTCGCCCGTGCCCTTCTTGATCGCGCGTTCGATGTTCTCGTTCGGCATCTGCGCCGCCTTCGCCTTCGCGATGAGCGTGCGGAGCGTCGGGTTGTTGTCGGGGTTGCCGCCCTTCGCCTTCACGACGATCGTGATTTCCTTGCCGAGTTTCGAGAAGATCTTGCCCTTCTTCGCGTCCGCCGCGCCTTTCGCGCGCTTGATTGTCGCCCAGTGGCTGTGACCTGACATGTGTGTCTCTCCTTAAGTTAAGTTTGGATGTTTGGAAGTTTGGGGGTTAAGAAGTTTGGGGGTTTGGGGGTTTGGCGGCCTGGAGGCCTGGAACGCCCCGATCAGACCTTGTGGCGGTAGGTGATGCGGCCCTTGCCGAGGTCATACGGCGAAATCTCGACCGTGACCTTGTCGCCGATCGCGATCTTGATGAAGAACTTTCGCATCTTGCCCGAGATGTGCGCGAGAACCTCGTGCCCGTTTTCGAGCTGAACCTTGTACATCGTCGCCGGGAGAACCTTCGTGACGGTTCCCGTGACCTCAATCGCCTGATCTTCTTCTTTCGCCATGCGCAACTGCCTTGTTTGACTATAATTTTCGGTATTGTATCATTTTTCAGCCCGACAGGCAACTCGACGCCCCGCCGCGTCAGCGGCAGAGCGTGTAGAGGACACCCGCGACGACGGCCGAGCCGATGACGCCCGAGACGTTCGGGCCCATCGCCTGCATGAGGATAAAGTTCGTCGGATCGTTGCCGAGCGAGACCTTGTTCGAGACGCGCGCGGCCATCGGGACGGCCGAGACGCCAGCCGAGCCGATGAGCGGATTCACCTTCTCCTTCGAGAAGACGTTCATCAGCTTCGCGATGAGGACGCCGCTCGCCGTGCCGACGCAGAACGCGACGAGGCCGAGCGCGAGAATCGCGAGGGTCGTGCCGGACAGGAACTTCTCGCACGCGAGCTTCGAGCCGACCGAGAGGCCGAGCATGATCGTGACGATGTTGCAGAGCGCGTTCGACATCGTGTCCGCGATGCGCGAGACCGAGGGGCCGACTTCCTTCGCGAGGTTGCCGAGCATGAGCGCGCCGATGAGCGGCACGGCCGACGGCAGGAGGAGCGCGCAGAGGAGGAGCACGATCAGCGGGAAGCAGATCTTCTCGATCTTCTTGACGGGACGGAGCTGCGGCATCTTGATGAGCCGCTCGGCCTTCGTCGTCAGCGCGTTCATGATCGGCGGCTGGATGATCGGCACGAGCGCCATGTACGAATACGCGGCGACGGCGATTGCGCCGAGGAGGTCCGGGGCGAGGCGCGAGGTGAGCCAGATCGCCGTCGGGCCGTCCGCGCCGCCGATGATGCCGATCGACGCGGCCGCCTTGAGCGGGTCGCAGCCGAAGAAGTCCTGCCCGAGGATCGCGGCGATCCCGAGCGCGCCGAAGAGCGCGAAGAAGATGCCGAACTGCGCCGCGCCGCCGAGGAGCGCCGCCTTCGGGTTCGCGATCAGCGGGCCGAAGTCGGTCATCGCGCCGACGCCCATGAAGATCATGATCGGGAACACGCCCGTGTCGATGCCGAAGCGGAAGAAGTAGTAGAGGAAGCCGCCCGGCTCGACGATGCCGCCCTGCATGACGGGGATGCCCGACTCAAGGAAGGTGATCACGCCGTCGTGCAGCATCGCCGGCGCGGTCACGCCCGCGAGCGGGCAGTTCGCGAGCAGTCCGCCGAAGCCGATCGGCAGCAGCAGGAGCGGCTCGAAACCCTTCACGATCGCCAGGTACAGGAGGACGAGGCAGATCGGAATCATGATGAGCTGGCCGATGCCGTAGCGCATCCCGCCCAGCACGTGGACTTCATGCCCCTCGACGAAGCGACCGCCGTCGTCGAAGTAGCCGCCATGCCACTTCATGTCCTTGTCGTAGTAGCCGTTGCGGTTCGCCGCCAGCGGCTTCTTCGCGGGCCGGTCGGCCTCGGCGAAGTTGCCCGTGATGTAGGCGGGCGCCTCCTGCTTGCCGAACGAGCAGAGGCCCGTGTCGGCCCACATGTCCGTTACCTTGCTGAGGGTGCCCATCCACGCCGGCTTCTCGCCGCCGTCCCCGGCGAAGGACGCGCACGCGCCCGCCGCGACCAGGAGAGCCATCAGAAACTTTTTCATAAGTGAACCTTTAGATGGTCGGATAATCGAATGGTCGAATGATCGAATGGAATGGTCGAATGGGAAATGACTGAAAGCTGAAGGCTTCAAGCTCTCTTCAACTCGATCATTCGGCATTCGACCATTCGATTATTTCCTTACCCTTACCCAATGACCGCCAGCACGTCGCCCGTCGCGACCTTGTCCGTCGCGGCGACCATGACCGTGACCGTGCCGTCGCACGGCGCCGTGACCGGCGTCTCCATCTTCATGACGTCCATGACGAGGAGCTCGTCGCCCTTGGCGACCTTCGCGCCGTTCGCCGCCGTGACGCGCAGGACGGTGCCGGGCACCGGGGCCTTCACCTCCTGGCCGCCCGCCGGGGCCGCCGCCGCAGCCGGCGCCGCCTTGAGGCCCGCCTCGGCCGTGAAATCGACCAGCTTGCCGTTCACGACCGCCTTGCCGTCGCCCTTGATCTCGACGCCGTAGGCCTTGCCGCCGATCGTGACCGTGACCGCGCCGCCCTTACCGGCGGCCGGCTTCGCGTCCTCGGCGAAACGGCAGCCCATCGGGGCCTTTGACGGATCCTTGAGGAAGAGGATGCCCTTCTCCTTGCAGGACGCCGCGATGAAGACGTTCTCGTCCGTCACGGGCAGGCCCGCGTCCTCGAGCATCTTCTTCGCGACCGCGCCGCCCTTCTTCGGATCGGCGTCGTTCATCTCAAGGACGGTCTTCGTCGTGACGGTCGAGTAGGGCTTCGTGAGCTCGCTCGACGCCATGAACGCGGCGGCCTTCTTGATGATCTCCGGATCGGGCGCGACCGGCGTTTTGCCGAAGTAGCCGAGCACCATCTTCGCGTAGCCCGGCGCGAACTTCTTGAACTTGCCGAACATGACGTTCTGGATCGCCTGCTGCGCGTAGAACTGCGAGACGGGCGTGACGGACGTGCCGAAGCCGCCGAGGCGCACGCAGTCGTACATCTCCGCGATCATGTCGTCGTACTTGTCCATCATGCCGTTGTCGCGGAGCATCTGCGTGTTCGCCGTGAGCGCGCCGCCCGGCATCGGGCTCCACACGATCTGCGGGTTCACGTTCATCGCCTCCGGCGGGAGGAAGTACTTCTTCATCGCGTTCTTGAAGGCGTCCTCGGCCTTCTTGATCTTGTTGATGTCGAAGTCGAAGCCGAAGTCGGGGTCGCCGTCGAGGCAGTGCCACATCGTGATGATGTCGGGCTGGCAGGTGCCGCCGCTCATCGGGGCCATCGAGAGGTCAAGGCCGTCCGCGCCGCCGCGAAGGGCCGCGAGGTAGCACGCGACGCCGTTGCCGGCCGTCTCGTGCGAGTGGAACTGGATGTGCACCTTGTCGCCGAGGAGCTTGCGCGCGAGCTTCATCGTGTTGTAGACGGTCGCGGGCGTCGACGTGCC
Organism: uncultured Lentisphaerota bacterium; assembly: GCA_900320855.1. Lineage (GTDB taxonomy): Bacteria > Verrucomicrobiota > Kiritimatiellia > RFP12 > UBA1067 > UBA1067. Next base: position 13,046 of record ONTV01000053.1, read on the forward strand.
CGAGGCGTCCTTGAAGCACACGCGGTCGAACGGGATGCCCGCGTCCATGATCATCTTCAGGCGGTCGCGGTAGAACTCCGGCGTGTGCGTGCCCTGGTTGTCGATCCCGGGCGGCAGGCCCATCATCGTGACGACGACCTCGTGCTTGAGGCCCGCGTCGTGGATGCACTGGCCGGACCACTTGAGGTTGTTGACGTCGTTGAGGGCGTCGAAGTTGCGGATCGAGCTCATGCCGTGCTTCTTGAACATCTGGGCGTGGAGCTTGATCATGTCGCTCGACTGGCTCTCGAGGCCGACGACGTTCACGCCGCGCGACAGCGTCTGGAGGTCGGCCTCCGGCGCCGCCTTGCGGAACTTGTCCATCACGTCGAAGGCGTCTTCCTGGCAGTAGAAGTAGCAGCTCTGGAAGCGCGCACCGCCGCCCGCCTCGAACCAGCGGACGCCCGCCGCGTACGCTTCCTCGACGCAGGGGAGGAAGTCCTTGGAGAGAACGCGGGCGCCGACGACGGACTGGAAGCCGTCGCGGAACGCCGTGAGCATGAACTTGACGTTTTTCTTGGCCATTGTGAATTACCTTCTGTTTTCTTTGTGTTTCGAAATGACTTGAAATCGCTTCGCGCCGCCCGTCTCTCCCGCCGCTCCAGTCCCTCCTGACAAGAGGGACGCGAGGGACTTGAGGGGCAAGCACCCCGGAGCCCTTACCCCCTCATCGCCACCGCGATCGCAAGGGCGATGTTCGCGCCGTCGTCCGACGCGCGCACCTGCGGCTTCGTCTTCGGCGTCTCGTCGGGCAGGAGCGCGTTGAACCGCGCGACGCCGCCCATCGCAACCTTCGTCACGAAGACGAGGAGCGTAAGAAAGAAGTAGACGATGCCCATGCCGGCCACCATCAGAACGAGACCTTGTAGCAAGACTGCCATTGTAATTCCTATGTTAGTGGTTTGAAAGTTAAGAGCTTAAGAAAATAATCGAATGGTCGAATGATCGAATAATCGAGTGGGAAATAATCGAATGGTCGAATGGTCGTATGAGGAATTATCGAATGGTCAAACGGTTGAGAGCTTGAATAGCCGAATGGGTGGAGAGATGCATCAAGTGGACCGATCCGTTTACTTCCTCTTCATTCAAACATTCGAACATTCGAACATTCGATTATTCGATTATTCAATCATTCCTCCCTACGGATCGACGAACGTGAGCTTCAGTGTGTCGAAGTCGATCTTGCGGTAGTAGCAGTTGCGCGGCGCGCCCGCCTTGTTCTTCGTGTGGCAGATGCCGCCCCGGCACGGCCGCACGACGTAGAGGAGCGAGTTCTGCTCGCAGTTGACGTACGCCTCCAGGAGGTCGAACGTCTCGCCGCTCGTCTCGCCCTTGAACCAGAGCTTGTTGCGCGACGTGGACCAGAGGATCAGCTTCCGCTTCGCGAACGACTCGCGCATCGCGAACTCGTTCGTGTAGGCGACGAGGATCACTTCCTTCGTGTCGGCATTCTGCACGGCGACGGGAATGACGCCCGGATCATGCGCCGCCCCGCCCGCCGCGCGCGTGTCGGCGACTTGCTTGCCGACTTTTTCGAGTTTCGTGAAATCAAGCGTCAGTTCAGACGATTCTTCGAGTTGCCCCATGGGTTCCGCCTTTTCTGGTAAAATTTGGGGCGTATTATATCAAAAAAGAGCCGACTCAGGGGCGGCGAATTAGCGGACGCAGATGCCGCAGACCTCTGGCTCCAGGCGGACGCCCAGCCGAAGCCAGACCCGCGCCGCCAAAAGACGCGCCAGGGCCAGGACGTCCGAGGCCGTCGCCCCCTCGCCCCGGACGATGACATTCGCGTGTTCGGCCCAGACGAACGCGCCGCCGACGCGCAGCCCCTTCGCGCCCACCGCCTCCAGGAGCCGCCCCGCCGCGTCGCCCGGCGGATTCTTGAAAAAGCTCCCGTACGTCCCCGCCGGAAAGCGCTTCCGCCGCGCCAAGTAGTCAGCCGGCGTGCCGTCCGCCCCCGTCGCCGCGTGCGCGTCGTCAACCAGACGAAAGTCCTGGATCTCGCCCGCGAGCGCGCTCGTCCGATAGCCAAAGCCACAGGCGGACGTCGGCAACCATACGCCCTCGACCTTGACGGCTTCGAGGACTTCCGAGATCGCATGTCCAAAGGCGCCCGCGTTCATCTTGATCCAGCCGCCGATCGTCCCCGGAATCCCGGCCATCCACGGCAACAGGGTCGGATGCGCCGCGACCAGCGACGCGCCGGGCGCGCCGGCGGGGCCGTTCGTGCGGACGTAGTCGATGGAGAGGTTGAGGTCGGATCGCCACGTGTTCGCCCCCGCGCCGATCCAGACGCGCCGCCGGGGAAACGCCGCCGCAGACGCGGCGGCCTTGTCCCTCTGCACCTGCGGCACGAGCCCGACGATGTCCCCCGCGCCGAGCAACAGCGTCAGGTCGCCCGCCTGCTCCGAGTTGCGCGCATGCTCCCACGCCGCCGCACAGCTCGGCGCCAGGAAGACGCGCGGCACACCGCGTCCCGGCGTCGCCCCGCCGAAGGCCGCACGGCACGCCGCGTAGAGGTCGGCGACGTCGCCGCCCTCAAGGGGATCCTCGAACGCCGCGTAGGTCGGACACAGCACGACCTCGTCCGCCGCCGCAAACGCCGCCGGGAAGTCCGCCAACAGCGCCTTCGTGCGCGAGTAGCGGTGCGGCTGGAAAAGGACGCGCAACCGTCCGCGACAGGCCTGCCGCGCCATCTCGACGGCGCATCGCATTTCCGTCGGATGGTGCGCGTAGTCGGTGTAGACGCCAGGCGCGACCGGCTGGAAGCGCCGGTCGGGGCGGGCCGCGACGACGGACGGCAGCGCCGCCGCGATGGCGGCGACGGCATGTCCCCGGCGCCGCGCGACTTCGGCCGCCATCAGCGCGTTGCGCCGATTGTGCGGCGCGAGGCCCAGCGTGTCCAGCCCCAGCGCGGCCGCGAGCGGCTCCAGCCCGTCCAGCGTGTCGAGGACATGCGCCGCGTTCCGCTTCGCCGCCGCGAAGCAGGCGAGATAGGCGTCGCGCGTCTTGAAGTGGTCGGGGTGATCGTACTCGCAGTTCGTGACGACAAGCAACGTCGCATGGTAGCCGGCAAGTGTGCCGTCCGACTCGTCCGCCTCCACAACCAGGGGGCCGGTCCCCACGCCCGCGACGGGAAAGTCGCCCGTCTCGCCGCCAATCGCCCAGGAGACGGACTCGCCGAGATTCAGGAGCAGGCGCGCGATCCACGTCGCCGTCGTCGTCTTGCCGTGCGAGCCGCAGACGGCAATCGAATCCGGCGTCGCGCTCACGAGCTCCGCCAAGACGTCGCCACGGTAATGGCGACGTCCCGCCGCCGCCCGCCGCTCCGGGCAGTCCGGACGCACGGCCGGCGTGACGACGACCGCCTCGGCGTCGGCCACGTGCGCCGCGTCCTGACCCTCGTCCACGCGAATGCCCTGCGACTCCAGCCAACGCGTCCGTGCGCTCCGATGCAGGTCGCAGCCCGAGACGTCAGCCCCGCGCGCCTTCAGGAGAACGGCCAGCCCCGCCATGCCGACGCCGCCGATGCCAATGAGATGAATCTTCTTTCCGCGCATTTTCCGCATAGTATATCACATCGTTTTTGGTATAATAGCGCGAATGAAGAAAATCGCAGTCCTGATGGGCGGGCGGTCGAGCGAACGTGAGGTCTCGCTCGCCTCCGGCCGGAACATCGCCGAGGCGCTCGCATCGCTCGGAACCTACGACGTCGTGCCAATCGACTTGACAGAGGAGAACCTCGACGCGCTACCGGCCGACGTCGGGGCCGTCTACATTGCGCTTCACGGCGGCTGGGGCGAGAACGGCGGCGTCCAGGCCGCGCTCAACGCCCGCAAGATCCCCTACACGGGGCCGGGCGTCCTCGCCTCGCAGATCGCGATGGACAAAGTGAAGACGAAGATGGTCCTTGAAATGAAGGGCGTGCCGACCGCCGTCTGGGGGCTTGCGAATCCCGACACGCCCAAGTCACCCCTGCCGCTTCCCGTTGTCGTGAAGCCGCCGTGCGACGGCTCGTCCGTCGGCATCTCCAAGGTCACGGCCGCCGCCGACTGGCCCGCCGCCCTCGCCGCCGCCTTCCAAACGCCCAAAACTCCAACCCCCCAATCCCCCAAACCCCAAACGCCCCCCGTCGCCCTTGTCGAGGCGTTCATCCCCGGACGCGAGTTCACCGTCGGCATCATCGACGGCGAGGCCCTGCCCGTGATCGAGATCGTCGCCAAGGGCGGGTGGTACGGCTACGACGAGAAGTACAAGTCTGACGAGACGCGCTATCCCTTCCTCGACGCGAGCGAGCGGGCGCGCCCGACGGGAACGGGCACGGCGATCCCGGGCGAGAGTCTTGCGCACAAGCTCCAACGGCTGGCCCTCGACGCCTACGCGGCCGTCGGCTGCCGGGGCGTCACGCGCGTCGATTTCCGCGTCTCGCCCCTGGGGCATTGCTATGTCCTCGAGCTCAACACCTCGCCTGGCTTCACGACCCACTCGCTCGTCCCGAAGGCCGGCATGAAGACGGGCCTCTCCTTCGCGGGGGTCTGCGACCGCATTCTCGCCTGCGCCGACTACGACCGATGAGAGAAAACAAGATTGCACATCGGAGGCGCGGCGGCCTCTGGCTCGTCCTCGGCCTCGTCGCGGCGACCGCTCTGCTCATCGGGCTGGCGATCGGCTACGAGAAGCTGCGCGCGCTCTGCCTCGAACCCTGCGTCCTCACCGACATGTCCGAGCAGGTCTCGATCGTCTCGGGGAGAATGGTCAAGCCCGACGTCCTCGCCGAGAACTTCGGACTGCGCGTCGGCGCCAATCTCGCCGAGATCGACTTCGAGGCGAAGCGCGCCGAGATTCTCCGCAAGATCCCGACGCTGCGGAACATCACCGTGACGCGCCAACTGCCGAACCGCGTCAGCATCCATGCGGAAGAACGAACCCCCGTCGCGCGCCTGAACGTCTGCGGTCGGCGCACGGCCTCGGGGCGCGTCACGGACGCCGAGGGCGTGGTCTTCTCCCGTCTGCGCGGAACCCAGACGCTGCCGACGATCCGCGAAGCGCACGCACCCGGCACGGCGAGCGGCCAGCGGCTAAAGGGGCGGGTCCGCGCCGCGCTCGACCTCGTGCTGGTCTGCGGCGAAAGCGAATTCGCCGAACTCGGGCTCCTGGAGGTCGACACGTCGAAGCCCGACTTCCTCGTCGCCACGCTCGGCGACTACTCGCGCGTCAAGATCTGCTGGGAGGGCATGGACGAGGCCTCGCCGGCCGCGCGCGCCGCGCTCACCGCGCGCCTCTCCCTGCTGCTGCAGGCCATCCGCGCCCGCTGCGAAGGGCTCAAGGCCATCATCTGGAACGCGACGCTTCCCGACTACATCTTCGCCGACACGCAGGAAAAGCTCTAACAACGAAGCGGGCCGCCGACGAATCTCGCCTGCGGCCCATCAGCGGCAGGCCCTCGGCCTGCCCTTTGAATCACGGAATCTCCGCTTACTTGAAATAGCGGTTGTAGAGGCCCTGGAACGCCTTGCCGTGACGCGCCTCGTCCTTCGCCATCTCGTGGACGGTGTCGTGGATCGCGTCATAGCCAAGCTCCTTCGCGCGCTTGGCAATCGCCATCTTGCCGGCGGTCGCGCCGCATTCGGCTTCCATACGACGACGGAGATTCTCCTTCGTCGAATCCGTGACGACGTCAATCGTCTTGCCGAGGAGCTCGGCGAACTTCGCCGCGTGCTCGGCCTCCTCGAACGCGATGCGCTTGTACGCCTCGGCGACTTCGGGATAGCCCTCGCGATCCGCCTGACGGGACATCGCGAGATACATTCCGACCTCGCAGCATTCCCCGTTGAAGTGGTCCTTGAGACCCTGCGTCACTTCCGCATCCTCGACGATGCCATCGCCGACATGATGCTCCGCGACGAAGTTGAGCCCTTCGCCCTGCTTCGTGAACTTGGATCCCGGAACGCCGCACTGAGGGCACTTCTCGGGAGGCGTCTCGCCTTCATACACATACCCGCAAACGGGGCAAACCCACTTGCTCATGTCGAACTCCTTTCGTGTAGTCGAACTTTTTCCAAATGTAGACGAAAAGCGGGACGCGGCACGCCGCTCCCCTTTTCGTCGAAACCGAGTCCGGCCTTACTTGACCTCGACTTCGGCGCCGGCCTTCTTGAGCTGCTCGGCGATCTTCTCGGCCTCGTCCTTCGCGATGGCTTCCTTGACCTTCTTCGGCGCGCCATCGACCATGTCCTTGGCGTCCTTGAGGCCGAGGCCCGTAATCGCGCGGATCTCCTTGATGACCGCGATCTTGTTCGCGCCGGCGGCCTTGAGGATCACGTCGAATTCGGTCTTCTCCTCGGCTGCGGCGGCACCCGCGCCCGGCGCGGCGACGGCCACAGCGGCGGCGGCGGAAACGCCCCAAGCTTCCTCGAGAGCCTTCACGAGGTCGTTGATTTCGAGAACCGTCTTGCCCGACAGCTCCTTGATGAGTTCTTCGTTCGTCATTTTTCTTTTTTCCTTTTTAGTTCAACCCTCGGCGTGTTCCAGCCGAAGGAAATTCGTGCTTGTCTCTTGTCTCTCTTGCCCCTCGCGACTCTCGTGTCAAGGGCGACAGGAGAGGCGCGAGAGACCCGAGCCCTTACGCCGCCGGAGCCTCGGCCGCCGGGGCCGCCGCTTCGGGCGCGGCCGCCTCGCCGCCCTTCTTCGCCTTCTCGGAGAGGACGCGCGCCAGACGCGTCGCCGGCTCCTTGAGAAGCATGAGGAGCGTCGCGCGGAGCTCGTTCTTGCCGGGAATCTTCGAGAGGGCCTCGACCATCGCCGCGTCCACGATCTTGTTGTCGTAGTCCGCGCCCTTGACGGACGCCTTGCCGGCGGAGTCCTTCACGAACTCCATGATGGCCTTGGCGACCGCCGTCGGCTCGCCCTTGCCCGTGACGATCGCGGAGTTGCCCGCAAACATCGCGTTGACCTCCTCGCTCCAGCCCTTTTCCTTGGCGACCTTCGCGAGATAGGTGTTCTTGACGACGAGGAGACGGCTGTCGAGCGCACGGAGCGCCTTGCGGAGCTTCGCGAACTGCGCGACCGTCACGCCGCCGTGGTTGAGGATGAAGCAGTAGTCGGAATCCTTGACGCGCGCAATGACCTCGTCGAGGATGGCAACCTTCTCAAGACGCACTTTGTGCTGATGCATTTTAAGTCACCTCCTGATTACTCGGCGTCCGCCGTGGCGATCACAGGCACGCCGACGCCCATGGTGGTGGCGATCGTCATCGACTTGATGAAGACGCCCTTCACCGAAGCCGGCTTCGCCGCGTTGACCGCCGCGACAACCGCCTTGATGTTCTGGACGAGCTTGTCGGCCTCGAACGAGCGCTTGCCCGCGACGACGGCCAGGTTGCCCGTCTTGTCCATGCGGAAATCGACCTTGCCGCCCTTCGCCTCCTTGACGGCGGTGGCGGTGTCGTCCGTGACGGTGCCCGTCTTCGGGTTCGGCATGAGGCCGCGCGGGCCGAGGATACGCGCGCACTTGCGCACTTCCTTCATCGCCTCGACGGTCGCGATCGCGACGTCGAAGTCGCACCAGCCTTCCTTCGTCACCTTCTCGATGAGGTCGGCGAGACCGACGAAATCGGCGCCCGCCGCCTTCGCCGCCTCGGCCGCGTCGCCGCCCGCGAAGACGGCGACCTTGACGGTCTTGCCCGAGCCGTTCGGAAGCTTGACCGTGCCACGCACGGCCGTGTCGCCCTTCGTGAGCTCCTTGCCGAGATGGAAATAGACGTCAACCGTCTCGTCGAACTTCGCGCCGGCGTTGTCCTTGACGAACTTCACCGCCTCTTCCAGCTTGACGGCCTTCTTGGGGGCCTTCTTCAGCGCGTTGAAATACTTCTTGCCGTGCTTGCTCATTCAACCACCTCGATTCCCATGTTGCGCGCCGTGCCCGCAATCATCTTGACCGCCTGCTCGGGGTCGTCGGTGTTGAGGTCAGCCTTCTTCATCTCGACGATCTTGAGGAGCTGCGCCTTCGTGACCTTGCCGACCTTGTTCTTGTTCGGCACGCCGCTGCCCTTGGCGAGCCCCGCTTCCTTCTTGAGGAGGACGGACGCCGGCGGCGACTTGAACTGGAGCGAGAAGCTGCGGTCCTGATAGACCGTGATGATCACGGGGATGACGAGACCCGAATCCTTCGCGGTCTTTGCATTGAACTCCTTGCAGAACTGCATGATGTTGACACCAGCAGAACCAAGGGCCGGGCCCACGGGCGGCGCGGGATTCGCAGCGCCGGCGGGAATCTGGAGCTTGACGACTCCAGTGACTTTCTTAGCCATTTGCCTTCTTCCTTTTCTTTCGTGCGGCTCCTCCCGGGGATCCTGCCCGGTGATTCGGACCGCAAAACCTGCCGTTTACTGGAGGGGCTCGAAGGTCTCTTCGAGAGCGACCTTCTCAACCTGCCAGTATTCGACGTCAACAGGGACCTTGCGACCGAAGACTTGAACTTCGACCTTGAGCTTGCCCTTGTCGGGATCAACCATGCTGATCGGACCCGTCAAACCCATGAACGCGCCGTCAGTAATCTTCACCGTCTCCTCGACGCTGAAAGTGACCTTCGGACGCTCCGCCGCCGGACTCGCCGAGGGCTTGTCCAGCAGAATCGCGTCAATCTCGCTCTGCTTGAGCGGCTGCGGACGGTCGCCGCCGACAAACCCGATCACGCCAGGGGTGTCGCGCAGGAACTGCCACGTCCGTTCGTAAATCGCCTTCTTCCCGTTCTCGTCAAACTCTCTCGCCTCATCGTAGAGCGCGAGCTCGCACAGCACGTAACCCGGGAAGAACTTCTTGGTCACCGTGTGCTTCTTGCCGTCCTTCTTCTTTTCCGTCACACGCTCCGTCGGGATGACGCAACGCCCGACATACTCCTCCATGCGCTCCAGCTTCGTGCGCGCCTCAATCGAGCGCTGGGCCTTGTTCTCCTGACCCGTCAGCGTGTGAAGGACGAACCACTGCTTGTCCATGTCAACTCTCCCCGCTTCGTTTCCAGCTCTTCTCGGAACCCGCTCAAGCGCCCGCGTGGACAATCTTGATGAAGCCCTCGATCAGCTTGTCGCAGACAAGCGTCGTCGCGGCGAGAATGAAGATGAACGAAATGACGACAAGCGTCGACTCCCAAAGTTCACGCTTACCCGGCCACGTCACGCGCTTCGCTTCCGCGCCGACACCGGCCAGATATTCCTTTGTCTTTGAAAAGATGCTCACTTGTCTTCCTCGTCAAATTGGCAGGGTAGGAGGGAATCGAACCCCCATAGGCGGTTTTGGAGACCGCTGCACTGCCATTGTGCTACTACCCTAAATCAAATGGGTGGAGCGAATTACTTCGTCTCCTTGTGGGTCGTGCGCTTCCGGCAGTGCGGGCAGAACTTCACCTTCTCAAGGCGCTCGGTCATCGTCTTCTTGTTCCGAGTCGTCGTGTAGTTACGCCGCTTGCACTCGCCGCAAGCCAAAATCGCGAGATCACGCATTTTCCTGTCCTTTTCCCCTTGTGAGCCTTAAGTCCGCCCGCCGCCCCGACCGACCACTTGCGGCCAGAGTGCGGGCGGACATCTCACAGAAGACTTCTCTTGTCTTTACTTGATGATCGCCGAGACCGTGCCGGCGCCGACCGTGCGGCCACCTTCACGAATCGCGAAGCGCATCTTCTCCTCAAGCGCGACCGGCGCGATGAGCTTGACCGAGATCTCGACATTGTCGCCCGGCATGACCATCTCGACGCCCTCGGGGAGCTGGATGTCGCCCGTCACGTCCGTCGTGCGGATGTAGAACTGCGGACGATAGCCCTTCATGAACGCCGTGTGACGGCCGCCCTCTTCCTTCGTGAGGACGTAGACCTGGCCCTTGAACTCGGTGTGCGGGGTGATGGAACCCGGCTTCGCGAGAACCTGGCCACGGCAGACGTCTTCCTTCTTCGTGCCGCGGAGAAGCGTGCCGATGTTGTCGCCCGCCTGACCCTGGTCGAGGAGCTTGCGGAACATCTCGACGCCCGTTACGGCCGTCTTCGCCGTCGGCTTGAGACCGACGATCTCGACTTCCTCGCCGACCTTGATGCAGCCACGCTCGACGCGGCCCGTCACGACCGTGCCACGGCCTTCGATCGAGAAGATGTCCTCGATCGGCATGAGGAACGGCTTGTCAAGCTCGCGCTGCGGCTCGGGGATGTAGGTGTCGAGCGCGTTCATGAGCTCGTCGATGCACTTGCACGCCGGATCGTCCTTCGACGTCGCCTGCGTGGCCGGATAGGCCGCGCCGCGGATCACCGGGGCGTTGTCGCCGTCGTAGTCGTACTTGGAAAGGAGCTCGCGGACTTCCATCTCGACGAGGTCGAGCATCTCGGAATCGTCGACGAGGTCGCACTTGTTGAGGAAGACGACAATCTTCGGAACGCCGACCTGACGGGCGAGCAGGACGTGCTCACGGGTCTGCGGCATCGGGCCGTCAACGGCCGAGACGACGAGGATCGCGCCGTCCATCTGCGCCGCGCCGGTAATCATGTTCTTGACGTAGTCGGCGTGGCCGGGGCAGTCAACGTGCGCGTAGTGGCGGTTCTCCGTCGCGTACTCGACGTGCGAGGAGGCAATCGTCAGAATCTTGGTGGCGTCACGACGGCCGGCGGACTCGGAAGCCTTCGCGACCTGGTCGTACTTGATCTCTTCGCAGAGGCCCTTGAGGGACTGGACGTGCGTAATGGCGGCCGTCAGCGTGGTCTTGCCGTGGTCGACGTGGCCGATGGTGCCGACGTTCACGTGCGGCTTGCCGCCGCGATCGAATGTTTCCTTAGCCATTGCTAATTACTCCTGTGAGTTGTTCGTTTTTCCTTCGTCTTTCGTCCCGAATGGAGCCACCTAGCGGAATCGGACCGCCGACCTCTTCCTTACCAAGGAAGTGCTCTACCTACTGAGCTAAAGTGGCCTCTTTCGAGACGAAAACTTGCGTAGTATAGCATAATTCAGAAGCCGAGCGCAAGGGGGTGCACGCAACAGGGCGCATCTGAGTAATTCACCGCACTTCACTTCCTGACGATTGCGGCGACACGTGCGCCACTTGCGTTACTTCTGCCCCGTCGAGGAGGCGGTCTGCC